>NZ_GL830979.1 GCF_000188195.1 Succinatimonas hippei YIT 12066
TTGGCCGTACAACCCCGGAAAGCACGGAGGAGTGCGGCGCTTAAGAGGAACCTTGAGAAGGCATAAGAGAGTAAGGAAGCTTGAGTGAAGTTAACGAATTCGCCCGGTGACGATAGCTTTGCAGAACCACCTGTAACCATTCCGAACACAGAAGTGAAATGCAAACACGCCGATGGTAGTGCAACGTACGTTTGCGCGAGAGCAGGTCATTGCCGGGCTTATCTTTTTAAGAGCCGCTGTCATATTGATAGCGGCTTTTTCGTTTTCCTGTCTTTTATTTTGGTTTCTCTTTGGGTAAATTAGTTTATATATTTTTCTTTAAGGATTTACCATGGCATCCCGTGAATTACTGCGTAAATTAAATTTAAAAAATCTTTGGCACTTGTTGGCAGTAGGTTTCGGAGCCGGTCTTGCTCCTAAAGCTCCCGGAACATTCGGCTCTTTAGCCGCAATTCCGATTTGCATGGTTCTTTTATATATAGATCCGATTATCTCTGCTTTGTTTATAGTTTTAAGCTTCTTTATCGGGGTTAAGGCTTGCTCTGAAGCAGAGAAGACTATGGGCGTGCACGATCACGGCGGAATCGTTATTGACGAATTTGTCGGTATGTTTATAAGTGTTATGTGTTATCCGGCAAACTACTGGTATGCCTTTTTAGCTTTTGTGTTATTTAGAATTTTTGATATTTTAAAACCGTTTCCGGTTTCCTTGGCTGATAAAAAAGTTGCCGGCGGTTTCGGTATTATGATAGACGATGTTTTAGCCGGCATATACGCTTTTATTTGCGGAAGTGTGATTTTATCTTTTATTTAGTTAGTTTATTTCGGATTTACTTTAAAGCTGTTAATTACGCTTTTACATAGTGATAGGTTGCTGTTGAATATGAATTTGGTTACGGCAGCTTCGCTTTGACGTCCTGATACTTGACAGCTTAGACGATGAAAATCATTAAACATCAGATCAGTGCGCTGATAGAAGTGATTTTCAGAATCAGGAAGATATTCGTCTTCAGGTTTTTTTAAAAAACCGGTTAGTATGATGCTGTAGTGATCTTTAGCATATTGTTCTTTTATCAGATTATATTGTCCATATAACAAGTTTTCTTTGTCGGAAAAAGGCTTTAATATGCTGTCTTTAAAATGCTGTTTATCTTTTAGGTAGTTAAGTTCTTCCTTGTTTAATTTAATGTTTGTATATGAAATAGTAAGTTTGTTATTTTCATTGCTCAAAATAATGCTTAGCATGTTGTCATGTTTGAACACACTGTCTTTAAATTCTTTAGGACAATTAAAACTTACGGTGTAGTCTCTGTCATCAAGATTAAAAGAGAGTTGTTTAATTGATTGATTTGATGCTTTATCAGCTGCATGGGCGCTAAGCGTGATAAGAAGAGCAGATAAAAGAGAAATTTTTAATATATTTTTCATAATAAAAAAAAGAAGAACCGGAATCTCTCCCGGTCACAGGTTAACTTACTTATCGTGTTCAAAACGGTAGCACGGTTTATATTTGCGCTCAGATAAAAGAATGCGTCCCTGGGCAATAAAGTCGCGCATCAATTTATCCATATTATCAATGATTTCTTTATCCCCATGAAGGGTAAACGGACCCTTTTCCGCAACCATTTTTATGCCGTACTCTTTAACGTTGCCGGTGACTATTCCTGAAAAAGCGCGGCGTAAGGCGGCAGCAAGCTTCCACGGCTCTTGATCTTTATGCAGATCAAGGGCACTCATATTCTCATGATTGACTTCAAAAGGTTTTTGCAACTCTTCAGGAATGGTTAAAGACCAGTTAAAGCAATAGGATTCATGCACAAGATTACGGTGTTCGTGGACAGTCTCAAGACCTTTGCTTACTTCAATTGCTACAGCTTTAGGATCATTTATTATGATTTGATAATAACGCGAGATTTCATCGCCAAGTGAAGATTTTAAAAATGAATCTAAGGCCTCAAAATAGGGACGGCTCTTATCATTGCCGGTCAAAATCAGAGGAACAGGATTATGACGATTTTCTCTTAATAATTTAATTCCGAGAATAAAAAGCAGCTCTTCAGCTGTACCGGGACCGCCGGGAAATACAATAAGAACGTGTCCCAAGCGCACGAAAGCTTCCAGACGCTTTTCGATATCAGGCAAGATAACGAGTTCGGATACCATGGAGTTAGGCGGCTCCGCGGCAATAATTGACGGCTCTGTAAGTCCGATGCGGCGGCAATATTCAGCACTCTGCTGAATATGTCCCATAATGCTGCCGCGCATCGGCGCTTCCATTATTCCCGGTCCGCATCCCGTGCAGATGTCAATCTTGCGTAAGCCTAACTCTTTTCCGACTTTATAGGCGTAATTATATTCTTCCGTGCTTATTGAATGACCGCCCCAGCAAACAGCGATATTAGGCTGCGTATCGGCAAGCAGCGCTCCTGCATTGCGCAGAATTAAAAATATCCAATTGGTTATGCCTTGAGATTTAGACAATTTGTCGGATGAAAGCTTTAAGAGCTCTTTGTGGGCAACGTTCGTTAAAACAATATCGCGCAGTACTGAAAACAGATGCTTTTGCAGCATGGATACTATTTCACCGTCAACGATTGAAGACTCCGGCGGGTTTATTAATTCAATTTTAAGTCCGCGCTCGTTTCTTACCACATTGATTTCAAAATTCTGATAATTTTCAAGCAGTTCTTTTGAATTATCTGTAAGGTTGCCGCTGTTTAAGACTGCAAGTGAGCAATTACGATACAAATCGTATAATTCACCTCTTGAATTAAGAGAGATGCTGTCGGCTTCAAGCTGCGTTAAAAGGGCCATTGAGCCTTGGGGCCATACTACTTTTACACTCATACTTTTGTCCTTATGTTGATCTTTTTTTTATTGTAACTATTTAATCGTTTTTTTTCAGTTAAAACAATGATTATTGGCGGATAGTCCTTACAGGAATTATGTCTTCACTAAATTCATTACGAATAGGATTGATGTCAATTCCGCCGCGGCGGGTAAAACATGCCATAACGCAGAGCTTTACCGGACGCAGATTTTGTTTTATGTCATTGAAAATCTGTTCACAGCATTGCTCGTGAAAGCCTCTGTGACGCCGATATGAGACAATATAGGAAAGAAGTGCTTTTTTGTCTATTTGTTCACCTTCGTACCTAATCATGATTGAAGCATGATCGGGTTGTCCAGTTACCGGACATAATGTTCTTAACAAATCAGATCTTAAAGTTTCAATAACGTAATGACCGTTTGAGGGAACAAGCAATTTAGGATCGGGCTCATAGACCGGCTTTTCTATAGGTTCTTGGTCAATTGATGTACCGCTTAGCATTTGAATATTAAAGCACTCGTTATTTTCGTTTAAAGCAAATAATTTAACTTCAACATTGGTTTCAAGAACCTTGCTCAGATCATGGGCGATAATAGCTGTAACTTCTTCTTTATTGCTGAATTTAGTTTGGGTAAAAGATCCGATATAGAGTTTTAATGATTTTGATTCGACAATATAAGGAGAGGTTGCCGGAACTTTTATTGTTCCTACGGCAATCTGCGGGATCCCTTGGCGATTTAAATAAGTAATTTCATAAAGGCGCCATAAGTCGTATCCCAAACTTACGTTGCTTTTTAATTGAGCGCGACCTAAATTGCGTCCGATAGGCTGCAGCACGGTAGGATCGTATTCTTCAAGATAAGAAGTTGCTTTTCCAAGGAGTAATTCATTTTTTTGCATGTTATAAATCTCCGAAGTGACTGCCTAGAATTGATAAGGCAACTAAGGCTGCAGTTTCAGTACGTAAAATACGCGGTCCTAAACTTACGCCGATAAATCCGTTTTCAGCGGCATCGTTAATTTCATCTTGCGATAATCCCCCTTCAGGACCTATAAGCAAGCGAATTTTTGCCGCTGTCGGTTTTAAATTTTTAAGTCGTAAGGAAGATAAAGGATCAAGAGTTAAATTTAAAGCTTCTCGGTCTTTGCTGCACCAAGTTTTAAGATCGGTGATCTCGTTAACTTTGGGGACAAAAGATCTTCCGGATTGCTCGCAAGCGCTGACGGCAATTTTTTGCCATGAATCAACTTTTTTAAAAGATCTTTTTTCATCAAGTTTTACATTGCAGCGAATTGAAGTTAAGGGGGTTATCTCAAAAATTCCAAGCTCTACCGCTTTTTGAACGGTTAAGTCCATTTTATCCCCACGGCTTATTACTTGGCCGAGTTCAATCTGCAGCGGAGATTCGCTGCTGTTTGCGACAGTTTCTAATATCTGTGCTGCAGCTTTATTGCCGGAACGAACTAATTTAGCCTTAAACTCATGACCGATTCCGTCAAAAATGTTGAATAGATCTCCTTCTTTAAAACGCAGAACTCGACAAAGATGTCCCGATCCGTTTTCACTAAGTGTAATTTCCATATTTTCATGAAGATTGCCTTGCGGCTCGTATATGCGTACTGTTCTCACTTTTAACTCACTTAAAATAAAGAATTTTCCTTTAAGAAAAGAGCAATGTTATTGTTCGGCTCTTTTGTATATTTAAATTTTCCCAAAATTTTTGTTTTTTTACCTGATAATGACACGCCCTGAGATTAGGGCAATAGGTATTGTTTATTAAAAAATAAAGGGACATTAATAATATACGGTTTTAGTTTTTCAAGCTCACCTAATATATCGGGTAATATTTTACGGGTTTTAGGGTGGCAGGACACCCTTGCCGCATTATAAAGTTGATTGGCAGTAATGTTTGCTAAACAAAAAGGAATTAAAATATGACGCAGCTTCATACCTAAAAGCGCTTAATTTTGTTAATCTAATCTTTAAATAATCTCATAAATTGAATTTAAAAACAGTCTCTAAGGAGAGTATATGTTCATTGATTTAAAACAATTGGCAACTTTCGGCGTTGCCGGTAATTTTACCGGTCATTTGGAACAAGCCGGAGAAGCACGTGATTTTACTCAGGTTAAAACCGCAGAGAAAAATGCTCCGAAGGCTGTTTTCCCTACTTATCTGCCTAAAAGCGGAAATTCAATTCCTGCTTTTTTAAATGTTTTTCCTTTTGATGAATATAAAATTGAATTTCCCAAAGGAGAAAGCAAACTGCAAATTGAACCGGAGTGTGCAATTGTCTGTGATTTAACTTGGGAGAACGGAAAAGTCACATCTATAACTCCTCTGGTTTTCGGTGCAAGCAATGATTGCTCGATTCGTAAAGAGGGAGCAAAAAAGATTAGTGAGAAGAAAAACTGGGGAAGCGCATCCAAGGGCTTTGCTTCAAATTTAATTAAGATTGATAAGTTTACCGAAGGCGGCATTTTAGACAGATATCGTATTGCCAGCTTCCTGGTGCGTAACGGAGAAGTTTTTGTGTACGGTGAGGACAGCCCGGTACGCGACTACAGTTATTTTTATGAGAAGCTTATTACATGGCTTATCGATAAATTCAATAACCAGGAGAATGCTGGTCCTGCTGAGAACATTAATTTATATTTAAATGAGGCAGGCTGTCCTAAGCAGGTAATGATTTCAGTAGGTGCAACGCGTTATACCGACTACGGTGAGCATAATTTCCTGCAGCATGGCGATAAAGCCGTAGTAGTTGTATATCCTGAGGATGTTTATTCACAGGAAGAGATAATTAAGCGGGTCGGTAAAGATAATCTTGAAGAGGATGATATTTCTGTTCTGATTCAGGAAGTAATCGTTTAATTGAATCTGCTTTTTTGATAAAAGAACGGCCCTTAACGGGCCGCTCTTTTAAATGCTAAAGGTAAACTAAGATAAAGCAGCTTTTAAAGCATCGACTTTATCGGTTTTTTCCCACGGGAAGTTATCTCTGCCGAAGTGTCCGTAAGCTGCCGTTTCTTTATAGATAGGACGAATCAAATCCAGCATCTTGATTAAGCCGTAAGGTCTTAAATCGAAAACTTCATTGACGGCTGCCGCTATCTTTTCATCACAAATGACTCCGGTGCCGAAGGTGTTGACGGAAACGGAAACCGGCTTGGCTACGCCGATAGCATATGACACTTGAATTTCACAGCGCTTGGCAAGTCCTGCCGCAACGACGTTTTTAGCAGCATAACGAGCGGCATAGGCTGCAGAACGATCAACTTTTGACGGATCTTTTCCTGAGAATGCACCGCCTCCGTGGCGAGCTGCTCCGCCGTATGTATCAACGATGATTTTACGTCCGGTGAGACCGCAGTCGCCGACCGGCCCGCCGATTACGAAACGTCCGGTCGGGTTAATGAAATATTTGGTGTTTTTGGTCAGATATTTTGCCGGAATGACTTTTTTGATGATTTCTTCCTGGACTCCTTCTATGACGGAGCTTAAAGAAACATCAGGACTGTGCTGGGTAGACAAGACAACGGTATCAACGGATTCAATGGCTCCGTTGTCGTCGTAAACGAAGGTAACCTGGCTTTTTGCATCTGGACGCAGCCAAGGTATGATGCCCATACGTCTTACTTCAGCTTGGCGTTTGACCAACAGATGAGCATAGGTAATGGCAGCCGGCATTAAAACCGCAGTTTCAGAGCAGGCATAGCCGAACATAAGTCCTTGATCTCCTGCTCCCTGATCTTCCGGATTTTCACGATCGACGCCTTGATTAATATCGGGAGACTGTTTGCCGATAGCATTTAAGAAAGCACAGTAACGACCGTCAAAACCGACCTCGGTACTGTTGTAGCCGATAGCACAGACGGTTTTTCTGACTACATCTTCAAGATCGACGTTAGCTGTTGTAGTGATTTCTCCTGCTAAAACCACCATACCGGTTTTAACCAGAGTTTCACAGGCAACACGAGCCTTTTTATCTTGGGCTAAGATGGCATCCAGTACCGCATCGGAAATCTGATCGGCAACTTTATCAGGATGTCCTTCTGAAACGGATTCTGAGGTAAAAAGTCTTGACATAGATGGATATTACCGGGAGTTATTAAACAATAAATTTCAAACGCTGAATTATACCGCAAAGATATGCGATTTTCTTAATTCATAAGATTAATTTTGTTAGTTTAAGCTAATTTAGGTTACCTATAGACAATAATTTTTCAAAAATATAAATGAGATTTGTATTACAATGATAAGACGGCGTTTCCTGATAGAGATATCGAATGTATTTTTAACGATATTATGTATTATTAAACTAAAGACGTGTATAAAAAGGATTAGATTTTTAATATAACAAACCCGCGAAAATGCGGGTTTGAAAATCTTTAACGGAAAAATTATTGACGGGCCTCTTCTTCAGCCTGACGCAGTAATTCATTAAGACCGATTTTAGAACGGGTTTTTTCATCAACGTGTTTTACGATGATGGCTGCATAAAGTGAATATTTGCCGTCTTTTGAAGGCAGATTACCTGAAACGACAACTGAGTACGGAGGAACTTTACCGTACATGATTTCACCGGTGGTACGATCGTAGATCTTGGTTGATTTGCCGATAAATACGCCCATGGAAATAACAGAGCCTTCGCCGACGATAACACCTTCGACAATTTCGGAACGTGCGCCGATAAAGCAATTATCTTCAATAATAGTAGGACCTGCCTGAACCGGTTCTAAAACGCCGCCGATACCGGCTCCGCCTGATAAATGAACATGTTTGCCTACTTGTGCGCAGGAGCCGACTGTTGCCCAGGTATCAACCATTGTGCCGGACCCGACGCGTGCACCGATATTAACGAAAGAAGGCATCAAAACGGCATTGGGCTCAATATAGCTGCCGCGACGGACGACGGCGCCCGGAACTACGCGTAATCCTTCTTTTGCAAATCTTTCTGCAGTATAACCGTCAAATTTTAAAGGAACTTTGTCATAGAAAGCGCCGCCCGGAGCCTCGGTTACGAAATTGTCCTGAATTCTAAAAGAAAGCAATACCGCTTTTTTAATCCACTGATTAGTAACCCATTCACCGTCAACTTTTTCGGCAACGCGTAAAGAGCCGTCATCAAGACCTGCGATTACGTCGTTAATTGCATCACGGACATTTGCGTCAACAGAGGTTGCACTGATAGCGGCACGATTATCAAAAGCGTTTTCGATGATTTCTATAAGTTTGGTGTCAGACATTTTGTCTCCTTAATTTTTTGAATCGGATTTCTGGTCAAGCACTTTATGCAGCTCTTCGGTTAATTCATCTTTCAAGCTCTGACTTAAGGCGGTGCCTTCTTTGTTGGTAAGCGTGAAAAAGTCGTCAGCGCGTTCTCCCGTGGTGGTGATGCGTGCTGCCAGAATATTACATCCGCAAGCCTCTAAAGTAATGCCGATCTTAGCTAATAGACCGGATCTGTCAAGCGTCGAAACTTCAAGATTGGAGTGGTTGGCTCCCGAGTCTTTTAAAAAAGATATGACGGTCGGGATCTTAAATAAAGAATTAGTTTCTTCTAAACCTTTAGGGAGAGCGGGTTTGCGTTCAAACCCCGCGATTATTGCTTTTCTTAAAGTGTGCAGGCGATCGTTATCAATTAAAGCACCATTTTTAGTCTGAAATTTTATAGAACACAGACAATGATCTTTTTTGGTGCGTACTATCTGTGCACTTTGGATGTTTATTTTCTTTAAAGCCATTACCGAGGCAACGGCAGCAAAATCAAAAGGAGCTCTTTTTTGATAGATAAACATTTCTGTACCGACGTTTTCGTGCTGAGCAAAAAGCACTAACGGAGTATCTTCATACGGGTATTTGATTATATTGCGCGCATGCCAGGCAAGTTCCAAAGGGGAAAAACGAATAAAGTAACCTTCATGGAAATCATTCCACAGTTCCTTAACGTCATTTTCTTTTAGATCCGCAATGTATTGCAGTGCGATTTGCATATTCTCGTTAACATGCAGCGCTATATCCTGAGGGTGTTCAAGACCGTGCCGCAAGGCCTGACGGGTGGAAAAGTAAAGCTGTCTGAAAATTGATTCTTTCCATGAATTCCATTCGTGATCGTTGGTTGCCGCAATATCGGCAACGGACAGGCAGTAAAGCAGATTTAAATGTTCTTCATCTTGAACCAGTTTGGCAAAGTCGTTAACCACTTCAGGATCGGAAATATCGCGGCGCATGGCGATTGCCGACATGGTTAGATGGTTTTGCACGAGCCAAGACACGGTACGATTCTGATATTGAGTGTAATCATGGAGCTGACAGAAATAGATGGCTTCATGAGCACCTATATCTGCGTGATGGCCTCCGCGGCCTTTACCTATATCATGAAGCAGTGCTGCTACGTTTAGCAGTTCAGGCTCGTTTATTTGATGGTAGACATTGCGGAATAAACTGTATTTGCTTTCTTGGGTTTGATTGAGTTCTTGAATATTTTTTATGACATGAATCGTGTGTTCATCAACCGTATAGGTATGAAACATGTCAAATTGAGACAGCCCTTCAATTTTTTCCCATTGCGGCATATAAGCGGATAGTACACGGTGTTCATGCATGAGCGTAATTGCAGATGCAAGGTTGGGACTGTTTTGCAGCAGGCGCTTAAAAGTCTCACGGCATTTGGGAATTTCAATTAAATAATGATGCAGGGAACGGCGAGCTTCGCGCAGCAGCCTTAGGCAGTTGACATGCAGACCCAGAAGGTCGGGCGTCTCCGCCATGACGACGAAAATCTCCAGCATTTTATCAGGATTAGTATTGAAAATATCCGGATCGGATATATCAATAAGCGGACCGCGTTTTATGAAGTAGCTATTGATAAAAACGGGAGAATCGGCTCCTAAATGTCCTGTTATACGCAGAGTTTCAAGCTGCAGAGCCATAGAGTTTAATTCGCGCACGCGCCTTATGGACCGGAAAAAAGTACGCATCATTTTTTCGACGGCAAGCGTTCCGTCTCCGGTGAAGCCTAAAAGCTTGGCGACGGTTTTTTGCATATCCAAAGTAAGTCTGTCATCTTCTTTGGTTAAAGACAGATGTAAAGCGCAGCGGGTTTCCCATAAAAAATTACGGCAAGAAATAAGCTCGTCAAATTCGCTTCTGGTCAGCAATCCTAAAGACAGCATGTCATTTATGGTTTTGGCATGAAAGTGGAAATTGGCAATCCACTGCATGATTTGTATGTCGCGAAGGCCTCCGGGATTGTTTTTGATGTCAGGTTCCAACAAATATGCCGAGTCTTTGTAGGAGTGATGCCGATCAAGCTGCTCATGAAGCTTGGCGTTTAAAAAGCGCAGCGGATCCCAATACAGATCGCTTGCAAGTTTTTGCAGCAGTTTGCCGTATGTATAGTAGGATCCGCAAATCAGCCTGGTTTCAAGCAGGTTGGTCTTAATGGTTAAATCCTGACGGCTTTCTAAAACACATTCGGAAATCGTACGTACCGATGATCCGATATCAAGTTTTAAATCCCATAAAAAGGAAATTAAAGACTCAATAGACTCGGTGCTTTCAGCAGGAAGCTTGTCATAATCGCCGACTATTAAGATATCAATGTCAGACAGGGGAAATAATTCTCCGCGTCCGTAACCTCCTACTGCGGCAAGCGCAAAATTGTCAAATGCGGTCAGATTAAAGTGATGATAAAGTCCTGACAGGAGTTTATCAATCACATAGGTACGGCAGGATAAAAGCTCAGCGACCGCATAACCGTCTTTAAAGCGCTCCTCAAGATAACAGCGCAGCTTACTAAGATACTCTCGACCGGCTTTAACACTGTATTCACTAAGCTCTTCCGTAAAAGGACAAGTTTGTTTTAATTTGTCGGGTCTTACTTTACGGGGGACGGTTATCGGTTCAAACATTTTTTAAACGTTTTTCACATAGCGCTCAAAATTTTCATTGCTGCGCAAAGTTAGGATTTCACAACCGTAGTCGGTTACCAGGATAGTATGTTCATATTGTGCCGACGGCTGATGATCTGCCGTGGTAACCGTCCATCCGTCTTTACGATTTACCTTGCATTTCCAGGTTCCGGCATTAATCATCGGCTCAATGGTAAAAGTCATGCCGGGCTCTAATAAAACGTCTAAATCGTTAGGATAGTGCAGAACTTGCGGATCTTCATGAAATTGTGTTCCGATGCCGTGGCCGCAGTAGTCGCGGACGATGGAGAAGCCGTAACGGCGGGCTATTTTGCCGATAGCCGTGCCGATATCGGCTAAATTGCTGCCGGGGCGTACGGTTTTAATGCCTGCGTAAAGGGACTCTTGCGCGCATTCGCATAATTTGTGATTTCGTACGGAGGTTTCGTCGCCTACGATAAACATCATGGAAGTGTCGCCGTAATATTTATCTTTGATTACGGTAACGTCAATATTGACGATATCTCCTTTATGCAGATGCTTCTTTCCGGGGATACCGTGGCAAACCACTTCGTTTACGCTGATGCAGGTACATTTGGGGTAGCCGTTATAACCAAGACATGCTGAAATTGCATGCTGGGTTTTTTCAATGTATTCAAGGCAGCGGTCATCAAGTTCTTCTGTAGTAACACCGGGGACTACATACGGGGTAATCATTTCAAGAACGTCAGCGGCAAGTTTGCCGGCAACGCGCATTTTTTCAATTTCGCCTGCTGATTTTAAGGAAATATCCATTTTTGTAATGTCCTTTTTTAGTTTTAGGAAAATTATATGAAAAAAGCGAGGTTTGTGACACGTTGCGTTAAAGATTATCAGTCAATTTTATGGCGGAAAAGATACATGGTAAGCGGCATTAGTGCCAAACCGACCAGAATAAGCGGTATAAGCAGCGGTGCTATTTCATAAAAATTCTGCCCTTCAAGGTATACGCGCTGCAGTGCCGTCATGCCGTAATAGAGCGGATTTAATTTAGTAATAGATTGAAACCATGCCGGCATGGCGGAAATCGGGGTCAGCATACCTGAAAGAATAATTGAGGGGAGAATTAAGGTAAATACAAATACGAGAGATTGCTGTGGGCTTTTAGCCAAAGCTGAAATCGCAAGGCCCAAGCTTACGATGCTGATGCTGAATAAAGATAGTATAAAAATGACGTTCAATAAGCTTCCTGCAAACGGGATTTCAAAATAAAAACGGCAAATGATAAACAGCATAAGTCCTTGCATTATTGCAACCAATGTAGGAGGAACGGCTTTGCCGATTAAAATTTCCGCGGGATTTGCCGGAGTCATTAAGAGCATATCAAAAGTGCCGTCCTCGCGTTCGCGGGAAACGCTGAAACTTGACAGAAGCATGACTTGAATGAAGGATAAAGCCAAGATCATTCCCGTCATAATGCTAAAGCGCGAAATATTGTTTTCGTTAAATCTAAGGCGAGTATTAATGTTGATCTGTTCACTATTGTAGTGTTTGTGGTTAAACGCAGCGACAATTGATGTTAAATAGCCTATGGCGATATTGGCCGATGTAGTATTGCGTGCATCTGCTATTACGAAAATTTTAGGATCTTTTTCAAAATCGCTTTTTACGTAAATTCCGATTAAAGCGTTGCCGTCACTGACGGAATTTTTTAGACAGTACGGGTTATAACAAAAGTCTGTAAGTTTAAACAAGGTGGAATTTATATCGTTAAAAAGCTCAGTTGTTTTAGCGCTTTTGGCTTCATCGTAAAAAGCAAAAGGGATGATTTCCGGGTTAAAAGAGGCTCCGTAGCCGAAAATGAAAGATTGGATGATAATCGGCAGAATCAGGATTTTGCGGGTTCCTTTATCCATCCACATTGCTACAAATTCTTTCTTTATTAAGGCAATAATGCGCAGCAAAGATTTAATCATGGCGTCCTCCTTTAATACCGCTGCGTTTTAGCAGTAAAACTGTAAGGGAGGAGAAGAAAACTATATAGAAAATTATGATGCCTAGGTTAATAAGCAGGGTATCGGTATTTCCTCCTGATAAAAAGCAGATCCTAAAGGACTCAACTGCATAAGTAGGAGGAATTAAATAGCCGATAAAAGCAATAAAAGGGGGCACGCTTCTTAAATCAAATAAAGATCCTGAAAGCAAGATTGCAGGCAGGAAGCTTAAAATAATCGCGTATTCCGTTGCAAGGAATTGATCTTTCATTAAAGCGGAAATAAACAGCCCTAAAGCAGCGCTTGAAAGAGTATAGGCACAAACGGTCAGGATAAGGAGAAGTACCGATCCTTGTATCGGGATCTTAAATAAAAGCTCGGTTAAAATTAAGGTCAGAAAAGATCCCCATAAAGACATAAAAAAGTACGGAATAGTTTTTGACAGCATGATTTCAAATGCCGTGACATTAGAAGCAATCAGCGACTCAAAGGTGCCGCGATTTATTTCACGCGCGATGACAAGACTGCACATAAAAGCGCCGACAAGCGTAATAATGCCGACGGTTTGTCCGGGAAGAATATAGCGGTTTGAAATGTTTGCCTCGTTAAACCAATTACGGGATATTATTTCAACCGATTGTGTTTTTACTGTTTGATAGGATGAAAGCGCTCCGCTTATTGCCTGCTGTAAATAACTTTGGGCGTTGATGCCGAAAATTCCTGAAGATCCGTTGACGGTGATTAAAATTTCTCTTTGGCTTAAATTAAGAGGACTTTTAAGATCGGATTTGATGTCAATGATTGCGTCAATTTTATGCCGTTTTAAAAGATCTTCGCCCTCCTGATGAGAATAGACTGTTGTTATTTGTAAATACTCTGAACCTTGCAGCCTTGAGTACAGCAAGGTTGAAACAGAGCTGTTGTTTTCTAAGACCAAAGCCGCTTTTACCGGTTTTATATCCATGCTCATGCCGTAGCCGTAAATTAAAATAAGTAAAAACGGCACGATAAAAGCAATAATAAGAATTGATTTATCTTTGTTTATTTGTTCGATTTCTTTTTTTATAAGATATTTAAGCCTAAGGAGACTCATTTGCCGCCTCCTTTGTTTTTAATCTGAACTCTTCTACTTTCTGCATAAATGTTTCTTCAACACTTATGCGCTTGCCATCTTTTACGCAGATTTTATCAGGTGCCCCCAGGCAAAGGATTGTTCCCTGATCTTGGATTAAAAAACGATCGCAGTATTCAGCCTCTTCCATGAAGTGGGTTGTGACGATAACGCTTGTTCCTTGTGCCGAGAGCTCAATGATTCTCTGCCAGAAAATTCGTCTTGCCGAAGGATCTGCTCCTGAAGTGGCTTCATCTAAAAATAAAATTTTAGGCTTATGCAGCAGTGCGCAGGCCATTGACAGTTGTCTTTGAATGCCAAAGGGCAGATCTTCTCCTAAAACTTCGCAATAAGGCCGCAGCAGAAAATCATCAATAAGATAATTGATGCGTTCGGTTTTTTCTTTGCCGTAAAGTCCGTAGCTGCCGGCAAAGTATTCGATATTTTGTTTTAGCGTCAGTTTTTTATATAAAGAAAATTTCTGCGAGACGTAACCGATTTGGCCGCGGACGGCAGCTTTGGCTTTTCTTAAATCAAAACCGTTTATCAGAATATTGCCATAAGTCGGATTTAATAAACCGCACATCATTCTGAAAGTAGTGGTCTTGCCGGCCCCGTTGGGTCCAAGCAGTCCGAAAATTTCACCTCTTTGTACGGTAAAAGAAGAATGATGTACGGCGGTAAAATTACCGAATTTCTTTTTGATTCCGCTTACTTTGATGATGTCTTCATTATTGTTTTGCGCCTTGATGATATTGCTGCTGTTTACTTCATGCAGCGCTTTTTTGTATTCCGGAAGATTTGTATTTTCGTTAAGGGCGATGTAAACATCTTCAAGAAAAGGCCGGCGTAGGACAAGCTTAAAGTCAATAAACGGCAAAAGTTTTTTTAGTTCGGCGTCAAGTTCTGCAATACTGCAGCTTTTTACGGTTAAAAGATCGATTCGACCCTGTCTTGGAAAAATATCGCTTAAAAAATTAAAGTATTTTTCTTTATTTAATATAAAAAAGTGCAGCAAATCTTTGTAATGATCATTACACATGAATGAGAAACAGCGCGCGGTGATATTTTTAAGTAAATTATCAGGGGGAGCACAGCTTATAATTTTTCCGTCTTTTAAAAAGATGCAGATTTGGGCTTTTTGCGCTTCTTCTAAATAGGAGGTGGAGAAGATACAGAAAGCATTGTTACTTTTTATATATTCAAAAATAATGTCCCAGATTTCTCTGCGCGACAAAGGATCGACGCCTACGGTAGGAGCGTCCAGAATAATGATTTTAGGCTCGGTTGCCAAGGTACAGCATAAGGCAAGTTTCTGTTTCATGCCGCCTGACAGAGCGCTAACCTGATAGTCTTTAAATTTAATCAGTCCGACCTTGGTTAAAAGCTTATTAAGCTTGTCTTCGTTTTGTGCCGGATCTTTATCTTTTATCGCGCAGAAAAAATGCAGGTTATGGATAACCGACAGCTCTTCATAAAGTCCGAGTTTTTCAGGCATATAGCCGAAAGCAGCGTGTTTTTTAAGAGCATTGTCTAAAATCAGACAGTCTCCGGATGTAGGTTTTAAGTTTCCGGCTAGAAGCTTTAAAAGCGTAGTTTTGCCGGAACCGTCCGGCCCGGTGATACTGATAAGATTGCCTTCAATTTTAAGATTAAGTCCTGAGAACACGGGCTTTTTCTTACCTTCTTTCAGGTAGGAAAAATAAAGCTTGTCAAGCTTTAATCCGGCCATTTTCAGTTTCCTTATTCAAAAATAACGCTTACGCTTTGCCCAAGGCGCAATAATTCATCAGGATCGGCAACATCGACCCGTATTTCGTAGACGAGATCGGGACGCAGCTCTTCTGTTTGTACGGTTTTAGGGGTAAACATTGCAGTGTCGCTTATTACTGCAACAATTCCTTTAATGTCGGTGCCGCTTGCAGTTTGTACCGTAACTTCATTTCCGGTTTTTACTTTAATAAGCTGCATTTCAGATAAATAACAACGTACAAATTTACGGTCAAGCTGAGATAAGGTAAAGACCGGAGTTTGTGGGGATGCCATATCGCCCAGCTCAAGGTTGCGCGTACGGATCTTGCCGTCATACGGGGCTTTAATGACGCTTTGATCTTCAATCTTGTAATTTATATAGTTAAGTTCATTGATACAGGTTTTATATTCTTCCCTTTTAGCTTCGATCTCTTCGCTTCTATATCCGTTTACAAGTAATTCAAGACTTGCTTTGGCCGTATTTAAATTTTCTTTTAAGGCGTTTAGCTTAAAGAAGTCACTGTCATGGGTTTGGGCGCTGACTGCATCTTTTTTATATAAGTTATCGGTTCTGACAAAAGTTTTTTCCTGAAGCTTGACTTCATTTTCAAGTGCTTTGACTTCAGCTTTCGCTTTAGCTATTTCTTCTTTTCTGTACCCGTTTTCAAGAAGATTAAGTTCGGCTTTTAATCCTTTGCAGGATGACAGCTTAATTGCTTTTTCATGCTCAAGAGCTTTTGTATCAATTGTGGCAAGAACTTCATCTTTAGAAACTTTTTGTCCTTCATCAAAGAAAAGAGCATTGATTTTGCCGCTTGCCTCAAATGCAAGAGAACTTTCGCGAATATCGACGTTGCCGTAAGCTTTAAGCTTTGCGTCTTCTTTATTTTGATTAAAAAATAAGACAATGCCTAAAATAATAAGAGTTATTAAAAACAAAAAAGCCAGAATTTTCTTTTTCATACTTACTCCTTTGCGTCAGGTGAAGGAGCCTTACTCAAGCTGTTTAAAATCAGCTTCGGCAGCATTTCCTTAAGCGTCTGTCTTGAGGGCAGGAAATTTCCTTTTTTCGTCAGTATCATGGTGGACAATGATGAAATAAAAAAAGATCCGGCGATCATGGCAAGGATCACGTCGCAAATTTCTTTGGTTTCTTTAGTGCTTTTAAACAGTTCTTTGGCAGGATTGGTTATTTTGCTGACGATTTCAGTGAAAAATATTTGTTGCAAGAAAGGATTATTAGCGCTTTCAGTAATGAAAATAAGCAGCAGCCTTAAATAATTCTGATCGCCTGTGGTAGTAAAAACCAACTCAACGATATTATGGATATTTTGTCTTAAATCTTCATTGCTTTGAGCATTAATTTTTTGTATTTGAGCAGAGTGTTTGTGGATAGTTGTACGTACAACCTGTAAAAACAGATCTTCTTTGGTTTTGTAATAAAGATAAATTGTGCTGCGTGAAATTCCGGCTTTTTTGGCTATATCAAGCAAAGTTGTCTGGTTAAAACCGTTATTTAAGAAAATATCTACGGCAGCCTCGAGGATTTCACCGGGGCGGGCGTCTTTACGCCGTACTCTTTTTGATTCTGCCATATAAAGACCTCAGTTAATGACACTAGTGTCATTAATTAGTTTAGAAGAAAAAAAGAGAATTAAAAACTCATGAAATGAAAATTGCCGCCCAAGTCACACAAATTTAAAGCCGGAATATAGCAAACATCAGTACAAGACTAAGGCTTTAGCTGATGCTAATTTGCCGCTAAGCATTGTCTTTCATACTAAAAGAAAATAATTTTGAAGGAGATAAATATGAAAGGAAACAAAATTGCTGCAGTGATTGGAATAGGCATTACTGTTTTATTGTTAAACGGCTGCACCGTTCATTATGATCGGGGCCCGCAAAGACCGCATCGTATTGAAAGACCGATGCATAAAGCTCCTCCGCCTCTGTTTCATCCTGTAATACCTGCACCGGTGCGTCCGCATCCGTGACAATGGGACAGTTGAATTGAGGCAAAAAAAAAGAAGAGCAGAGAAATTTTTTGCCTTAAGTCTTAGTAAAAAGTAACGGGAACTTGCGTAAAAAGCGCAACTGATAACAGAAAGGAATAGATAAGCCTAATATAGGAGGTAGATACAAAAAGATTTGGAGTTATTTTGAAAAATTGTAAAAAAATTTCAGCAATCGCGGTTTTGCTGGCTTTAAGCTCTGCAGGTCAGGCTGCAGTTTTAAATTTTGATAGAGAAAGTCAGGCGTACCCGGCAGACAATAATCCTATTGCACAGAATGTAAAATGGTTTGGGCCTTCTTTAAATAGCGGCAATACCGTAAGGCGAAACGAGGTAAATATCGATGCTAATTTTAGCGGCGGTACGGTTTTTGGAGGTTGGACACAAAGTTCGGTTAATGTTACGGATAATGAGCTTACTGTTTTAGACGGTGCTAAAGTCGGCAGTGCTATAGGCGGATTTAATTCAAATGCCTCAGCGATGTATAACATGGTGACGGTAAAAGGTCAGGCACAGAATGTTATCGGCGGATATACGACGGAAAGGGGCTATGCTCGCGGCAACAGTGTCGAAATTGCATCTAATGCTTCAGTTTCCGATAGTGTTTTAGGCGGTTATGCACAAAAAGCCTTCGCAGACAGCAATGAGGTTATTGTTAACGGCGATGTTAAGGGCAAAGTATACGGAGGTTTCGGTTCTAACGGAGCTCAAAGCAATTACGTAGAAATAAACGGTACAGTTGGCGATGCTTCTTATGCCGGGTATGCGCAAAACGGCGACGTCTTATATAACAGCCTTATTTTAAATTCAGAGGCACACGCTTTAGATGTTTTTGGGGCCTATGCTAAAAGCGGTACGGCTGCATCTAATTTTATAACCGTGAATGAAGGAGCTGAAGCTAAAAGTGTAATAGGCGCTAAAAGTGACAATGGCGACGTTTCATACAATACCGTTGATGTAGCAGGTCATGCAGGCAAAATTGTAGGTGGTGAAAGTGCCGGCGGCAAAGCCCTTAATAATTCGGTTACGTTAAATGCAGGTTCACTTGTTTCAACAAATGTAATTGCCGGAAGCGGAACGACGCAGGCTTTTGGCAACCAGCTGCGAATAAAGCAAGGCGCAGAAGTTTCGGGGAATGCTTATGCCGGATTTTCCGCAAACGGTGCTGCCGGCTACAACTATATGGAAGTAAACGGCAGCGTTGCAAGCGCAGCCGGCGGCTGGAGTAATACAGGCAGCGCGGATTTTAACTACGTCAACGTGCTTGATGATGCTAAGATCAACGGCACTGTTTACGGCGGAAGAGGCGAAATAAGTGCATCCCACAATACCATATTAATTAAAAATGCTAGCGTTTCAGGGGATGTTTACGGCGGCTACGGGCAAAAAGCGCAGTCAAATATCGTTATTTTGTCAGGTAAAACTGATGTTGATGGTACAGTATTTGGTGGCGGAAACGGAAACAACGCTATCGATGACTACAATATTATAAGTGCTGAAGGAAATGTTCAGGTTCAAAGCATAGAAGGTTTTAAGGTCTTAAAGCTTACGGTTAACGAGAATAATATTAAAGTAAGCCATGATAAAGAAGGTGTTAGAAACCAGTACATTCTTGAGGTCAGTAAACATATTGATCTTAAAAATAAAACTTTAGTCGTAGCTTCGCATAAGGTTGATCCTAAACAGGATATTGCCCTTTTATGGTCGGATGGATATATTCATACTGATGATCACACCGTGGTGGAGGGTGATAATACCTTTGTGTTCAAGCGCTGGACTTCAAAGGATAGTCATGATTATGAGAATGAGCTTGGGGTTGAAGATATCGTCAACGATGATGATTTTATTGAGGAAACGGTAATAAGCCCGCAGGCGCGAACTTTATCTAAAGCCGCATTAAGCTCAACGGCATTAATTAAGCAAGGAGCTGATTTTATTATTGAGGATGCTAAGAGTGCAGCATTGAGATCGCTTGAAGGAAGAAACGGTACTGCTTTATTTGCTGCAGTATCAGGCAGTTATTTTAACTATGACGGTGACAGTGATTTTTCTTTGCGCGGGTATCATCTTGCGGCAGGCAGTTCCTTTAAATCTGATAATCTTATGTGGTCGCTGTTTGCCGAAACCGGCATCGGCAGTGCGAGTTTAAAAGAAGGAGCTGATGTTGACACTGATATAAGTTATGCAGGTTTAGGCGCTTTGGTTGATTACAGCTTTAACAACGGGATGTATGCTGATGCTGCCGTACGCTTTGGTTATATCAAAACTGATTTTGATGCAGTTTATGAAGAAGATCAGGCTGATTTTGTCAGCCGGGGCTTTTACGGCAGTATTCAGGCAGGCGGAGGTTACCGCTTTGCTGTAAATGATTTTACTAAAGCTGATATTTACATACGCTATCTGGGTCTTTATGAAACTTCGGATCGCTTCGGACTTAATAATAAAGATAGTGACAATATGAGCATCGATCCGCGTTTTGCGCATGCCGTACGAGCAGGAGGAGAATTTAATTTTAAGCTAAATGCTTGCGTAAGTTTATCAGCAGGAGCCGCTTTAGAACGCAGTTTCGGCTCATCAGTTGAAACCTATGTAAACGGTTATGCATTGGATAAGGAAGATTTGGACGGAACTTCTTATATAGGAAGCCTGGGTTTGGATTTTGCCTTAAAAGATTATCCTGACTTTGCGTTAAGCTCCGATCTTCATGCGGTAACCGGCGATAGAGATGGCTTGGCGGTGTCACTGGCTGCTATATATAAGTTTTGACAGCTGTAGAGCTTTATCGGTTATAACGAACAAAAAGAAAAAACATAAATTTTGTTCGTTATATCGAATAACAATTGCAAATATAAAGATAATTTTCAGTATATATGCCGCATCTTTTGATGGTGTTGATATGAGCAGGGACGGTGTTGTGCATAAAAATGCTATAGATTTTTTACTCATGGACGATTGGACTTAATATTTTTATTTAAAAATGATAAGTAAGACACTCTTATTTGATGCTTTTTGTTCTGATAAAAATCAGATATTTTTCGTGGTATTTCATTAAAAATTATTATTTGCATGATAAAATACGCAAGACTTTGCGTATGGTACGCAAAGGTTTTAAGTGTAATTTTTAAAAACACACACTGCTTATAAACGCTTTTCCCGGGTGCCTTTTAAGGTTGGGGAAACGGAGCAGTGGAGGCATAACCCAATTTAAAGAGGAAATCTCATGTCATCTATTTCTATGCGCGACATGCTTAAAGCAGGCGTTCACTTCGGTCACCAAACCCGTTACTGGAATCCTAAGATGAAGTCCTATATTTTCGGACATCGTAACGGCGTTCATATCATTAACCTTGAGAAGACCGTACAGTGCTACGAAGACGCTCTTAATTTCTTAAGCAGCGTAGTCGCTCATAAGGGTAAAGTTTTGTTTGTCGGTACCAAGCGCGCCGCCTGCGATCAAATCGGACCTGCCGCTACCTCCTGCGGTCAGTTCTATGTCGATCATCGCTGGCTTGGCGGTATGCTTACCAACTGGAAGACCGTTCGTCAGTCCATCAAGCGTTTGAAGGAGCTCGAGATTCAGTCAACCGACGGTACTTTTGACAAGCTTACCAAGAAAGAAGCATTATTACGTACTCGTGAACTTGCCAAGTTGAACCGTTCTTTGGGCGGTATCAAGGATATGGGCGGTTTGCCTGATGCTTTGTTTGTTATCGACGCTGAAGTTGAGCATATTGCTATCAAAGAAGCTAACAACCTTGGTATTCCGGTTGTTGCTGTTGTCGATACCAACTCCGATCCTGACGGCGTAAATTACGTAATTCCGGGTAACGATGACGCTATTCGTGCTGTTGAGCTTTATTTAAAGGGCGCAGTTGAAGTTATCAATGCCGCTCGTGCTCAGATGAATCACGTTGAAGCTGAGCAGCCTGCAGAGGCTCAAGAGGAAGCCGAGCCTGCCGAGGAAGCTAAAGAAGAAGCTGCTGAAGCAAAGGCTGAGTAATTATCGGCTTATTTAGATAAAGTCGTCAGACTTAATTTTAAAGCTGTTAATTTTTAGGGCCGGATAACCGGCCCTTTACGAATTTGAGGATTAAAAAATGGCAAACGTAACTGCCGCTATGGTTAAAGAACTGCGCGACATTACCGGCGCAGGCTTTATGGACTGCAAAAAAGCTTTGGTTGCTGCTGACGGCAATATCGAAGCTGCTATTGAAGCAATGCGTAAGAGCGGTGCTCTTAAGGCTGCTAAGAAAGCTACCCGTACCGCCGCTGAAGGTGTTATTGCCGTAGCTCACGAAGGCAATACCGTCGTAATGCTCGAGTTGAACTCTGAGACCGACTTTGCCGCAAAGAACGCAGAGTTTACCTCTTTTGCTCAGAAAGCTGCCGACGTTGCTTTAAAGAGCGGTGCTGCTGACGTTGAAGCATTAAAAGCTGCTGATTTCGGCGGTATGACCGTAGCAGATGCTTTAACTGCATTAATTGCCAAAGTCGGCGAAAACATGAACTTGCGTCGTCTTGTTCGCGTAACCGGCGATGTTTTGGGCATCTATGTCCATTCAAACCGCCGCATCGGCGTTGTTACCGTTTTAAACGGCGGCACCGAGGATTTGGCAAAAGATATTGCTATGCATGTTTGCGCCAACAAGCCTGACTTCGTTCATCCTGAAGATGTCTCTGCAGAGGTTGTTGAGAAAGAGCGTCAGATTCAGATTGAGATCGCCGTTAAGTCCGGCAAGCCTCACGCTATTGCCGAGAAAATGGTTGAAGGCCGCATGAAGAAGTTTACCGGTGAAGTTTCTTTGACCGGTCAGCCTTTCGTTAAGGATCCTTCAGTTACTGTCGGTGAGTTGTTAAAGAGCCACAATGCTGATGCAGTAAGCTTCGTTCGCTACGAAGTAGGCGAAGGCATCGCTAAGAAAGAAGAGAACTTTGCAGAAGAAGTTCAGGCTCAGATCGCTGCCGCTAACAAGTAATTGACCTTAATGACTTCAGGACAAGCAGACAATATGCGTAGAATTTTGCTGAAAATATCCGGCGAAGCTTTAGGCGGAAGTGCCGGCTTCGGAATCGAACCGCAAATTCTGGCTCATGCGGCATCAGAGATCCGCAAGGTTCAGGATGACGGCGTTCAAGTGGCTTTAGTTATCGGCGGCGGAAATATTTTCCGCGGTGCCGCATTGCAAAAAGCCGGACTTGATCGCGTTGCTGGCGATCAAATGGGTATGCTCGCAACTGTAATGAACGGACTTGCCATGCGCGATGAACTTATCCGTCAGGGCGGCAAGTGCGTTTTGATGAGTGCATACGGAATTCCTTCCATCAGCGCTCAATATAGTGCCGTTGCCGGCAGAAAGGCTCTTGAAGACGGAAATGTCGTGATTGTCGCAGGTGGTACCGGTTCTCCTTTTTTCACTACCGATACTACGGCGGTTTTACGCGCAATTGAGCTTAAATGCGATGAAGTCATGAAAGGAACTAAAGTGGACGGCGTATATACAGCAGATCCGGTCAAGGATCCGTCTGCCGTCCGCTATACTTCGCTTAGTTTTAACGAAGTTTTAGCAAAAGAACTGCAGGTTATGGATTTAACCGCTTTTGTTTTGGCCCGTGATCATCACATGCCGATCCGTGTTTTTTCAATGAATAATGAAGGTGCTTTATTACGTGCCGCGACTGGCAAGGATGAGGGCACTTTAGTTTCAGACTAAGGAGAATGTTTGATGCTTAACGATGTTAAACAAGATGCAAGCGTTCGCATGCAAAAAGCTATTGATTCTTTAAGCAGCCGTCTTGCCAAGATCCGTACCGGCCGTGCTCAGCCCGGAATTTTAGACGGTATCATGGTTGACTATTACGGCAGTCCGACCCCGCTGCGTCAGGTTGCACAGGTTAATGTTGAAGACGCTCGTACCTTAAAATTGACCGTTTTTGACCGCAACGCCATTAAAGATGTAGAAAAGGCTATTCAGAAGTCTGATTTAGGCTTGAACCCTGTCGTTGCCGGAATTGATATTCGCGTCCCGCTCCCTCCTTTAACCGAGGAACGTCGTAAGGATTTAGTTAAAGTCGTTCGCGGTGAAATTGAGCAGACTCGCGTAGAGATTCGTAATATTCGTCGTGATGCCAACAATGAGCTTAAGGCTTTGGAAAAAGCAAAAGAGATTTCCGAAGACGAGCAGCACGGCGGTGAAGATCAAATCCAGAAACTTACCGATGCTTCAGTTAAGAAGTGTGATGAGCTTTTGGCTGCCAAAGAAAAAGAGCTGATGGAAATATAATTGTCCTGATGCTTACTGACAAAGAAATGACGGGAGAGATTAAGATCCCCCGTCATGTTGCCATTATTATGGACGGTAACGGTCGATGGGCCGAACAGCGCGGAATGTCGCGCGTCAAAGGCCATAAAGAAGGAGCCGCTGCTGTCAGACGTACCATTGAAGCCGCTGCAAAGCTCGGCGTTCACTCCCTTACTCTTTTTGCCTTCTCCAGTGAAAATTGGAAGCGTCCGCAAACTGAAGTTTCAGCTTTAATGGAACTTTTTTCACTTTCTTTGAAAAAAGAAACTCCGGTTTTACATAAAAACAACATAAAAGCCAAAGTAATAGGCGACGTTTTACGCTTTAATTCAGGACTGCAGAAAGCTATCCATGTGCTTGAAGAAACAACAGCGGGAAATACCGGACTTGAGCTTAATATAGCAGCCAATTACGGCGGTCGCTGGGATATAGTTGAGGCTTGCCGCAAAATATTAGATCAAATCTCTTGCGGGCAGGTCACAAAAAATGATCTTAATGAAGAGTATTTTAATAAACAGTTAAGTTTGCCGCAGGATATCGATTTATTGATTCGTACCGGCGGTGAAATGCGCATCAGCAATTTTTTATTATGGCAATGTGCATATAGCGAATTATACGTAACGGACGTTTTATGGCCTGATTTTGATGAAGAAGAGCTTACAAAAGCCTTTTTGTTTTTCTCAGGCCGCGAGCGTCGTTTCGGCATGACTTCGGCTCAAATTAGAGGAAAATAAATGGTTACCCGTATTATTACCGGCATCGTATTAATCGCTGCTGTAATTGCGTGGCTTTTTTTTGCCGATTTCCCGATTTTTACCATGGGCGCACTTTTTATTTATATGGTCGGCGCCTATGAGTTAGGTCCGATTTTTAAGTTTAAGCAGCGCTATTTGTTTTTATTTTTGGCAGTTGCAGCTGCTGTATGCTGCTTTGTAATTGCACCGCCAGGTGAGTTCGTGTCAGGACACATTCCTCCGGTCGTCAAATATATAATTGCACTAAGCATTCCTTTATGGATTGGCGTTGTTCCGCTTATAAAGGCATATCCGCATAAAAGTTCATGGTATGAAAATAAAGTTATATGCGCGATTTTAGGTTTGCTGATGTTAGTCCCTTTCTTGGAGGGACTATTGGTTTTGCGCGCAACTGATATTGCACTTGATGCAAACACCGGTGCATATTTGGTGCTTGCCGTAATGGCTTTAGTGTGGGCCGCAGATTCAGGAGCATATTTTGCCGGAGTATTTTTCGGAAAAAACAAACTGATCCCTGCAGTCAGTCCTAAAAAAACCAGGGAAGGATTATACGGCGGTCTTATTTTAGCTTTTGCCGCGCTGATCCTTTTTATGCATCTTGGCCTTTTTTCTGTTTACGCCGATAGTTCTCCCGCGTTAATTGCTTCAGGCATTATCGCCATCGTTTTTTCCGTGATTGGTGATTTGCTTGAGAGTATGATTAAGCGCTTGGGCGGAGTTAAAGATTCAGGCAAAATTTTCCCGGGGCATGGCGGTATGCTCGATCGTATTGACTCGCAGCTTGCGGCGGTTCCTTTGTTTTTATCCGTAAATTGGTTAATTAGCGGCAATTTGGCATGAAAACCAAGATAACTTTATTAGGCGCTACCGGATCTATAGGCAGCAGCACATTAGATGTAATAGCGGCAAATCCAGACAAATATGAGCTTTACGCCGCCGCGTGCGGGCACAATGTTGAAAAAATGCTTGATATTATCAGGAATTTTTCGCCCAAGCGGGTTGCCGTCTATGATAAAGATGCAGCCTGTCGTTTGAAAGACGCTTGTACGCTTAATAATTTATCTTGTGATATTTTAGCAGGTGCTAACGGAGTAGTGGAAATTGCTGCCGACCAAGAGGGTGGTTATGTCGTAGCTGCCATTGTCGGAGCGATGGGTCTTCCTCCGGTGCTGGCAGCGGTAAAGCGCGGAGCCGTAATTGGTCTTGCCAATAAAGAAGCGCTGGTGATGTCAGGCAAATTATTTTTTAATGAAGTTAAAAAATACGGCGCTAAAGTTTTGCCGATTGACAGTGAACACAGTGCAATTTTTCAATGTTTGCCGCAAAGTGCCCAAGAGAATCTCGGCAGTTGTGACTTAAAAGGCTGCGGCGTGGATAAGATTTTGCTTACCGGCTCAGGCGGGCCTTTTCGCACTATTGAACTTGAAAAATTACAAGATGTCACTCCTTCCATGGCGGTAAATCATCCGGTCTGGTCAATGGGACCGAAGATTTCGGTTGACTCGTCGACAATGATGAATAAAGGTCTTGAGTTTATTGAAGCAAGATATTTATTTAATGCCTCCGACGATGACGTAAAGGTTGTTGTCCATCCGCAGTCGGTAGTTCATTCGATGGTTTCGTATATTGACGGAGCGGTGCTGGCCCAGCTTGGCAATCCTGATATGAAAACCCCGATAGCAAGAGCTCTTGCTTATCCGCAAAGAGTAGTATCCGGAGTCGGCGGACTTGATTTTTGTTCGCTTAAAGCTCTTACTTTTGAACAGCCTGATTTTAAACGTTATCCGTGTCTTGCTCTTGCCATGCAGGCAAGTAAATTAGGACAGGGAGCAACTACAGCACTTAACGCAGCCAATGAGGTAGCAGTAGAGGCGTTTTTAAATGGTGCCTGCCGTTATTTGGATATAGCGTCTCTATGCGCTCAAAGTCTCGATGCTTTCGGCGGAGAATCTCCTTATTCTCTTGAGGAGATTTTTGAGCTTGACGCTAAAGTCAGGGATTATATTAAAGCTGCGGTAGCGAGGATGTAATGGGCTCTTTTTTGTGGAACCTGCTGTTTTTCGGAATCGCTATCGGTATTTTAGTGACTATTCATGAAGCAGGTCACTTTTTTGCTGCTAGGTTTTGCAAAGTTAAAATTTTGCGCTTTTCCATAGGTTTTGGCAAAGTATTATGGTCGCGCAAGGGAAAAGACGGCTGTGAGTATGCCGTATCTGCAATTCCTTTGGGCGGTTATGTAAAAATGTACGGAGAAAACAAACAGGAAGCAGCTGCGCTTACCGACGTTTCTGGATCTTTTTACGCCAAGTCTTTGAAAGCAAGAGCTTTTATTATTGCGGCAGGACCTTTGTGTAATATCCTGCTTGCTTTCTTTTTATATTGCTTCGTTAATTTAAGCGGCGTTACTTTAATAAAGCCGGTTATTGGTGATGTGGTTCCTAATTCGGTAGCATCCGCAGCCGGTTTTAAAGAATATGATTTAATTGAAAGTATCGGCGGAATTGAGACAGCTGATTGGAAAAACGCCCTCTTGACCTTAGTTTCACACTCAGGAGAGAAAAACGTATTAATTGAAGTTAAGCGCGATTTAGGTCATGGCGATGATATTGCGCTTAATATGGATTTAAGTACGTTTAAGCTGGAGCCGGATAAAGATCCTTTAGGGATATTGGGGCTTAAAGTCTGCGTCGGGAGAATTTTAAATGTTATAAGCTCGGTAAATCAGGATAGTCCTGCTTTTCGTGCAGGGCTTAAAGCCGGAGACGAAATTGTTTCAGTAAACGGCGTTGCTTCTGATTCTTGGTATCGCACGCAGGAAATGATAGCCGCTTCGAACGGTCAGCCTTTGACCTTGGTTATAAAGCGTGACGGCGTTTTATATACCACTACGCTTACTGCAGATCTTGTTTATGATGAGGCGGCAAAGATTTACCGTCCTTTAATCGGGGTGCTTGCCCAAGCTGAGCCGATCCCTGAGCTCACCCAAAAGGTGCAGTACGGATTATCCGATTCAGTAATTAAAGCGGCATCAGACACCTACGAAATGTCCTTAATTATTGTAAAATCAGCAGTAAAATTAATTACGGGACAAATTTCGGCGCAAAATATAGCCGGACCTATTGCTATAGCTAAAGGCGCGGGAGAAAGTGCCACTATCGGGCTTACTTTCTTTATAAGTTTTTTGGCTGCTATTAGTGTAAACTTAGGTATCCTTAATTTGATTCCGATTCCGGTTTTGGACGGCGGACAGCTTTTATTCATTGCCTATGAGGCTGTTTTCCGTAAAGCACCGAACGAAAAATTGCAGTACATATTGTCATTATTCGGACTTAGTTTGCTGCTTTTTATTTCGTTCTTGGCGATTTTTAATGATTTAAAAGCTCTATGAAAATTAGGCAAAGTGGAATTTGAAGATGAAATTTAAAGCAAAAAAACCTCTTGCTTTGGCATTGACGGCAATTGTCGGAAGTTTAATGTTTGTTCCGCTGTCATTTGCTGCAGATGATTCAAGCTTTGTAATTGACAATATTCAGGTACGAGGTCTAAATCGTGTTACGGTAGGTGCAGTACTGCTTGCGATGCCTGTAAGACAAGGCGATGTAATGAATGCCGAAAACTCGGCTCTTACCATGCGCCGCTTATATGAAACCGGCAATTTTGATGACATAAGTCTGTCGCGTGAGGGCAATACCGTAATAGTTAACGTTAAAGAGCGTCCTACTATCGGTAATATTGAGTTTGCCGGAAATTCACAACTTAGCGAGTCAGCGCTGCGCCCTGTAATTGAGCAGCAGGGACTCAAAGCGGGAGAAGCTTTAAACGTCCAGACTTTGTCGCAAATTCAGAAGTCTCTTGAAGATTTTTACCATTCTGCAGGCATGTATCAGGCTAAGGTCAAGCCGGTTTTAACTTATTTGCCGCGTAACCGCGTGGATATCAAACTTGAGTTTACCGAAGGCGTTTCTGCAGAGATTGAGCAGATTAATATCGTCGGCAACAAGAGTTTTGACGAGGATGTGCTTTTAGCGCAGATGCAGCTGCGTGACGATGTGCCGTGGTGGAACTTTCTTGCCAATCGCCGTTATGAAAGCCAGAAGTTTTCCGCAGACTTGGAGAGTTTGCGTTCTTACTACATGGATAGAGGTTATGTGCGCTTTAAGATTGACGATACCTCGGTTGAAATGACGCCTGACCGCAAGGGCCTATACCTTACCATTGCGGTTACGGAAGGAGAGCAGTACACGGTAGGCAAGACTTCGCTGCGCGGTGATACCTTAAAATACGGCGAGCAGATGAAAGAGCTTTTGAATTTTGAAGAAGGTGAAGTTTATTCTGCCGCTAAAGTAGCTTCCGTAGAAAAAGCTTTAAGCGATTATCTCGGCAAATACGGTTACGCTTACTCAAGAGTCAGGGCTTTCCCGACTTTTGATGATGAAAACAAAGTCGTTAATCTGGATTTTAATGTTGAACCAGGTTCCCGCGTATATGTAAGTCAGATCAATATTACCGGCAATACTTCAACTGATGATACCGTTATTCGTCGTGAATTGCGTCAAATGGACGGAACATGGCTGTCAAATGAAGCTGTTGATCTGTCGGAAGCTCGTTTGAACCGTACCGGTTTCTTTGAAACGGTTGAGCTTGATACCAAGCGTGCGGGAAATACTCCCGATACGGTAAATCTTGATGTAAAAGTTAAAGAACAGCCTACAGGCTCTATTTCAGGCGGTATCGGTTACGGAACCAACTCCGGTATGCTCCTGCAGGCCGGTATCTCGCAAAACAACGTATTCGGCTGGGGCTCCCGTGCCTCCATTATGGCTTATGACAATGACTACCGCCAGCATATCGAATTAGGCTACACCGATCCGTATTTCACGGTGGATCGCATCAGTTTAGGCGGACGTGCGTACTATGATAAGTTTGAAGGCGATAACGCAGACGTCGTTTCTTATGACAATGAGACTGTGGGTATTGAGATAACGTCAGGATATCCGCTTAATGAAACTATGTCGGTATCCTATTCCGTCGGCTTTGAACAAAATAAAATCGATAATACCGGCGACAATTTTATTCAATCTCAAGTTTTTTGGCGTGATTATAGTGATAACGCGATGGATGATAGCGGTACGTTTAACAACTTTACCGCAAGCTTCGGTTTTTCGCGCAATAATTTAGACCGTTCGGTTTTCCCGACCAAAGGCAGCAGGCAGTCTTTCTCGGCTTTTGCCACCGTACCCGGATCTGATTTGCAGTACTATAAGCTTTCTGCCGAAACAGCGCATTATTTCCCGCTTGACAGCGAGCGCAATTTCGTTTTCACCATTCGCGGACGCGTGGCTTTCGGTGACGGTTACGGTACTATCAACGGTCACGATCAGCGCCTGCCGTTCTTTAACAATTTCTACTTAGGCGGCAACGATTGGCTGCGCGGCTTTGACAACAACTCCATCGGTCCTAAAGCCGTTTATCCTGGAAGCGGTGATTCCGATACCTCGGTAGGCGGTAACGCTTTGTATGCCGGTACCGTAGAAATCTCGGTGCCGACTCCGTTTATTTCCGAGGCCTATAAGCGTCAGGTGCGTACTTCATTCTTCCTTGATGTCGGCGCGCTGTGGGATACACGTGAGGACGATTACAAGGATTATATGCGCGAAAACAATATAGGAGGTGGAGGCTTCAGCAGCGACAACGACAAGATGCGCGCTTCCGTCGGTGTTTCGCTTAACTGGATGTCGCCGATAGGCCCTTTGGTATTCTCGCTGGCTAAACCCATTAAGGATTACTCGGGAGACGACTCTCAGACCTTTAACTTTAATATCGGCGGTCGTTTCTAAAGAATTTAAGGAGAAATATAACTATGTTTAAGAAATTTGCTTTGGCTGTCGCGGTAGCGGCTGCAGTATCCGTTCCTGCAATGGCGGCTGAAAAGGCCCAGACCCCTACTATTGCAGTTATTAACGTGCCGCTTATCATGCACGAAATTCCGCAGGCTAAGACCACCCGTGATAATCTTGCTAAGGAATTTGCTCCCCGTGAGCGTGAACTGCAGAATCTTGAGGCCGAAGGCAGCAAACTTGCCCAGCGTCTTAAAGAAGGCAAATTAAGTGAAAAGGAAAGAGTTGATCTGCAGCGACGTTTTGCTCAGATGCAGTCTGATTTTAATTTAAAAGCTCAGGCTTTGCAGGAAGATCAGAGAAAGCGTGTTTCCGATGAAAATTTAAAACTTGCACAGGAAGTGCAAAAAGCCATTGATGCAATCGCCAAAGAGCGCGGAATTCAGCTTGTTCTGCGCGGTGAGTCGGTAGCTTATACCGTTAATGCTTTGGATATTTCTCAGGATGTTATTGAGCGTGTCGGCAAATCCGGCAAGAAGTAATTCATGATGAAGCTTCAGGATATCGCAAATAAAATCGGTGCCAAGCTGCACGGAAACGGTGACGTCGAGATCCGCCGCGTTGCCAACTTAAAGACCGCAAAAACGGGAGAGATAAGCTTTCTTTCCGATCCTAAATATCGAAGCGTTCTGGAAGAAAGTCAGGCAAGTGCGGTGATTATCCGGGAAGGAGATGTTCCGCATGTAAAAAGTGCGGCACTTATCGTTAAAGATCCGTATCTCGGCTTTGCTAAAGTCGCTCAGCTTTTGGATACGACCCCGGCAATTGCCGTCGGAATTGATGCTTCTGCCGTAATTGATAAAAGCGCGGTTTTAGGCAGCAATGTCGCAGTCGGTCCTAATGCCTGCATCAGTGCGGGGGCTCAGATCGGCGATGACGTGCAAATCGGCGCGGGATGCTTTGTCGGTCCTAATGCTAAAATCGGAAAAGGAACCAAACTTTATCCTAATGTAAGCATTTATCATGACGTTGTCATCGGAGAGCACTGTCTGTTTCAATCAAATGCCGTTATCGGCGGTGACGGCTTCGGCTACGCTAATGAATCCGGCAAATGGGTCAAAATACCGCAGACCGGACGCGTGGTTATAGGCAATATGGTTGAGATCGGTGCTTGTACTTGTATCGATCGCGGTGCAATAGATGATACCGTTATCGAAGATAATGTAATTATTGATAATCTATGTCAAGTCGCTCATAATGTACATATCGGATACGGCACAGCCGTAGCCGGCGGCACTACTTTTGCCGGCAGCGTTAAAATCGGCAAGTTCTGTATTATAGGCGGAACTTCCGTGTTTAACGGACATATTGAAATTTGTGATCAGGCTGTGATTAGCGGAATGTGCATGGTTATGCGCTCTATAGACAAGCCCGGTGTTTACTCTTCGGGCATCCCTGCGCAGTCTAATAAAGAGTGGCGTATTACTGCAGCCCGCGTACTGCATATCAACGATATGTATCACAAAGTAAATGACATGGAAAAGCAGATTGAAAATTTAAAATCGGCTTTGGCAGAATTAAAGAAATAAGAGTAAGGTGGCGCAAGTGACAGGAAATCCGGAAAAAACTTTAAAAATTGAACAAATCATGAATCTGTTGCCTCATCGTTATCCGTTTTTAATGGTCGACAGAGTAATCGACTATTCCATTACCGATGAGCATAAGACTTTACGTGCCATTAAAAATATTTCTTTTAATGAGCCTTTTTTCCAAGGCCATTTTCCCGGCAAGCCGGTTCTCCCCGGTGTTTTGATTTTAGAAGCAATGGCGCAGGCAACCGGAGTTTTGGCTTTTACCATGGTCGGAAAGCCTGAACCAGATGAGCTTTATTATTTTGCCGCAATCGATAATGCCCGTTTCAAACGTCCGGTAGTTCCGGGTGATCAATTGGTGCTTGACGTTGAATTCTTAAAAGAAAAGCGCGGTATTGCAAGTTTTAAAGGCGTTGCAACTGTTGACGGTGAAATCGTCTGCTCTGCAGATTTGATGTGCGCAAAACGTCGCGGCTAAGAATCAAAATAGAGAAAAAGAGTAAGGTGAAGCTGTGATTGACAGTACTGCAAAAATAGACCCATCCGCTAAAATAAGCGATAAAGCTGTTATAGGTGCGAATGTCGTTATTAAAGAAAACGTGATCATCGAAGATGACGTTACCATAGGTGAAGGCTGCGTTATTGAGCCGTTTTGCGTGTTCCGCGGACCTACTGTCATCGGAAAGCGTAATCACTTCTATCAATTCTGCTCTATAGGTGAGGCTTGTCAGGATTTAAAATACAATAATGAGCCTACTCGTCTTGTCATAGGAGATGATAACGTAATCCCGAACATTGCACGATGCACCGCGGTACCGTTCAGGGCAGATCGGTAACTACCGTAGGTTCGCATAACCTGTTTATGGTCAACGTTCACGTAGCGCATGACTGCATCGTAGGCGACAATTGTATTTTCTCCAATAATGCTACATTAGCCGGACATGTCGTTATCGGTGATTGGGTTATTTTCGGCGGGCTTAGTGCCATTCATCAGTTCGGACGCGTCGGCAGCCATGCCTTTATCGGCGGAATGGCGGCTTTGAATATGGATGTTCCTCCGTATGTTATGGCGGCAGGCCATTATGCCAAGGCTCACGGCATCAATAAAGTGGGACTTGCGCGCCGCGGCTTTTCAGAGCAGGCTATAAATGCCATTCGCAAGGCATATATGATTATTTATCATAAGCATAAGACGATCGAAGAGGCAATTCCGCTGCTTGAAGAGTTGGCTAAGACCGAAAGCGCCGTAACTCCTTTGGTTGAGTTTTTAAAAGAAAGCGGAAGAGGCATTGTCCGTTAATGCCCACTCAAGTTTCAGCGGCAGTTAATACTGCTCATCTTTATGCATTAGTCGCCGGAGAATCTTCCGGCGATACTTTAGGCGCGGGCTTAATGCGCGCTATTTTACGCTCCGATCCTAAAGCAAGCTTTATCGGTATCGGCGGTGAGAAAATGATAAAAGCGGGGCTTACTCCGCTTGGCAGGATGGAAGTCCTGTCGGTGATGGGAATTTTTGAAGTCGCCTCTCATCTTATGCCCATACTTAAGCTGCGCTCTGAGCTTATAAAACAATTATTAAAAGCCCGTCCCTGCGTGGTGATTGGCATTGATTCCCCTGATTTTAATTTGGGTCTTGAAAAACGCATGCGCCGTGCCGGTATTCCGACGGTTCATTATGTCAGCCCGTCTGTATGGGCGTGGCGTGAAGGTCGCATGAAAAAAATCAAAGAAGCCTGCGATGAAGTGTTGGCATTGCTGCCTTTTGAAAAAGAATTTTATGATAGGGAAGGTATGCCCTGTACTTATGTCGGACATACTTTAGCCAATCAAATCCCTTTGCAGGTTTCTCAGGATGAGTCCAAAGCTCAAATCGAGCTTGAAAAAACCAGTGTTGAACCCGTACAGGGCAAGGTAATGGCTATTCTGGCAGGATCCCGTAAAAATGAGTTGGTGCATATGGTTCCCGTATATGCGCAAACGGCGAGGATCGTTAAGGAAAAAATGCCGGATGTGGTTTTTATTTCAGCCTGTCCAGATAAAGAGCGGGCGGAAATGCTCAAGGATTTATGGTTAAGTCACGCACCCGACTTGTCTTTAACCATTTACATCGGCTGCACGCATGCTGTTATCGGAGCTGCTGACGCGGTGCTGCTTACTTCAGGAACGATTGCTTTTGAAACAATGCTTTTAAAGCGTCCGATGGCCGTTGCGTATAAAGTAAATCCGTTGACTGCGCTCATAGGCAGGCGCCTGCTTAAAATCAATATGTTTTCCTTGCCGAATTTATTGGCTAAAAGACGTATTGTTGCGGAATTTATTCAAGAGCAGTGTACCCCTGAGGCTTTAGCTCAGGAAATGCTGAAGCTTTTGACTTCAGATAATTTGCTGATGAAGAATGAGTTTTTGAGCATGCATAAAGCCATGATTAAAAATTCTGATGAAATTGCTGCAAAAGCCGTATTGTCCTTAATCAAAAAAAGCGGGATCAAAACCGTTGAAAGTAAAGATAATAAAGCTTTTAACGGAATGGTGGAGCCTTCTTTTACCGTTCCGGCAAATATAGCCGGTACTGATCGTGCCGCAAGACAAGAGCCGCGACTTTAATGGCAAAAAAAGTTTTAGAGCCTTTTATCTATCCCATAGATCCGCAAGTTCATTTGGTTTGCGGAGCAGATGAAGCAGGTCGCGGTCCGCTGGTCGGCAATGTTGTTGCAGCGTGTGTAATCTTAGATCCGTCTCGTCCTATTTCAGGTCTTGCCGATTCAAAAAAACTATCGGAAAAAAAGCGCGATGCTTTGGCTTTGCAGATTAAGGAAAACGCTTTGGCCTACGGGATAGGACAATGTACTCCAAAAGAAATTGACAGAATGAACATTCTGTACGCTTCACTTGAGGCGATGCGGCGTGCTTATGTAAATATGCACAAAACCTGTGAGCTGATGTTAATTGACGGAAATAAACTTATTCCGGATTTTCCGCTTGCAATGCAGGCTGTGGTTAAAGGTGATGCACGCGTTCCTGAAATTTCGGCAGCATCTATTTTAGCTAAGACCGAGCGTGACGCCCAGCTTTATGCTTTAGATAAACAATATCCCGAGTACGGTTTTGCCAGGCACAAAGGATATCCGACTGCCGCTCATTTTGAAGTTTTGCATAAACTTCCTTTGCTCTCATGTTATCGGATGACATACGCTCCTATAAGAAAGCTGCTAGCTGAGGGCAAGGGGATTATAGAGACGATTTAAGGTATTTTTGCGTCTTTTTACTGGTATATGGAGGCGCTTATGGAAAATAACAAAAAAGCGGTTATCGTCGGAGCGACGTCAGGGATCGGATATGCTGTTGCTTTAGAGTTGATAAATAAGGGCTGGATCTTAGGAATTGCCGGCAGAAGAGTTGATAAATTAAAAGAACTTCAGTCACTTGCTCCCAATCGGATTAAATATAGAGAAATTGATGTCCAAAGCTGTAATTCCTGCGCAGAGCTCAATAAGCTCATAGCCGATCTGGGAGGAATTGATTTGTATTTGCATTGCTCAGGGATAGGCAAGCAGAATTATTCTTTAAAAAGCGAAATCGAACTTAATACCGTTGCAACTAATGTTGACGGTTTCGTCAGGATGGTAACTTGCGCCTTTAATTATTTTGCGGCAAAAGGAAATGGGCATATAGCTGTAATAAGTTCAATAGCCGGTACTAAAGGCTTAGGCGCTGCTGCAGCTTATTCAGCGTCAAAGCGCTTTCAGAATACCTATATAGATTGTCTTGATCAGCTGTGTCATATAAGAAAGCTAAATATTGATTTTACCGATATCCGTCCCGGGTTTGTCGCTACTCCTTTACTTGACGGAGGCGGCAAATATCCGATGGTTATGGATGTTAGTAAGGTTGCAAGAAGAATCGTGACAGCGTTAAATAAGAAAGAAAGGGTTACGGTTATAGATTGGCGTTATCGTATTTTGGTCTTTTTCTGGAGACTGATTCCTTTATGGTTATGGAGACGCTTGCCTATTTGCAATTAATGAGCTGTCCATGTGGTGAATTCTGCCGGTGCTTAGTTTTCATATGAGCATATACATAGCCATGCAGTTCGTAAAATGTTAAACTATCAACTTATGGGCAGTTACTGCTATAAGTTTTTTCGTGAAATAAAGCTAATGCCGGGCTATCGAATTTTAAAGCTGAGGATAAGTTTTACTTTTGCAAAAGCTTAAAGTTAAATCAAAAATGATTTAACGGCATATCTTGCCTGCAAGATTAGAGAGAAGGTTTATGAATATCAATTATTTGGATTTTGAACAGCCTATTGCTGATTTGCTTGCTCATATTGAGGAGTTGAAGCGGTTAAGCAATACGGTCGGCGCCGATGTCGACATGTCAAAAGAGTTGGCACAACTTGAAAAGAAAAATGTTGAATTAACCAAGAAACTTTACTCCTCCTTGTCTGCATGGCAGATATCTCAGTTATCCCGTCATCCGATGCGTCCTTATACTTTAGATTACGTTCAGCGCATCTTTACTGATTTCCAAGAATTAGCCGGCGACAGAGCCTTTGCCGATGATAAAGCTATTGTCGGCGGTCTTGCACGTCTTGACGGCACTTCCGTTATGGTGATCGGTCATCAGAAAGGACGTGATACTCGTGAGCGTACTTTACGCAATTTCGGTATGCCTCGTCCTGAGGGGTATCGTAAAGCTATGCGCTTAATGCGCCTTGCCGAGCGTTTTAATCTGCCGATTATTACTTTTGTCGATACTCCGGGCGCATATCCCGGTGTCGGAGCGGAAGAGCGTTCTCAGGCAGGAGCCATTGCTGAAAGCTTAAAGTGTATGTCTGAGCTTAAAGTTCCTATTATTTCAACAGTTATCGGTGAAGGCGGTTCAGGCGGTGCTTTGGCAATCGGCGTCGGCGATAGAGTGAATATGCTGCAGTATTCAACATACTCGGTTATTTCTCCTGAAGGTTGTGCTTCAATTCTGTGGAAGAGTGCAGATAAAGCCTCTCTTGCCGCAGAGGCTATGAATATTACCGCAGATCGCTTAAAGTCGTTAAAGCTTATTGATAATGTCGTAAAAGAGCCTTTAGGCGGTGCGCATCGCGATTATGACACAATGGCTGAGAATCTTAAGGCACGTTTGCTTCTTGATTTACGCGAGCTTGCCGATACTCCCAGTGATACTCTTGTTGAACAGCGTTTTGAACGCTTAATGCATTACGGCTATTGTTAACCTCAAAAGCAAGGCAGGAGCTTAATCGTCTTGCCTTTTCCCTTATACATAAGTTAAAGCCTGCTCCTATAACCGTCGGGTTATCGGGAGGGGCTGATTCTACTCTTGCGCTTTTAGTTGCCTGTAAACTGCAGGAAACAGATCCGCGTTTTAGTGTATTAGCCTGTCATTGTATCCATGGCCTTGATGCGGATGATCCTATTTGGCTAAAGCATTGTCAGGATCTGTGTCAGCGATTAAAAGTAAAGTTAGTAACCCCTAAGCTGAATATTGTATACGGCAACGGGGTTTCGCCTGAGGATGCATCCCGTAAGGAACGATATCGGGCGCTGCTTGAGAATTTAAGCCCTAACGGCTATTTGATGCTGGGTCATCAATCAGATGATCAGGTTGAAAATCTTTTGCTTGCATTAAAACGCGGCTCGGGGCCGCGAGGCCTTGGCGGAATGAGTACTGTAACCTGTGATAATCGGGGAACTATCATAAGGCCGCTGTTGGATTTAAGCAAAAAGGATATCGAAAATATTTTAACGGCGCTCGGTTTTGATTGGGTTTTTGACATCTCTAATACTTATTTAAAGTTTGAGCGTAATTTTATTCGTTTAAAAGTTCTGCCTCTTTTGCGTCAACGTTTTATAGGTATTGATAAAGCGATTTTAAAAAGTGCTAAATTGTGTGCTTTTGAACATGATTTAGCCTCGCGTTATGCCGAAACCTTTTATACACAAGCTGTAGCTGATGATATTTTTTATATTGATAAGATAGATATTGAAGATCAGGCTTTAACCTTTTTTGTTTTAAGGCGATTTTTATTTAATTTTTTATCATCCGCCCCTGATTTTAATACCGTTGCCGCTTGCTATGATCTTATTAAAGCTTCAAACGATCAGGAGGGAGTGGTTGAATTTGCCGATAAAGAGATCCGCCGCTATTTAAATACGCTAAGAATTGTCAGTAAAGCTATAACTCCTAACAAAGACAGCATATTAATTCTGCATAAAAATGAAACTCTTTGTCTTAATGATTTTGCATATTCTCTTATAAAAGGCAGGGCAAAAAATAAGAGTTTTATTTTGAAATCTGATTGTGTCACACTCGATTTTACATATTCAGGAAGTTTTAAAATAAAACCGGTAAATAGAGTTCATCGGCGCGAGATTAAAAAGATTTTCGGTGAAAATTTTATTCCTTATTGGGAGCGGGCGGCATATCCGCTGGTAAAGGATAAAGATAGCGTTCTTGCTCTAGGATCGGTTTGTGCTTTAGGGAAAAAGGAAGATCTTAAAGCTGAAGATGTTTACTATCTTGAGATTAAGAATCTAAAAACCGGAAAAGTAATTTAACAGCAAAAAATAAGCCGATACTTTTAAGTATCGGCCAAAGCGGGATTTTCAATCAGAAGTCGTAAATAAATCTGCGATTCAATTGAATCTGAAACTTAGAGGGGATTGTGTAAAAAAAGTTTCAAAAAATATTAAATATTTTTTAAATAAATTTATCTTATTGATTTAAATAAATTTTATTTTTAGATGAAAGTTAATTTTCTGCAGGCAACATTTTGTAAGGATTATTTTTGTACAGAGAGTCGAATTTTGTTTGGAAGAAGAAAATAAAAAGCCGATACTTTTAAGTATCGGCCAAAGCGGGATTTTTAATCAGAAGTCGTAAACAAATCTGCGATTCAATTGAATCTGATAATTAGAGTGCACCTTTAAAGAAAAGTTCCAAAAAATATGAAAAATTTTTAAATAAATTTTAACTTAATGATTTATAAATAATTTTTATTTAATTACGGGCGGATTTTTTTTATTTAAAAAATTTTTTTATAAAAGCTATTGCTTTTTTTTAACAAAATGGTTAGCATTAAGTTATGGCAGTTAGCCAAAACTAACTGAGGCAAATTGACTTTTTGCATGTGTATTTAGGTGGTTCACCTTTTGCTGTTCTTGCAGACATTTAGACTCCTACTAAGTGTCTGCATTTTTTTGTCGTTATAAAAAACAAAACCCCGCAATTTTGCGGGGCTTATCTTTTAGATCTGCTCTAAATTAGGCAATTGCCTTAATCTTGGCAGCAAGATCGCTCTTATGACGAGCAGCCTTATTCTTGTGGATAAGACCTTTGCAAGCGGCACGGTCCAAAACCGGCTCTGCTTCTTTAAAGGCAGCCTGAGCTGCAGCTTTGTCATTGTTAGCACAAGCGGCTAAAACTTTTTTAATCAAAGTGCGCATCTTGGAACGAGCAGCTACATTACGCTGACGTGCTTTCTCAGAGATAATAACGCGCTTCTTTGCAGACTTAATATTAGGCACAAATAGCTCCTGATTATTATTTACACTTGCCACATTCCAATTCACTAGGTGGCACTAGACGCGATATTTTACCAGTTTTACTATCTTTTGTAAAAATTAAAAATACTTTTTTTAATGAAAAATAAGTGATTTTAATGTTTTTATTCTTAGAAAAAAGGAGTTCTCGCGCTATTTAATTATTTTTTGAAGTTAAAATACTTGAAAAGTAGTATTTTAATCAAAGATTTTTACTGAATATTTTATGTAAAAAAACGCCCGTTAAGGGAGAAACACGGGCGTTAACTTTAAAAAGCTTACTGCAAGTACTCTGCGTATGACATCATGTGCTCGCGAAGCTCTTTAAGACGGTTTATTGAGTCTTGAACGTTCAAGGCATAAGGCTCTTGGAAGTTATAGACTTTAATGGCTTCTTTGTACTCTTCGCTGTTATTGACTATTTTAAGAACGGCAGCATTGAGTTTCTCGACAACTGCAGGATCGGTTCCTTTAGGTGCCAAGATAGCGTACAGGGTATCAATAACAAGATTAGGAACGCCTGATTCCTTAGCAGTCGGAATGGACGGGACTGCCGGCAGACGCTCTGACATTAAGGTGCAGATTGATTTTACTTTGCCGCTTTCAATGTATTCTTTTGCCAAAGTATACGGAGCGATGGTAACGTCAATATGTCCGCCTAAAAGGGAGGTCATACGTTCGGCACCGTCACCGCCGGCGTCAACCAATGCAAATTGAGCTCCTTTGTCCTGGGCCATGATTAAAGCTGCAACATAAGAGGAGCCTCCCATGGCGATACCGAGCTTGATGGTTTCAGGCTTTTCTTTTGATGCGTTGATTAACTCTTCAAGGGTGTTGGACGGATCGTCGGCTCTAACCAACAGATTTTCACCGCACTGTTTGCCGTAAACAGCGACGGGTTCAAAAGCCTCATAACCGTAATCACTAAGGCCGCTTGCCTCATTTGAAGACAAGGACATAGCGTTAGTGGCGATTAATGTATATCCGTCCGGATTTTCGTCCTTGTATTGGGTAAGAGCGATAGATCCGTTGGCGCCTGGAACATTATTGACGACTACGGAAACACCGAGCTCTTTTTCAAGCAGACGGGAAATCAAACGGGCATTGTAGTCGGTATCGCCGCCGGCACCGTGAGTGCAGATCATATTGATGGTCTTATTAGGATAGTCGGCAGCAGCGTCTGCGGCAAAAGCAGGAGCAACTGCGCACATAGCCATTACTGCGGCACCTAATAACAGTTTGTTTGATTTAAATTTCATTTTTTACTCCTCATCAGATACAAGAATTGATTTGGCTTCTTTGCGTTGACGGATTAAAGAGTAGATGACTACTACTATAGTGAAGACAAAGAAGAAGATGGCAATAGGGTGGCTGAAGAAGCCCATCGGCTCGAATTGAGCGTGCTGGAATGCGCGACGGAAGTTAAGTTCGAAGATAGGTCCCAAGATGAATCCTAAGATCATAGGAACATGCGGGATCTTGGCTTTAAGCAGAACATAGCCTAAAACGCCGAATATCAGTACGCACCAGACATCGAAGATACGGTTGGCGTTGCCGAAAGCACCGATAATGCACAGAATAATGATGATAGGCATTAAAAGATACTTGGGAACTTTTAATACGCGGATAAATACCTTGATGCCGAAAAGCTCGATAAAGAGTATGGCAATAGCTGAAAGACCCAAGGCAAAGAAGATACCGAATACTTCAGGACCGTTTTTGTCAAAAATGAGCGGGCCGGGAGCAATTTGGTGAACCATGAGACCGCCAAGGAGCATAGCAGTTGCAGCATCTCCCGGAATTCCTAAGGTCAGCATAGGGATCATGGCGCCGCCGATACCTGCGTTATTAGCGGTTTCTGAGGCGACAACGCCGTCGGCAATGCCGGTACCGAATTTCTCAGGATGCTTGGATTGGTTTTTGGCTGTAGTGTAGGACAACATGCCGGAGATGGCGCCGCCGATACCCGGAAGAATACCGATAACAATACCGATAATGGAAGATCTGACCATGTTCCATTTTTGTTCGATAAACTCTTTCCAGGTAAAGCCGAAGCCTTTGATCTTGACGTTTGACTCAATTTCCGCCTTAACCGGATTTCTGACATCTTCTGCCGCTTTAATGACCTCGGTGATGGCAAAAAGACCGATAAGTAAAGTTAAAAGAGCAAAGCCTGCATTAAGCTCGGTCATGCCGAAAGTAAATCTTTTTGCCGAGTCAATCGGAGCCAGGCCTACGGTAGCAAGCATTACGCCTAAAAGACCGCTGATAAGGCCTTTTACCAGATCGCGTCCGGTCAGGGAAATTACCAAAGACAATGCTAGCAGAGCCAAAGTGCAGTACTCGTAAGGACCGAACTTAATGGCAAGGCTTGCAAGCAGCGGGGCTACCAAGACTAAAACCAGGAGTCCCAAGATGGTTCCGCAGAAAGAAAATACTACACCAACACCTAAAGCTTTACCGGCTTGTCCTTTCATAGCCATAGGACGACCGTCAAAGCAGGTGGCTATTGAAGACGGGGTTCCCGGAATGTTCAGCAAAATCGCTGATATCAAGCCTCCCGATATACCGCCTACATACAAAGCTACCAAGGTGGATACGCCCTGCAGCGGAGTCATGGTATAGGTCAAAGGCAGGAACATGACGATCGCCATGGTTGCGGTAAGACCCGGAATAGAGCCGAAAATAATACCGATAAAGACGCCGATAAGGATGAACAGAATCACCAACGGATCCATTACCATCATTAGGCCTTGAATTACATCTGATCCCATAGGTGCTCCTTAATTACTCGAAAATAGCGCCGGCAGGCAGCAGGACTGCAAGCCAGTATACGAAGATATAGTAAGTGGCAACCGAGAAGATGACAGCTATAATTCCCGCTTTTACATAGCTCTTCTCACCTTTGGGCATCAAAATCAATGTCTGCACGAAGATGTAGAAGATGCTGGCGATAATAAAGCCGACAAAATCCATGATTGCGATGTAAATCAATAAAGCGCCGAAAGTTTCGACTACTTCAAGATTCTTGTTAAACCAGGCGCTAAAAGAAAAAGGTTCGCCTTTGGCGTCTTTATCTTTATTGCGCAGTCCTCTGACGATAAGGGCAATTGCCAGCAGCAGCATGCAGACTGCCCAAATCTTCGGCATTGAGGTGGAGTTAACCGCGGATTTACTAAAAGCCTTCATCACGCGAATGTTGGAGGCTTCAAAGTAATACCACAGAGAAAACACCGCAATGACGATACCGGTTATAAGGTCATTACGTTTGCTCATGTGTCCTTCCTTTTTTTATTGTCAGGAATTTATTGATTGGCGGCGATGAGTTTGAGATAAATCTCTTTCATTTCATCGCGGGTTAAATCTTTAGGATTATTGCCAAGCAGTCTGGTGACTTTGGAGGCGGCTTCTACCAGTTCGTCGACGATATCGACGGTGATGCCTTTTTCTTTAAGATCGCATTTGATTTCAAGATCGGCATTTAAGCTGTAGAGCTCTTTTACAAACAGATCGGCAATTTCTTCATCGCTCTTGCCTTCGGTATCAAGTTCCATAGCTTTGGCCATGTCTACATATTTTTTGATGCAGCAAGGCTTGTTTACGTCCATGACAAGAGGCATTAGGATGGCGTTAGATAGTCCGTGCGGAATGTGATAGCGGCCGCCTAGCGGGTATGACAAGGCGTGAATTGCCGTGGTGCTTGATGATGCGATGGCAATGCCGCCGAAGCAGGAGGCCAGCAGCATATCTTCACGGGCATCCAAATCCTGACCGTTTTGATAGGCTTTACGTAAACTTCTTGCTACCTTTTTAATGCCTGAAAGAGCAAAAGTATCCGAAAGAGGATTGGCCTTCTTTGAAATGTAACATTCCATTAAATGACACAGAGCATCAATGCCGGTATTAGCGGTGATCCGCGGCGGAAGACCTGCGGTCATTTCCGGATCCAGGATAACCGTATCGCTAATCATCAAATCGGTAACGATGCCGACTTTAAGGTTTTCCTCCGGTACAAGTACGATAGCATTCGGAGTAGCCTCAGATCCGGTTCCTGCAGTAGTGGGGACCATGACGGTAGGAACGCCGCGAACCTTCGGTTTTTGGCCTTTTAACATGTCTTCAAGAGTAATGTCATTTTTAAGCATTAATGACACTAGTTTTGAAGTATCCATGGCAGAGCCGCCGCCGATTGCAACAATGAAATCGCAGGCATGATCTTTTGCCTGCTGATAAATGCCGTTGACCTGCATGTATGAAGGCTCAGGCGGAACGTCATTAATGACGCTGACATTGCATCCGGCTTCTTTTAAAAGAGCTTCGGCCTTTACGGTAAGACCTGCTTTAAATACTCCGGCGTCGGTTATTACAACGGCATTTTTTGCATTTAAAGATGCAACGATCTCACTAAGAGCGTTTAAAGCTCCTTTGCCGCTTACTATTTTTCTGATTTGACCTAGTGAATAAATTGACATTTTTATCTCCTACTTATTTGCCCAGCGCGGGTGTTTGTAGACATCAGGATTGCAAACATAAGGCCATTTTTCTCCTGCAATAATGGCAGCAACGCCTTTTGCGGCCATTGTTGCGACATTGGAGGCGGCTTCCTTAGTTTGACCCGCCATGTGCGGATACACGATGACATTGTCAAGACTTAAAAGAGGATCATCGGCAGGAACCGGCTCTTTATCAAAGACATCAAGAGCGGCGCACTGAATGACGTTGTTCTTTAAAGCGTTATAAAGATCTTGCTCGTTAATGATTCCGCCGCGTGCGCAATTGATTAGAATTGCGGTTTTCTTCATCTTGGCAAGTTCATCTTTGGCAATGAGATTGCGGGTTTTATCGGTTAACGGTACGTGTACGGAAATAACATCGGCATTTACCAGAATCGGTTCAATGGTTTCACAGTAGGTATAGCCTTTTTCTTCAACGGCTTCTTTCTTTACGAAAGGATCGTAAACCATGATCGACATGCCTACGGCTTTGCACAATTCAGCTAAAATGCCGCCGATATGACCGTAGCCGATAAGACCTAAGGTTTTGCCGAAAATTTCGTAGGCTTTGTATTCACTGCGCATTGCCCAATTGCCTTTACGTAACTCTTTATCCGCTCTTACCATATCCTTGGCTGCAGCAAACATCATGGCAAAAGCGCATTCGGCAACGGAGCGGGTATTGGCGCCCGGGGCAATAACCACGGGGATGCCAAGCTCGGTTGCGGCTTTGACATCAACATTGTCGACGCCGACGCCGGGGCGGCCGATAGCTTTAAGGTTGGGGCAAGCTTCCATAGTGGCTCGGTCGATATGGCCGATACGGATGATAAGGCCGTCAGCGTCTTTGACAAAAGGTAAATATTCTTTAGGCTCACCTGAATTGGATACCGCAGTTTCCAAATTGGCCGCGTTTAATACGGCCATTCCGTCTTTGTGCAGAGGTTGAGTGATTACTACTTTACTCATTTTCTATGCCTTATTTATAGAGTTTGAAAACATCAAGCAGGGCTTTGTCGATAGCTTCGTTTTGTACGTTGGACGGAGCGCGGGCAGGTCCTACTTCATAGCCTAAAAGCTGAGCAGCGCGTTTGACGACGCTGTTGGGGTTGCCCATCTGCATGACGTTGCGGAACGGACGGATCTTCTTTTGGGCTTCGTTGGCAGCTTCAAAATCACCTTTCTTAAACAGTTCGTAGATGGAAACCATAAGCTCAGGGAAGACATTGGAGCATCCGGAGATAGCGCCTGAACCGCCGGCTTTTAAGGTCCAGAGAATAAGGGAGTCGGAGCCGGCAAGAACATGCAGGCGCGGATCGGTGTTTTCAATGTACTTTAAAGTATTGTCAAAGTTGCCGGAGCTGTCTTTAATACCGATGATATTGTCAAACTCGGCTAACTTCTTAACAGTGGTAAAGGCAATGTTATTGCCGGTACGAGCAGGAATGTTATAAAGGAGAATCGGTAAATTTACGGCTTTGGCGACAGCACTGTAGTGACGATATAAATCATCCTGAGTGATGGCGGTGAAATAAGGAGAGATAACGGATAAGCAGTCAACTCCGCCTAAAGCTTCAACGGCCTTTGACAATTCAACGGTTTCTTTGGTAGTAACGCAACCAGTTCCTGCATATACGGGAACGCGTCCGTCAACGGCTTCGACTGCGGCTTTGATGATTTCAAGCTTTTCTTCAAAGGAGAAAGCATAGAACTCACCGTTGGTGCCCAAAGAGAAGATGCCGTGAACGCCTGATTTGATGAGGTGATCGATAAATTTCTGATAAGCATCTTTATTGAAGTTTTCGTTTTCATCAAGGGCGGTTAATACCGGAGTGATAACGCCATAAGGTTTAAACATGATTTGAGCTCCTTTAATTATTTAATAAATCTTTGAATTTGACATTAGCCATTTGTGCGCCGAGATTTAAGGCGACGGTCATGGATTCGGGATCGGCAATGCCTTTGCCGGCAATTTCAAAAGCGGTTCCGTGATCAACGGAAGTACGGATGCACGGCAGACCGACGGTTACGTTGACGCCGGTGCTAAAGCCTAAGACTTTAAGCGGAATGTGGCCTTGATCGTGGTACATTACGACTACGATATCGAATTCACCTTTATTGGCTGCACGATGGAATACGGTGTCGGGGGCAATAGGTCCTACGACATTTATTCCTTCTTCTTGAGCTGCCTTTACTGCAGGAACAATTTCCTCTGCATCTTCGGTACCGAACATGCCGCCTTCGCCGCAGTGCGGGTTGAGCCCTGAAACTGCAATACGCGGTTTTTCAAAACCCATCAGTTTTAAAGTGTCATCGGCAAGGTGAATTACCTTAAGCACACGATCTTTTTTGACTAAGTCGCAGGCTTTTCTTAAAGAAACGTGGGTTGAAACGTGAATGACGCGCAGTTTGTCGCCTACAAGCATCATGGAATAGTCTTTGGTACCGGTTAAATTTGCCAGGATTTCAGTGTGACCGGGGTGCGGGCATCCGCCTAAATGCAGAGCCTCTTTATTAAGCGGAGCGGTGACGATAGCGTGAATTTTTCCTGCTTTTACAAATTCAACTGCTTTAGCGATGAACTCATAGGCGCCTTTTCCGCAGGCGGCATTGATTTTTCCGAATTCAATGTCGTGAGGAATATTGTCAAGAGATATTACTTCAATCTGTTCAGGACTCGGATTGGCCTTTGCAGGGTCGGTGATTTTATGAACTTTAACGTTCGCGCCGATGATTTTTGCTGCTCTTTCCAGCTGATATGCATCCCCGAATACGACGGGAATTGCTTTTTCATAAAGTTTCGGATCGGATAACGCTTTTACGGTGATTTCGGATCCGATGCCAGCTGCATCACCCATAGTGATGCCCAGTACCGGTTTTTTCATGGTGATATTTCCTTTGTGGAGATTAAAAAGATTGGTAACTGTTTTGGTAAATACTTGGGGTGTGCCTAAAGCTCCGGCTTTGGTAACCAGGACGCAGTTTTGCGGAATGCCGCTGTCGATAAGGCAAAGCGGGATGCCTTTTTCTATTTCACCTAAAACTTTAAAAGAGTTGGCTCCGACTTCTTTGCAGGCATGGACTGCGGTGTCACCGCCGGTCATGATGAATGCATTAAAAGAGGGAGCCAGGGCGGCCATCAGATCACCCATAAGCTTGGCCATGCGTTCGCCAACATTAAAAAATTCGATGTTAAGTTTTTGTCCGCACTCTTTGGATTTAGCTACATCATTTTCGTCAAGAGCACCAGCAATTAAGACAATAAGTTTTTCATCAAAGGCTAAAGCAGCAAAAGAAGAGGTAACCGATGCAATGATGCGCTCCAGTTCTTTTTTAGGATCGGTTAAAAATTGTTCCGGATCTATTCTTTCTAATAAAACACGGATTTTTTGTTCTTTGTTATTACTGCTGAAGTTTTGCAGTAAATTTTGACATTGCGCTCTGGTAACCGCACTTATTGAACCTGCCAGAATCAAAATTTTTGACAGATTGTAAAAAGACGGAGTATTTCTATTTACGGTTTTTTCTTTATTTTTAAAAACAAGAGAAGCTATTGCATCGGCAAGCCCTGCCGAGCCTACAAACAACGGAGTTTTGAAATTGAGGAAAGACGCTGCAACAGCTTCTAAATCTTCTTTTTCTGTGACATCGCAAACGATTACTTTTACTCCTGCATTTTTTAAGTAAAGAGCTTTTTCATAAATAAAAGCACTTCCTTTGTGGATGTCTTCAAGAGTGATTATTGCTGTATCAAGATTACTTTGTTTTTTGATAATATCTGGGATAAAGGAAGTAGTGATTGGGCTTTTGGGGATATTCTTAAGTTCGGTTTCTTCAAGCCTTATTCCGTTTAATAATTGATAGCCGTTTTCGGTGGTACGACCGGATTGGGGAAAAGCCGGAGCAAATACTGTTATTTCCGGTTCAATAGCGTCAATAGCTGCTTGTAATTCGCTTCCTATATTGCCCCTAACTGTGGAGTCGATTTTTTTATAAATAATTGATCTTTTTTGATCAAAAGTATCAATTTTTTCTTCAAAACGTTCTTTTTTGATTAATTTTGCAATTTTAAATACGTTTGTATAAGCGCTTTGTGCGTCGATATCTCGGCTTTCGGTATCAAAAACGGCTGTTGAAACTTTAGTCAGCTTTATGTTTTCTGTAGGTAAAAATACTTTTGTATCAATGTGTAGAGCAAATTGAGCGGCGCAATCATTAGCACCTGTCAAATCGTCTGCGATAACAGAAATTTGCATATTTTTCTCCCTTTATTTGATGATGATTATATTTAATATTTTTTGATTGTAAATAATCAATAGTGGCTAAATGTGAATATCGTCACGCATAATTTAGATATTTATGACAGCTTTAGAAAAATTGTGAGCAAATTCAATCAGAAAAATTTTTTTGTTCTGTTATAATCTTTGATGATGAGGATAAGAATATATGATGAATAAGACGGTGTAGTATGGCTCAAGAAAGATCAAAGCAAATAGTAGAATATTTAAAGATGCATAATTTAGTAACCGTAGATGAATTGGTTTCTATTACCGGGGCATCTCCTGCTACGATTAGGCGGGAATTAATTAAACTAGATAAAGAAGGAGCAGTATACCGTGTTCATGGTGGAGTGACATTAAATCGTTTTGTTCCCAATCAACCTACGACTTCAGAAAAGCAAGGCCAGCATCATAAAGAAAAACTGATGATAGCGGCTGCTGCGTCAAAACTTGTAAAACCTGGTGATTCCATTGTCCTTGATGCAGGAACTACCACAATTGAAATAGCCAGAAATCTTATAGATATACCTCTTAGAGTTATTACCAACGATCTTCATATTGGACTTTTGCTTGCAGATTACCAGCAAATTGAAGTTTCTGTTACCGGAGGAAGCGTAGACTGGTCAAGCCAATCCTGTATCGGAGATGTTGCCGTAAACTTTTTATCGAAAGTTCATCCTACATACACTTTTATAAGCTGTAATGCGTTTAAGGTGGATACAGGAATCACTGCGCCGACTTCGGATAAGGCAGCAGTCAAACGGGTTATGACACAGCATTCTTCAAAGAGAGTTTTAGTAGCTGACAGCAGTAAATACGGTCTAACTCAGCTTTTTGAAGTAAGTCCGCTTACAAGTGTAGATATGATTATTACAGACAGCGCTCTTGATGGAAAAGAGGCGGATGAAATAAGAAAGCTTGGTATTGAGCTTATCTTATGCTGATTTATTTTTTATAAGACAATATGAAGTAAAGGCACATGGAGATAAATTCTTTGTGCCTTTTTTATTTTTTGATTTTTACAGATTCATTTTTTTTGATTAAAAACAATCAAATTTTATTAAATAGCACATAGTTTTAAGCAGTAAGTCACGTTTTTGTTGCGTTAAATTAATCATAATGATCGCAATTGATTGCTATTTTCATGCTTAAGCTTGAAATCAATCATATATAGATATTTTTTGTTCAGAGTCACTGGGAATACGGTAGGTGTCTTTATGCTTAAGAAAACTACGATTTTGATGGCTCAATTTTGGCAGGGGTTTTTTCTTTGTCCGGATGCGGGGAAGAGGAAAAAGCTGCAGCTCCTACAGCTGCAGCAGAAGAAAAACCACAGACAGTAGAACCTATCGTGATCCGCGTAGGTCATGATGCCCATCCGGGTGAGCCTTTTTACGCCGGCTGCGAGAAATGGAAAGAACTATTGGAAGCCAAATCTAACGGTACTATGCAGCTTGAGCTGTATCCTTCAGGACAGCTTGGAAGCAAAGATGATTTATTAGACCAAATAGCTACCGGAGAAGCAATTTGTACCTTGGCGGACGGAGCTTATTTTTATGATCGTGGTGTAAAAGATTTCGGTATTGTCTTCGGACCTTATTTGTTTGATTCTTGGGATGAGGCGTATAAGCTTTATGAAAGCTCTTGGTATCAGGAGCAAGCGGATAAACTTGCAGAGGTTGCCAAGCTTAAAATTGTTGCCTCTAATTGGCGTTTCGGCGTACGTCATACATTAACAACTAAACCGGTACAAAGTCTTGCTGATTTCCACGGAATAAAATTGCGTGTTCCTACAAATGTAATTCAGTTAAAAGGTATGGAGGTTTTAGGAACTGCTCCGACTCCGATGGCTTTAGGTGAGGTATACACAGCTCTTCAGCAGGGAACGATTGACGGCGTAGAGAATCCTGTGGCGCTGCTTTATTATGGAAAATTCCATGAAGTTGCAAAATATCTGTTGCTCGATTCGCATGTCTACAACATTACCAATTTGGTTGTAGGCGTTGATTTCTTTAATTCTTTAACTAAAGAACAGCAGCAGATGCTGATGGATACTTGTAAGGAAGCAGGTTTATATCAGAATAAACTCTCTGAAGAATCAGATACTGCTCTTATTAAGAAAATGCAGGATGAAGGGGTTACTGTGATTGAACCTACTCCTGAATTCAAGCAGGAACTGAAAGAGGCATCTAAGAAATTTTACACGCTGCCTGATTTTAAAGATTGGTCTCCTAATTTGTATGAGACCGTAAAGGCTGCAATGAAATAACATGTTAAGAATAAAGCTGTCTTTAAAAATTGCCTTAAAGACAGCTTTTTTATTTAAAGAGGCTCAATCTGATGAAAGATAAATTTAAGATTTTGTTAAATCTGGATTTGATTATTGCCTGTATATTTTTCGTTATCCTGGTCGCCGTTACCTTTTTCGGCGTGATTATGCGCTATTTTTTATCCGATCCTTTGCATTGGACAGAAGAAGTTCAGTTGGGCTGCTTCTTATGGATATCTTTTTTAGGAGCGGGAGCTGCTTTTCGCTACGGATCCCATGTGTCAATTGAGATTGTGTATGACATGCTTCCGAAAAAATATCAGCTTATTCTTTCAGTAGTCAACTACGTGTTAATGACTCTTTTGTTTGTTTATCTCTCGGTATTAAGTTTTGAACTTGTGCAGATTATGTTTAATCTGAATAAAGCAACTTATATTCTGCAGATCCCTACTGGATTTATCAACATGGTAGTTCCGATAAGCTGCGTAATTATGATCGTCAGTTCGTCAGTTCAGGCTTATCGGGAAATTGCGGCAAAAAGAATCGAAATTAAGGGGTAAGACATGGATATAGCTATTTTTTTATGCTGCTTTGCTTTACTGCTTTTTCTTTTTATGCGGCAGCCGGTTTTTGTGGCTATTTTAGGCGCTACGGCAATTTATTTTTTGTTCCATACGGAGCTTAATTCCGCTTTTATGGTGCAAAGGGTTATAGCAGGAACGCAATCAATACCTCTTTTGGCGATTCCTTTCTTTGTGTGTGCCGGTGTGTTTATGAATTACACCGGTGTTACTAAGAGAATTATTGATTTTTGCGAGGCTTTAATCGGTAATGTAATCGGGGGTATAGGTCATGTGACGGTATTGGTTGCTACCATTATGGGAGGACTTTCCGGATCAAATTTAGCCGATGCGGCCATGGAAGCGAAAATGCTTGTTCCGGAGATGAGAAAGAGAGGCTTTTCAAATGAGTTTGCTTCAGTTTTGGTTGCAACGGCTGCAATTATTACTCCGCTTATTCCTCCCGGGATCGCAATGATTATTTACGGTTCAATTGCAAATGTTTCAATCGGTAAGCTGTTTGTTGCAGGAATCGGACCTGGTTTATTATTATGCGTCACTTTAATGATTTTGGTGGCTGTGATTTCATATAAACGGGGCTATACCAACAAACATCCTGTAGATACGTCATTTAAGCGGGTTGTTAAAACTTTTAAAGGAGCCTTTTTGCCGCTTTGCTTGCCGATCGTAATTATCGGCGGTATTCGTATCGGTGCTTTTACTCCTACTGAAGCAGGATCTGTTGCTATTGTTTATTCGCTTCTTTTAGGAATTATTTACCGCGAGATGAGTTTTAAAAATATCATGCAGGGGCTAAAAGAAACAGTTTTGACTTCTGCCAGCATTATGCTGATTGTTGGCGCAGCTTCTGCTTTTGCTTGGATTTTAACTCGCGAACGCGTTCCTCAATATTTGACGGGATTGTTTATCCATCATTTAAACAGCGGCGTATTATTTTTGATTTGCGTCAATCTGTTCCTTATTTTTATCGGCATGTTTATTGAAAGTACTGCGGCTATGATTATTTTAGTTCCGCTTTTAACGCCGATTGCAGCTCATTTCGGGATTGATGAAATTCAATTTGCCATGGTGGTGATTTTTAATTTCTCAATCGGAGTGTTGTCACCGCCTATGGGAACTTTGATGTTTGTTACTTGCTCAATTACCAAGTGTCCGATGCTTAATTTCATTAAAGAAGCGGTTCCTTTCTATTTGCTCTTGGTATTTTGCTTGATTCTTTTGACATTTGTACCGGTATTTACTACGGGACTTGTAAATTTGGTCTATTAGAAACAGGAGCAAAAAAATGCAGGCAAGTCTTTTAATAAAAAATGCAGAAATCATTTTTCCTGATGAAGGAAGAGTAAATAAAGGATCTTTGGCAGTTGCCGAAGGTAAGATTTATTTAGTTGAAAACTTGCCTGACATTCAAGCGGATACGGTGATTGATGCTTCAGGGTTGTTTGTGTCTCCCGGTTTTATTGATCATCATTGTCATGTGTTTTATGGAGGTACCGGAATAGGTTTTCTGCCCGATACAGGATCTTTTCCTTTGGGCTGTACCGCATTGGCGGATGCCGGGAGCGTAGGAGCGTCAAATTTTAAAGCGTTTTATAACGATATAGTAATTCATAGCAGAACTAAAATTTTTACATATTTAAATGTTGCGTCGGCAGGACAGGTTAATGAACATTCTCCTGAATATGCCAATCCGCAGTTTTTTGATAAATCGGTAATTAAAGATCTTTTCGGTAAATATAAACAAATTAGGGGGCTTAAATTAAGATTCGATAAAGCATGCGTAAAAGATCTGGGTTTAAAGGCTTTGGAGGAAGCAAAACAACTTGCCTGTGATTTTAAGGTTCCTTTAGTCGTACATGTAGCCAATCATCCCGATCGTATTGCCGACATTGTAAGTCTTTTGGATAAGGGAGATGTGGTCTGTCATATTTATCAGAATTTATGCGAAGGAATTCTGGATGAAGGCGGTAAAATCTTAAAAGAGGTAAAAGCGGCAAGAGAGCGCGGTGTTTTGTTTGATTCGGCAGACGGATATAGAAATAACTCTTTTTCAATTATAAAAAAAGCATTTGCCGAAGGCTTTTTGCCGGATATCATCAGTACCGATTTAACATGTGAAAAACTTTATACCAACCGCGGTTACGGCCTTATTTATACCATGTCAAAGTATTTAGCGGCAGGAATGTCTTTGGAAAATGTAATTAAAGCTGTAACTGTAGCGCCTTTTTCTTGTTTGGGAATTCATGATTTAGGGATAATAAAAAGCGGAGCTGCAGCTGATATATGTATTTTTAAGCTTGATGATGCCGGAGATTTCGTGTTTAAAGATTATGCAGGGGAACAAATACAAGCCTCAAAAATTATTCGACCGCTAGTCACGATTGCGGGTGGTGATATTGTTTTTGCTGATTTTGAGATGATTGTCCAAGACAGAATACGCAAATAAAATAGATTATTTTATTCTTTAATTCATATTATTGTTTTTGTGAAAATTTCTTGATTTTTAACAATCATAGATGTTTTTTATAATGTTTAAATGCGGGAAAGTATATATAAGAACGTTTTTATCGGAATTGTTGTTTCAATCTTGGTTATCGTTTGACTAAAAATAATCAATTTTCGGTGTTAAATCACATTTAATTTGCTTAATTAAAATCATAATATTCATTAAACGATCGTATTTAATTTTATTTTATTAAATACAATCAAAAGAAATTCAGACTTCAGCATAAGGGAGATACTTTATGAAATCTTTAGCAAAAGGCTTGGCCTGTACGTTATTTGCCGCATCTTTGTTTACAGCAGGTTCGGCATCCGCAAAATCTAATCTGATGCTTGCATATGCAGATCCTGAAGACTCCATTTTCGGAAAAGCCGCAATCGCATTTTCTGAAAAGTTAAGTGAAGTTTCCGGAGGAGAAATGTCTTGCACCATGTTCCCGAACGGAACTTTAGGCGCGATCAATGAAATTCCGGCAATGCTGCAGCAGGGAACTTGTGATGTATCTTTAATCGTTACTTCTTCATTGATGGATCTCTGTCCTGAAATGGGGGTTTTTGATCTGCCTTTTCTTTTTGCTTCTTATGATGATGCCAGAACTACGATTACCGGTGACGTCGGTAAATATCTATCCGACAAGATGGCTGAACAAAATATGTATGTTGCAAGCTGGCTTACGATGGGATTTAGAGAGATAACTTCAAATAAACCCATCAACTCTTTAGCTGACTTTAAGGGACTTAAGATCCGCATACAGTCTAATGCTGTTCATCAGGATATTTTCAGTGCTTTAGGCGCTTCTCCGACCGTTATCAGTTTCTCCGAGCTTTATACTGCAATGGAGCAGGGAACCGTTGATGCTCAGGAAAATCCTTATGTAAATATCTACAGCAATACCTATTATGAAGTGCAAAAATACCTGGTTGAATCTAATCATGTATTCCAAGTTGCTTCCTTGCTTATTTCGAAACAAACCTATGACGATTTGACTGATGAGCAAAAAGGATGGGTGGATGCAGCTGCTGCCTATGCCGCCGATGTGGAATGGGAGGCAACCAAGACTGATAATGAAACCGCCAAGCAGGGGGCTATCGATGCCGGCATGACGTTCGTTTCCTTAAATCACGATGAACTTTTGAACGCCACTAAGGGTGTATATGAGAAATATGCACCGCAGTACGGTGAAATGTTGAAGATGATGGGTAAATAGTCGTTACTTTAGTAAAACCTGCAGTTGTGTTTAAAAACTTACTGCAGGTTTATTAGCTTAAAAATAAAGGAATCGCCCATGCTGTATCAAATTTACAAGGCTTTGGTGAAGTTGAGCGACGGTTTGTTTGTAGTTGAAAAAATACTGCTGTTTATTGCAGTGTTTGTGGTCGTACTCGTAAATTTCGCCAATGTGTGCTTACGTTATATAGCTTCTTACAGCTTGAATTACTGTGAAACGTTAAGTGTAGTTTTATTTATGTTCATGGTGCTGATAGGAGCAAATATCTCAGTAAAGACCGATAACGAAATAAAAATTGAGTTTTTCAGATCAAAAGATCCGTTTAAAGACGGTTTGATTCATTTTATCCCCGACATTATAGCCATCATCGCTATTATCGTGTGCTTGTCCGGATTGTTTGATACTGTTGCGGCTGTAATGCGCAATAAACAAAGATTAACTCCTTTGCCTCTTTATACTTACCACGTGTACATAGTAATGATCGCCGGCTTTTTCCTGGTGCTGCTTGACAGATTAATCATAGCCTTAAAGCACTTGTGCCAGATTTGCGGTATTGAAATCAAGGACGAGGTTAAATCAGCATGAGCCCCATTTTGGTCTTATTAATCGTATTTATTGTCACGCTTATTATCGGTGTGCCTTTTTTGTCTGGAGTCTGACGATTTCATGCCTGGCTTCATTATGTCTGATGAACGGTTTTCCGGTAATGACCATGGTTCAGAAGATGTATAACGGCGGTGCCCGCTATACTTTGCTTGCCATTTTCTTTTTCATGCTTGCAGGTTCAATTATGCAGCACGGCGGAATTTCATCGCGGCTGGTGGAATTTTCAAAAGCATGTTTAGGACATGTTCGCGGCGGATTGTCGATTGTGGTTTTGGCTGTATGCATGATGTTTGCTGCATTGTCGGGCTCTTCAATTGCGACTACTGCGGCAATCGGAGGTATGCTTTATCCTGAATTGGTTAAGGCAAATTATCCGAAAGGGTATTCGGCAGCTTTACCGGTTGCCGGAGGTACCTTAGGTATAGTTATTCCTCCTTCAATCGTCTTTGTTGTTTATGGCGCAATCACAGGTACTTCAATTTCACAGCTTTTAATGTCAGGTGTAATTCCAGGATTGATGGGCGGTATTTTTATGTGTATTTATGCGTATTTTTACGCTAGAAAACACAATATTCCAAGTTCCAATGAGTTTTCCTGGTCTCGTCTTGTAGTTGCGACTAAAAACGCATTTTGGGCCTTGCTTATGCCGATCATTATTTTAGGCGGCATTTATACCGGCATTTTTACTCCTACCGAGTCAGCGGCCGTGGCCGTAATATACGGTTTGTTTGTGGCTTTTTTCATTCATCGTGAGCTTAATCTTAGAAAATTAAAGGATATAGTCGTCGATTCCGTTAAAGGTACTGCCAATATCCTCATGATTATTATGGCCGCATCCTTGTTTGGGTATGTTCTTACCATTTATCAGGTTCCGACCTTGTTTACCAATGCGGTAAGCTCATTTATTACCGGTAAATACTCGTTTATCCTGTTCCTGAACATCCTGTTGCTGTTTTTGGGCATGATTATGGATTCGGGCGCTATTATCTTGATTTTGGCACCGCTTGTTTACAATATGGCGGTAGGCTATGGAATTGATCCAGTCCATTTAGGCTGCATTATTGTGTTTAACTTAGCTGTAGGTCAGGCTACTCCGCCTTTCGGCAACTGTTTATTTGCTGCAATTCCGGCAACAAAACAGGATATCGTTACTTTGTCAAAGAACGCATTCCCGTTTGTCGTTATTCTGTTTGCGACAGTATTGCTTGTTTCTTACGTGCCGATTTTCGCTATGCTGCTTCCGAGCTTAATGTAGTGAGGGCGTAAAAATGAAGTACGATTTTTTGATTAAAAACGGACAAGTCTTCGACAGTGAAGCAGGAAAGTTTTCTGTCGGGGATGTGTATGTACGCGGCGGTAAAATAGCTGCCGCCCCGTCAGTTAATGAAGAATCTGAAGTTAATACCGTTATTGATGCTAAAGATAAATTTGTGGTGCCGGGACTTATTGACGAACATCTGCACCTTGACCTTTACGGCAGCATGATAGGAGTTAACGGCGATTTGATGTGCATTCCGAACGGAATTACTACAGCTTGTGACGGAGGGACCTGCGGAGCTTCGAATTTCAGGCAGTTTTATAACAGCAATATTATAAGATATGAAGCTTCGACGTACTCATACTTAAATGTACAGACTTTCGGCAACAAGAGTTTGTGCATTCATGAAGAAGATCATGATCCTAAAGATTTCAGACCTGATTTAATTGAAAATACCTTTGCAAAATATCCTGATGTTTTGCGCGGGCTTAAAGTCAGGATGTGTCTTGGAACTTTAGGTAATGAACAGGGGCTTGCTCCTTTGGTAAAAGCTAAAGAGATAAGTGAGGATCTTAAATCAAAAGGGTATTACTGTCCTTTGGTTGTGCACTATGACAATTTGCCTGATAACGTGAAAGTTGCCGATTTATTTAACGTATTAGGTAAAGGTGATATCGTAGCTCATGTTTTTCAGGTAAAGCGTGAAACTATTTTTGAAGCAAACGGAAAAGTTAAAGACGCGGTGTTAAAAGCAAGGGAAAGAGGCGTTTTGATGGATGATTGCCACGGACGCGTTCATTGGAGTTTTCCGTCTTTAAGCAGCGCGGTAAAAGAAAATTTTTATCCTGATATTATAAGCAGTGACGCTGTTCGAATAAGTGAGTATGTAAGACCGGGATTTTCATTGCTGTTTGCCATGACGGTACAAAGTGCAGCAGGAATGGATCTTGAAAAAATTCTTAAGGCGGTCACGATAAATCCTGCCAAAGCTTTGGGCATTGCAGATAAAGCTGGAATTATTAAAGAAGGCTATCCTGCGGATATCGCTATTTTGGATATTAGGGGTACCGATATGCAGCTTACCGATAATTACGGCAATACTGTTGATGGCAATAAATTATTCGTTCCTCTTTTAACTATGAAGTCAGGTAGAGTTGCGTTCCGTCAGATATTTTTCTAATGAGTCTTCTGTGGTTTTAAAGGCGGCGTATGCCGCCTTATATGTTGTTATATAAAGATTAATTTTCAAAAAAAGCAAGTCTTTTCAATATTATGCAAAGCTGTAAGCATATAAATTAATCTGATTTGAAGAAGTTTATAAATTTTTATGCTGTAATCTCATTTTTTTCTTTTTAATGCACAATAATGTTACATTTTTTAACCTGATTTTGTGATGTTTATTGTGTTTTATTAAAAAATCATACGTCTTAATGTTTCTTTTTTCTTCACCTGTTAAAATTTATTTTGGAAGATGGTTAATTAATAATTCCGATATTCAAACACAGTACGAGGCAAATTTTTATGAGACTGACCCGTAGTGCACTTAATATGCTTAAAAGTGCATACAAAGCTATTCTGTTAAATGAATTTATTAAAAAAATCACTGTAGGGGGGGGGTAATTCACAATCTTCATTAGAAGAAAATACCGACAAACAAAATATTAAATCACGTCTTGCTTTTATACTTCTTCCTTTATCTTTAGCATTATTCAGTTCATCGTCTACTGCAGAAATAATTAAATGGGGAAATTTTAGTGGTGGTCTCGGTACAACAATAGATTTAGATACAGGGATAGATCCTAATCTTGGATTCACTATTGGAAACGATAAACCGGCATATAATTATGCCTCTGATATTGTATGGATAGATGATGATGGTCCGTATACAATTACTTTTTCAGATGGGGCAACACTCAATGATACAGATGGAACTTTATTATTAAATCAGACTGTAGGTGATAGCTATAAATTTATTTCAGCAGAATCTGGTATTGCCTTTTATGGAAATGGTATCCAAGCTAAGGATTTTAATTTACAAATAAAAGGGAAAACGAACAATAAATTTTCCCAAAACATCAGTCAAAACAGTACTAAAGTTGCTACAGCAACATACTCTATAGGTAATGAAGCAGTAAATCTTCTTAAAAGCAATCAAGATTTTTTTAATAAGTACGGTCATAACTTATTAATTACTAATGAAGACGGCGTAGAAAGAATTATTTTTGATGGAAAGGACTATGATAGCTCTACAGGTATCCGTGTTGATTCAACAACTACAATCCTGAGACCTTCATTTGGGACAGAAGGGATACTTGAAGATGTGTTAGAAGGTACTGATACTAGCAATCATGGTTTTAGCACTTTATCTGTTCTCACAGAATTAAACATAGAATCAGGACAGATATTATCACTTGCAAGCACTACAACTAATAGAAATAATAATACCATGGCTGCTCATTTAACAGGTGATGGTGGTGTTAAATACACAGGCTCAGGTATTTTAAACATAAACTCATGGAATAACGATACGGAGAATGACTATAAAGGAGATACAACGGTAGAAGGGCAAGATTCAGACCATCAACTTACGGTAAGGATGTATCGTGAAAAGAGTTTCGGAAACTCTTCAAATGTAAGCATTACTAACGCCAATCTTGAATTCTTAAGAGATACACCATCATTTAACGTATCAAACACCTTATCTCTCGTGGAGAACGCTTCCATTAAAGCAGCTAGAGAAGAAAACGGACAGATTGTCGATAACGGAAATCTTACTTCTATAACTGCTACAAATTATAAATTCGGCTCAGAATCCGTTGACACAGCTCTTTCAAATATAGATATTGCAGTAAACAGCAATACTCTTAATTTTAATCAAAACGGTAAAGTTTCGTTCTCCAATATAAAAGAAAGTAATGACTCTGCATCAGAACTTATATATTCATTTGCAAGCGGTTCCGGAACCGGTAGTTTAGATGAGGTAACACTCAGTAATTCTAAAATCAGCTATGACGAAAGCATACAAATTGCAACAGAAAAAACCTTGTTACAAAATGCATCTAAGCTTACAGTAAGTGCAGGCAGATATCATGATCAACTCGGTAATTCAGTTGAATTCGATGCAAGATCAACCGATACATCTTCTGATTATAATCGTCTGGAGCTTAATTCAGAGTCAAATATAACATTAGAGAATATTGTTTTTTCCGGCGGCAATCAATATGATCGCATTTCATTAACCGGTTTAGGCGGAACTCAAAGCTCTGTAACCATTGAGAATACAGCTGATTTTACTAATTATAACGGTTCTATTTCTCTTACCAATTCAAGTTTTGATTTAACTACTGACTTAGCTAATCGCTTATTTAACAACAATAACTCATACCATGGCGGTTTATTGCTTGCAGATAGCTCTAAAGTATCAATATCCGGCAATTCCTCTGTAAATGTTAATAATTTCGGTTGGAGCGCAAATTCTGCCGTCGGCGGCGTTCTTGATCTTTCGGGATTTAACTTTGATCAGGTAGATGACAATATTGCAGCACTTAAAGTAAACGGAACCTACTATGTAGGCAATACAACTGCCACCGTAAAAATTGATGAGTCGGACTTTTCGTTTAACGGTGCTGCACAAACCGATACTCCGATTTTCGATATAGTACTTCAAGATGCGCAGCTTCTTATAGAATTACAACAAGGGGATAGATATAACAACGTAACTTTAATTGATAGCAGCGATCAACAAATAACTCAAGGAGTACTTACTACTGAATATATCAGTAATGCCGACGAAAACAAACAGAATATTGCCGCCTTGGGAACATGGGGCATGACAACAAATTATCCTTCTGATGATACGAATACGAAATACGGATTATGGTTGGGATACGGACTTCAGTCCCTTGAATTAAGAAACGGTCATAATGAAAGTGATGCGTCTCCGGCAGCAAACGAAGCCTTAGACTTATCATCATCATTTATGGCAATATCCTCTGAAACAGCCGCAAATAATCGACTTGCAACTACAATCACAGGTCATGGTATTCTGTGGTATCAAAATAATGAAGTACTGGGAGATACCGCAAGTGAAATTTATGTTTCAGGGAATAATTCTTATACCGGAATTACCTTAGTTGACAGTGACATCAAGCTGCACACCCAGTCATCTACCGGCTTAGGAAATTCATCTTTAGTTTTAGTCGGCAATAATTCGGACTTTTACTTCGGAGAAGGAGCTGAAGGTGTAAAGCTGTCTTTAACCGGACTTGCATCTGATAGCGGAATTCACTCAATAAATATAGGTCAGGCTGATATTCTTACCGTTTTAGGAAATAACTCTTTATTGGCTAAAGATTTAATTAAATCTATAGAAGAAAAGAATATTTCAACTACATTAATTCAAGGTAATGTTCTTGGTGAAAAAACATCATTAACCGGCAGCGGTACCTTACAAATAGGAAATGAATCTTCCGATAAGATAGCTCTAACTTTCAACTCAGCTTCAACCTTAAACGATTTTAACGGCACAGTTAAACTTGTTGGAACTAAGTCTAAAGTTACTATTAAAGGAGAAGATGTCCTTCAAAACGGTAAATATGAAGGATCTAAAGATGATGTTGTAGAGATTAATACTGATGTGCAAATTGCTGCAGATAAAGCAGATTTCAGCAAGTTTGAGGGTGTTTTAGATTTAGCAGAAGTAACTGCTACGGTTACATCCACCCTTGATGCGCTAAACAGAAGTGCTGTTTTAGATCTGGAAAATACAACATTTGTTTTAGATTCCGTAGCAAATAACGGCACTACCGCACCTTTTGATAACACTATTAAAGGAACAGGCACACTCAATTTCCAACATACAACCGATGTTAGCATGGACTACACTTCTAAGCTGACAGGTTTTAGCGGTGAGCTGGATCTTGACGACACTTCAAAAGTCACAATTAAAGACCTTGCTAACATTAATTCCACTATTAGTGCAGATCTTGAGAACGGCACATTGCTTTCTTTAATAACTTCAGCAACTGATGCCGTTGATTGGTCAGGGTTAACCGGCTCAGGTACGGTTGAACTTGAAAATACTGATGGAAAAACAGCTCTTACTTTCTTTGACGTTAATGAAGGATTTACCGGAACTGCGCATCTTACAAACTATACGTTTGATTTCGGTGGAGATGATGTTGAAACTAATCCGAATTCTCAATTAGTTTCTCAAGCCGCAATCGTTGCTGAAAACACCGATTTAACCGTAACTTCGGCAATTACCTCTCAAGGAATGGAACTTGCCGGAGATTCTTCGCTTAAATTTGAATCTGAAGGAGATATAAAGCTTGGAGGTGATATTTCAAGTCTGATTACCATGGCGGAGGAAAAAACATTTACAATTTCAGGAAATAATAAAATCATTATTAATCCTGAAACGGTAAATTTAGTTACCTCGGCAATTGCCGAGGCCGGAGCTCCCGATACTCCCGCAAATTTAGGAATTCTCGGTACTGTCAACTATCTGAATAATGTCGTTGATTCGCGTTATTTGACCTTAGTAAAAGGCTCTGTTAACGCGACGGAAGGCAGTCTTACTTTCGTGGATGAAGACGGCAATGAAATTGACACCTCCACAGGAATTTCTGTCTCCGTAACGGAAAACGGACAATCTGTTGCCGATATCGGCTACGGAACAAAATTTAAAACAGGAGCTGCCGGTCAGGATTTATTTGTAAGCGGCGGTGCCGGTAGCCTTGCATTACGTCAATCAACCGAGCTTAACGCTGAAAAAGAAATCGGATCTGATTTTAATCTTAATGTTACCGTCACTGCAGATCCTGATGTTGATGTCGTAATTGCCGGTAATAAAGCTTTAACTTTATCAAAATCAAACAACAGCTTTACCGGCTCCGTTACAGTTAACGAAGAGGCAACTTTAAACTTATCTTCAACAAATGCGTTAGGCGGTAATACTGCCGAAACCTCAGAAACCACTGCGCTTATCGTTAACGGAAAAGTTAATGCAGAAGCAAATCAAAAAGCTCAGACTTTAGTGCTTAATAACAGTGGAGAGTTAAACCTTAACGAAAATTCTTTAAGTTTAACTAAAGAGAAGGGGCAATCGTCCTTGTCCGGTAAATTAACTGGTTCAGATAATTCCGCTTTAAAGCTTGAACAAGGAGCGTCTTTAACAGTTTACGACAGTGCTGATATTTCCGGAATGAAAGGCACCTATGATTTAACTGCAGGAGACAATACATTAGAGTTTGCTTTTAATTCAAATAAAGCTATTTCAAACAGCTCAATTAAAGGCGGCAATATCGTTAAATCAGGAGCAGGATTACTTACTATCGGCTTTGATATGCTTTCAAGCGAAGATGCAAGCTTATCTTCTCTTGAGGTTAAACAAGGTGCTGTAGCATTCGATGGCTGGAACGATAATTCGCTTAATTTACGCAGCGTAAATCTTGAGAGCAACACCGTTTTTAATTTCACTGGAAAAGAGCTTAACGCAAAAGACGATTTTGCCGCAAACAATGCTACGGTTAACTTCTTTGCAAATTCTTCTTTAGATCATGTTATAACCGGAGCGGTTTCAGGTTCGGGCAATACCTTTGATTTAACCGCTGACGGTAGCTTCAATAGCCAAAGTTTGACAATTGATAAACTTGCATCTGGCAGTGACAATACTTTCGTTGTAGGTATCGACAATACCGGAGCAATTCCTCAAGTTTCGCAAATCATTATTAATGAAGCCGAAGGCACTGCTACTCAGAAGGTTGATTTAGCTTATGTCCACGGCGATTATGATTTTGCCGATACGTTGACCTTTGCCACAGTCAAAGGAACTAATGCACAAGGTGTCGAATTTGTAGGTAGTGATGAATCGCTTCCTTCAAATGTCGTAAGAACTGACAGAACTACCGTCATATCCGCTATTACTCCAGCTTACAGCATTATAAGTAATAATAACGCTGACCAATCCGTAAATTGGGGCTTTGAACGTAATACCGCATATGATGAAATTTCAATTGTCGGTGACGTTATGACCGATATGGCAAATACCGTATACGCATCAAATGTTTATCTTGATACTTTAAATAAGCGTATGGGTGAGGCGCGTTACGTTAACGGTGAAGATTACGGTGTCTGGGCACGCGTCCGTCATGATTCGTTCAATCTTGACCGTACCGAAACCATGAAGACCATGGCACAAGTCGGTTTAACGCAGAAAAACGAGTTTGCAAACGGAGACTGGTTTGTCGGAGCAGCCTTTGATTATCAATCGGCAGACAGCAACTACGATCGCATGAACGCAGATTCCGAGCAAAAGCGTTACGGTTTGTGGTTTACCGCAACCTATCTTGCTGACAGCGGATCGTATGCCGATTTCGTGTTTAAGTATGCTCACCTTGAGACTGATAATACCTTTAAAGATCTCTTGGGCTTTAATAAAGACTTAAGCGCTGACTATGATAATGAATCGATATCGTTGTCAGCTGAGTTCGGCCATAAGTTCATGAATGACGCAGGCTGGTTTATTGAACCGCAGATTCAGGCTCAATATACCTATATTACCGACACTGATTATTCAACTGCAGCAGGAACTGACGTCTCAATTGATAATATCGACAGCTTAATAGGTCGCTTGGGATTTAGAGCCGGACGCTCGCTTAACGATACTCCGCTTACTTTCTATCTGCGCGCAGATGTAATGCATGAGTTCTTAGGTGATGTTGATCTTACCTTCAGTGAACTTGGCAATACTATGACGCAAAGTGAAAGCAATGACGATACCTACGGCAGCGTCGGCTTAGGTTTTAGTGTTATGAGCACCGATAACATGAAGCTGTTCGTTGAGGCTGATACTCTCTTCGGTGGAGATTATGATGACAGCTACTCCATATCAATGGGAGGCAAATATCAGTTTTAAAAGCTAATACCATCTCAAAAAAGTGTCGAATGTAAATAAATGAGTTCGACACTTTAACCGGTTTAAGACCGCCGCTTTCATCTGACGTTTCATGAAAGTTTTGCCTCAGGCGGTCTTATTTACGACATCTTTTTACATATTCTTTAAGATTTGCTCAGGCAGGAAATAAGTTATTTCGGTTTGATGCAGCGGACGGTTTTTTAAAAATAACACTAAATGAATTGTCTGATCCTTTTTAATAAAGGGCAGGTACTTTACTTTTTCTGATAAAGCATGAATTATGCGCTCGGCATCTTCCGTAGCGGTCCATTTACATTCACCGATGAGTATGTGTTTTTTGTCAAAAGATTCAGCCACCACGTCAAGCTCTATCATTTTTCCTTCCTGTCTGCCGTCAGGAAAGATTTTTCCCCACCAGCTTGAAGCAAGGTTGTAGGCTACTCCGTCAATTATGTTGCCGCTTATGAAATTTCTGCATAAGTGTTCCCAATATTGCCCGACAAATTGCGTAAACTGAGAGTCTATCATTTGCATAACCGTGTCAAAGCGGCCTAACTCTAAAATTGAACGGTACGGAGAAATGAATCTGAAGTAAAATGACAAAAGATTATCATTAATTTTGTAGATCCCTTTTTTGCTGTTTTTTTCATTTTCACCAAAGGGAATTTCACGGCGAATATAGCCTAAATCACGAAGCTTACTTAAAGGCTCGGTAATTTGCGTAGCACTTTTACCGGCTCTTGCAGCAATTTCCGATATCTTGTTAGCTCCGTTGCCGATAATTGAAAGAATTGTGGATGTTTGTACTGTTTCGCGTAAATCGTCTCTAAGCAGGCGCTGAGGTTCTTCAGCTAATATACCTTTGGTATCTAAAATTAATTTTTCAATGGCGGTTTTACGATCCGGATAATCGGTCCTAAGTTCCCAATAGCGAGGAATACCGCCCCATACTGCGTATTCTTCAACAGCCTCTTTAGCATTAATCTGTAGAGCTTCAGATATGTATTTTACGGGGATGGGATCCAGCTTGATAATTTCATCGGCAAGGCCGAACAGCGGTTCTCTTTTGTCAAGAATATATCCCTGCATCAACTGTTGGGAAGAACCGCAAATAATCAAGTCAAATTTAAGTGTATGCTCGTTAAGCAGTTTTTGAATAACGGAAGCGATAGAGGAGCAGCTTTTGACTAAATACGGAAATTCATCAAGGCAAAGCAAAATACGTTCGGTAAGCTTTGCATTTAACTCTCTAAACAATGACTCCCAGTCAGGGTAAATAACACTGTCAAAATAAGGGATGTTCAAAGCAATGGTTTTCGCTAAAAGGAAGCGTTGATTGGCATCGTTAGTTTGATCACTTAAAAAGTAAATATCTTTTTTAGTGAGTATTTCTTTTATTAAGGTTGATTTACCGATGCGTCTGCGTCCGTAAATAACAATAAATTGCGCGTTTTCTCTCTTTAGTGCACTACGTAAACGCTCTTGAGAATCAACTCTATCTAAAAATGTTTTTAGTTTCATGATAAAAATTATAAATAACAAATATTATCTTTGTAAAAGATAATAATGTTTTTATGTTTAAAAGCCAATACTTTTATAAATAACAAAGATTATTTTTCTTAAATATAATTTTTTTTATATTAAAAGATATTTGATCCCTTGCTGAGATTTTCTTTGTTATAAAATCTTGGCTTAGAAACTTTATTAATGATTTTTTATTTTGAAAATTAAGAAAATATATTTTTATAACCGTTTAAATGGTTATATACAATAATCAATATCATGGCTGAAATTATTTTAGGAATAGATCCCGGCTCTCGTAAAACCGGCTATGGAGTCATAAAGATTCAAGGATCTGCACTTGTTTATTTAGGTTCAGGCTGCATCAATGCCGGCAGTGGGGCTTTATATAAGCGCCTGCAGACTATTTTTGTTGCGGTATCTACAATTATTGAGCAATTTTCGCCGACAGTTTTTGCTATTGAAGAAACTTTTTTATCTAAAAATGTACAGTCGACGGTGAAGCTTTCTGAGGCAAGAGCCGCAGCAATGATTGCAGGTTCTAACGCAGGGCTTGAGATTTTTGAATATACGCCGCGTCAGATAAAGCAGGCCGTTGTAGGTTACGGAGCCGCGCAAAAACATCAGGTGCAATATATGGTTGAGCGTATTTTAAAATTATCCGGGACTCCTCAGGCGGATGCTGCAGACGCCCTTGCCTGCGCAATTTGTCACGGTTATACAAGCGCGGTGACTAAAGCAATGCGTTTTACTGCTCCGGTCGGAAATTTCGGACACGGCAGATTTCAAAATTAAAGTAAGCAAATTCCTCCTTTTTAGATTTTAAAAAGCCCAATAAGCTATAATTTGCCTTAAAAATTAAGGAGAAAAATTTTGTTTGGCAGTTTACGCGGAAAAGTTTTAAGAATTGACGGCGTTACGGTATTAATTGAGGTCGGCGGCGTAGGTTATGAAGTTGAAATGCCGGTTACCTCGCTTGCAAAAATTTCCGTCAATGAAGAAGAATTTATTTATGTTCATCACGTGGTGCGCGAAGATGACGAACTTTTATACGGTTTTTGTGATTTAAGCGATAGGACCTTATTTAGAGAACTTATAAAAGTAAACGGAGTAGGTCCTAAACTTGCCTTGGCTGTTTTGTCATCGTTTAATGCGCATGATTTTATTGCTGCGGTGACAAGCGGCAGAACCGGAGCTTTGACTCAAGTACCGGGTGTCGGGAAAAAGACCGCAGAACGTCTTATGGTTGAACTCAAAGACAGACTTGATAAGCTTCCGCTGTCAGATACGGTAAGCACGGCTGATTTAAGCAAAGTAAACGGCATGGCTGCTGTTGTCGGTAATATTGCAGTGGATGAAGCGGTGTCGGCATTAATCGGGCTTGGCTATAAAGAAGCTTTGGCTTTTGAATATGTCAACAGCGTTGCAAAAGAAGGAATGGATACCAAACAGATTATTGTCGCGGCTCTTGGTTTGATTTCAGGAGGTAAGCGCTGATGGCAGGAAAATATATAAAAGAAGATGAATTTTCCTCTGTAAAGGAAAGCGGCGGAATAATTGCGGATAATTTAAGCATAAATTCAGCAATTCGTCCTGAAGCTGATGCAAGTGAAATTGAGGCGGAAGCGGGCGGTTTCGGATCTGCTGAGGACAGAGCATTACGCCCTAAGACTTTAAAAGACTATATCGGACAGGAAGATGTAAAAAGCCAGCTTGAAATTGCACTTGCCGCAGCTAAAAAACGCGGAGAGGCTTTAGATCATGTTCTGATTTTCGGACCGCCCGGTCTTGGTAAAACTACTCTTTCAAATATTATTGCAAATGAGCTTGGCGTGCATCTTTCGCAGACCTCAGGTCCTGCTTTAGAGAAAAAAGGAGATGCGGCCGCTCTTTTGACTAATTTGCAGCCGCGGGATGTTATTTTTATTGATGAAATTCATCGTCTTTCTCCGGTTATAGAAGAGTTCATGTATCCTGCAATGGAAGATTATCAAGTGGATATTATGACGGGAGAAGGACCGTCGGCCCGTTCTATTAAGATAGGTCTATCGCCTTTTACCTTAATCGGGGCTACCACTAAAGCGGGAACGTTAACTTCTCCTTTAAGGGCGCGCTTCGGCATTATTCTGCAGCTGTCTTATTACACTCCGTCAGAACTTTTTTTGATTATCAAAGCCAGCGCTAAGAAACTGAAAATTAAAATTGATAAAGACGGTGCTATGGAAATTGCCAAGCGTTCACGCGGAACTCCGCGTATTGCAAACCGTCTTTTAAAAAGAGTGCGTGATTATGCCGAAGTCCGCGGCAACGGCGAAATAAACGTTGAAATCGCTAAAGCTGCGCTTGATTTGCAGAAGATCGATCCTGACGGATTTGATGACTTTGACAGGCAGTATTTGCGCTCGGTGATTTTGGACTTTAACGGCGGGCCGGTAGGCGTTGAAAGCTTGGCAGCTTCTTTAGGCCATGATCGTGAAACTTTGGAAAGCGTGGTTGAACCGTATTTAATTCAGCAAGGCTTTATCCAGAGAACCAGAAGCGGCCGCGTTGCTACTAAAAAAGCTTATGATAAGTTCGGTTTAAGCAGAACTGATGCTACTGATTTATTTAATGGAGTCGGTTTATCAAATGAATGAATTTTCGGTGAACTATCGCGTGTATTATGAAGATACCGACGCCGGCGGTATCGTTTACCATGCAAATTATCTTAAGTTTTGTGAAAGAGCTCGTACCGAATGGCTGCGAACAATGGGGATGTCGCAAAATAAGATGCTTGAAGATAAAGAAGGATTTGTTATTGTTAATTTGTCTGCCCGTTATAAGCACAGTGCCAAACTTGATGACATGCTTAAAGTGACATGTTCGGTAATTAAGCTGCGCAAGGTGGCTATTTCTTTTTCGCAGCAGATTTTTAATGAGAAAAATGAGCTCTTATTTGAGCTAGAATGTGATGTTGCTTTTATCAATATGAAAACAGGGCTGCCTAAAGCGATGCCAAGTGAAGCCTATCAATATGCTCAGGGCTTTTTAATACAAAAATCATAATCTTGGAGTTATAAAAATAATGCAAGGAAGTGACGGAGCTCTTTCTTTTACCGAGCTTGTTTTAAATGCCAGTTTTTTGGTCCAGCTTGTAATGTTGTTTTTGCTGACTTTGTCAGTTGTTTCCTGGACTATTATTATTCAGCGCAGCAATCAGTATAAATTAGGTCGTAAAAAAGCAGATGAGTTTGAAGAAAAATTCTGGTCGGGAATTGATTTGAATAATCTTTATCAGGATTGTGTTAAGCGTCAGCATTCTTTAATCGGACTTGAAGTGATTTACAGTGCGGGATTTAAAGAGTTCGTGCGCCTGGTCAATTCAGGACCTGCCGATCAGGAAGTGGTGATGGACGGAACCTATAGACAGATGAAGGTTGCCGCTTCGCGTGAAATTGAGAATCTTGAGACTCATTTGCCGACACTTGCTACCATCGGCTCTATAAGTCCTTATATCGGTTTGTTCGGAACCGTTTGGGGTATTATGCACGCCTTTGTGGCATTGGCTGCAGTTAAAAATGCAACTTTGTCCATGGTTGCCCCTCCGATTGCCGAAGCTTTGATTGCAACGGCTATGGGCCTTTTTGCCGCGATTCCGGCTGTGATGTTTTACAATCGCTTTACTACAAAACTTGAAGCGCTTGAAAATCGTTATCTAAATTTTATGGATGAATTTGCAACGATTTTAAATCGTCGTTTAGTTACCATAAAAAGCGCGAGTGTAAAAAGAGAAGAAGCGCAAAATCAGGTTAAGCCTCGCAGTTTTAATGATTTTGCTTCAAGAAATACCGCATCTTCTTATCGTAATCAGGAATATGCGGAAAATTCTTATAAAGAAGAGGCGCGCTTTGTAAAGAGACCGACAGCGGAAGGTCCTACTTATAGAGTCGGAAATATGCGCCGCAGTCATGAAAATAATGAAGAAAACAGTTTAAGAAGCGGAGCTCCTTCAAGTTTGCGCAGTTTGTCCGGCAGGGGCAATATCAACAACGGGCAAGGATCTTAAAAGAAAATGCGTAGATATTCCTCAAGGCGGCGTACCCGCCCGGTAGCGGAGATTAATGTAGTACCGTATATTGATGTTATGCTGGTGCTGCTTGTGATCTTCATTGCTACGGCACCTGTGGTTATGCAGGGGGTTACTGTTGATCTGCCAAAAGCAGAAGCTGAAACAATGAATGAAGATCAGAAAACCCCGATTATTGCAACAATTGACAGGGCAGGACAGTATTTTGTAAGTATTGATGCTTCGTCGACTAAAATGCCTGATTTGAATGCAGTAGGAAACTTTGTGGCTCAAGAGCTGTCAAAAGATCCGTCGCGTCCGGTAGTTGTCCAAGGTGATGCTCAAGTTCCGTATGATGCGGTAATTCAATTGATGAATGCGCTTAAAAACAGTGGAGTTGACAGTGTCGGATTGGTAACCGATCCGCTGTGAGGTAAACGTGAAGATAAATTTAGGTACGGCTTTTGTCGGTGCTTTATTTTTACATTTGGCGCTTATTGGAATTTTAGCCTCTAATATTTCACTTGATAAGCCGGAAAAGCCTGAAGACGGAATGGGAAATATTATGCACGCGGTTATAGTTTCCCCTCCGGCCAAAGGCAGTGAACAGGGACGCCGCAAAGATTCTAACGCTGTAAAGAAACAAGATCCTGCAGCCAATCAGGCAAATGAGGAAAAGCGTCGTCAGGCTGAAGCGGATCTTGAAAAAAGGGTCGCGGAACAAAAGGCTGCAGAGCAAAAGCGTCAGGCTGATTTGGCTTTAAAGAAAGCAGAAGAGGCCAAGAAAAAAGCCGAGGCTGAAAAAAAAGCTTTAGAGGAAAAGAAGAAAGCAGAAGAAGCTAAGAAAAAAGCCGAAGCTGAAAAAAAAGCTTTAGAAGAAAAGAAGAAAGCCGAAGAGGCTAAGAAAAAAGCTGAAGCAGAAAAGAAAGCTCTGGAAGAGAAGCAAAAAGCCGAAGAGGCCAGAAAAAAGGCTGAAGCAGAAAAGAAAGCTTTAGAAGAAAAGCAAAAGGCTGAAGAAGAAGCTAAAAAGAAGGCTGAAGCGGAAGCACGGCGGAAAGCTGAAGCTCAAAAAGCTGCGGATGCTCTTGAAAATGAGCTGTTCGGAACGTCTGACGGCATTGAAGGCGGTCAAGGTCTTGGCGGCGGTTCAGGAATTGCATCGCAATACGGATCGAAAGTTCAGACTTTAATTGAACAGCAGTGGCGAATTGATCCTTCAATGCAAGGTAAAACAGTTGTTGTTACTATTCAGGTGGGATCGGACGGCGTGATTTCAGGTGAAAAATGCCGAGGCGATAAGCGCGTTTGCGATTCGGCTTTAAATACTTTAAGACTTATCGGAATGCTGCCCATGCCCCCAAGAGAGTGCAAAGACTGTAATAACATAGTAATAACTATGACGCCTAAGCTTTAGCTTAAGCTATAATTTTTAAAAATTTATTAGAAGAAAAAAGGGGATTTTGATGCGTTTGATGAAATTTTTAGGCGCTTTCGGCTTTGGCTTGTTTATCATGTCAAATGCCCAGGCTGCTCTCAATATCGAAATCACTGGCGGTATTAATGAAGGCCGCAAGATTGCCGTTTTGCCTTTTACCCAAACGGCAGATGTCGGAATCGATGTCGCATCGGTCGTAAGCGCTGATTTGATGCGCTCAGGAAAGTTTTCTCCGTTATCCCAAAGTCAAATACCAACAGGCGTCTTTGACGGAGAAAAAGTTAATGCCGATATGATGGCAGGTACGGGTGCTGAAGCTGTTGTTTTCGGCAAAGTTTATCCTGACGGCAATACTTACCAGGTCGAGTTTTTATTACAGTCTTTAGTCGGTGAAAACAAAGGTCAGGTAATTGCACATTATCGCGGAGCTTCAGGTCTTAATACCATGCGTCAGGCTGCACATCGCGTATCCGATCGCGTTTATGAAAAGCTCGTTGGACAAAAAGGAGCTTTCAGAACCAGAATTGCGTATGTGGTATTTCGTCACGGAGCTAAATTTCCTTATCAGTTGATGACGGCCGATTATGACGGCTTTAATGAAGTGCCGATCCTAAAATCTACCGAGCCGATTATGACTCCCAGCTGGTCTCCTGACGGAACGAAAATAGTTTATGTAAGTTTTGAAAATAAAAATTCGGCTATTTTTATTCAGGATCTTAATACCAAGCAGCGTACGCGTATTGCGAGCTTTAAAGGCTTGAACAGTTCGCCGGCATGGTCTCCTGACGGATCAAAAATAGCAATGGTGTTGTCAAAAGACGGACAACCGGATATTTACTACTATGATGTAAATACCCGTGCTGTTCAGAGAGTTACCGCCGATCCTGCAATTGATACCGAGCCTAACTGGTCGGCAGACGGCAGACAGTTGTTTTTTACATCAGAGCGCGGCGGCAGAGCTCAGATTTATAAATTTGATTTTAATACCCGTACGACGGAACGTCTAACCTATCAAGGACAGATGAATTTATCTGCCGAGCCTATTCCGGGGACTAATTCGGTAATTATGATTACTCGTCATAACGGTTATCGAGTTGCTCGTATGGATGAAGATGGCAGTATTTATATGCTGACCACTTCAAATTTGGATGAATCTCCCAGTGTTGCACCTAATGGCAGTATGGTAATATATTCTACGATATATCAAGGGCGTAAGGGCTTGGCTATCGTTTCTGCCGATGGGCGCTTTAGAGCTAATTTGCCGTCTACATCAGGCGAAATCAGCTCACCTGCATGGGGTCCGTTACTTGATAAATAAAGTTTAAGGAACTTAAGTTATGAATAAAAAATTCTTTTTAGCCGCAGCTTGTTTGTTAGCAGCATTTGCTTTCACCGGCTGTTCAACCACGGGAAGCGAAGACGGAAGAAGCGGCACCTTGGTTGAAGACGCAAGCGGTATGGGCGGTGACGTGCAGGTAGGTCTTGATCCGGATGGCGCAGTAACCGTTACCGGTACTGACGGATACGGCAGTAATTTCAGCGGCCCTGAGGCTTTGCGTGAAAACAACACGATTTATTTTAATTATGATTCCGATCAGATCCATGATAATTATGTAGGAGTCATGCAGGCTCATGCCAAATACTTGCGTGAAAATCCTGATGCCCATATCATTATCGAAGGTCATACCGATGAGCGCGGAACTCCTGAATACAATATTGCTTTAGGTGAAAGACGTGCTCGTTCAGTTGCCCGCTATATGCAGAATTTAGGCGTAGACGTCAATCAGCTTTCCATCGTTTCTTACGGAGAGGAAAAGCCTTTGGTTGTCGGTCACAATGAGAATGCCTGGGCAAAGAATCGTCGTGCCGTGATTAATTATTAATTTTTAATTAATTGAGTTTCAAGGCGGCGCGTCATTTTTGATGCGCCGTTTTCGTTTTGGAGGCAACATGCGTAAAACACTGCTTGCTTTATCTGTAATGATAATCAGCTCCGTAAGCTTTTCCGTGTCAGCTGCGGATTCGTCAATTCAAAAACAGCTTGATGCGCAGCAGCGTGCGATGCTGGAGATGCAAAATCAATTGGATTTTTATAATCAACAAATTGCGTCTTTGCGCGGTGACATCGAAAAATTGCAGTACGATTTAAATAAAGTTAAAGAGCAGATGGCAAATACTGCAGCAGCTCCGTCTGCACCTGCAGTGCAAAACGCCAATTCATCACAACAGCAAGGAAGTTCGTCCGGCAGTAACAGCGCTGCACCGCAAAACGGAAACAATCAAGCTTCGGCACAAAACTCCGGTTTTACGCTTGAGGGTAATTTAAAGACAGCTGATGCACAAGCAAAATCCGCTTACGATAACGCTTATAAATTCGTTACCGCCAACAATCTTGCCGCAGCTGAAAAAGAATTTTCAGCATATCTTCAAAGTTATCCTGATAACAGCTTGACGCCAAACGCATGGTATTGGCTCGGACAGGTTCAGTACAAGCAGAATAAGCTTGATGAGGCCAGAGTAAGCTTTTTAAACGTAGCTCGTTTTACTGCGACGCCTAAGCGTCCGGATTCTTTGTATAAATTAGGGCTTATAAGCAAATTAAAGGGCGATAAGGATAAAGCCAAGCAATTTTTCGAATTGGTGATAAATAAATATCCGGCAGATACGGCAGCAAACCTTTCTCGCCAGGAATTGCAGAATATGTAACTTTCACCAGGTAAAAAAGCGCAGAATAGAAATATTTTGCGTTTTTTATTTAAATAAATATTTCTAATAAAAATCAATAAGATAACTGTTATTTTGACTTTTTGATAATAAAAATTTTAAATAATTTTAAAAAAAACTCTTGCATTGGCGCTGAATATCAGTAAAATAACGCTCCGTCAGGCAACAACGCCGGATTGATGAGTGGGCTGTTAGCTCAGTCGGTAGAGCAGCGGACTTTTAATCCGTTGGTCGAGAGTTCGAATCTCTCACAGCCCATAGGTCCAGTAAGTTGTTTTGTTAAACGGGTCGTTAGCTCAGCTGGTAGAGCAGCGGACTCTTAATCCGTTGGTCGCGGGTTCGATCCCCTCACGACCCACCATTTAACACCTGATATAAGCTGGGTTGGGTCGTTAGATCAGCTGGTAGAGCAGCGGACTCTTAATCCGTTGGTCGCGGGTTCGATCCCCTCACGACCCACCATTCAAAAATTTGGACGCTTAGCTCAGTTGGTTAGAGCATCTGCCTTACAAGCAGAGGGTCGTAGGTTCGAGTCCTATAGCGTCCACCATCTGATTAAAATCCTTTTCAATTTTTCACTCATTCTCAATAAAATTCTTATCGCATTTTTGTTTTCTTGCAGTAAAATCTTCATAGTGTGCACTAAGTCTCAATGTGCGCTATAATCGCACATCAACTTTAAATGATTGTGCTTTATCTTTCTGTTTGTTTAGATTTTAACAGCACATAAAGCCGGACTTGGGTTAGTACTGGGGCTTTAGTAAAATGAAGGCTGCAGTTGCAAGGCTCGGCATTGAGATCTTTATTGATATGATAAGATCTTGCCTTTAGTTTGAAACGTTCGCATTGTTAAGGAGCAGGTATGAGCTGGCTTGAAAAGATATTGCCTAAAAGTGACAGCAACAGCAAACATGAAATCCCCGAAGGCGTGTGGACCAAATGCGATGCCTGCGACCAGGTTTTATATCGTGCAGAGCTTGAGCGTAATCTTAATGTTTGCCCCAAATGCGGTCATCACATGCGCATTAAAGCACGTGTGCGTTTGGATGCTTTTTTGGATCCGCAAGATCGCAGTGAGATTGGTGCAGATTTGGCTCCAACCGATATTTTAAAATTTAAAGATTTAAAGCGTTATAAAGATCGCTATACTCAGGCTCAAAAGTCTACCGGTGAAAAAGACGCTTTAGTGGTGGAAAAGGGTTTTTTAAAGGGAATTCCGGTCGTTGCCGCTGCTTTTGAGTTTTCCTTTATGGGCGGATCAATGGGCTCAGTCGTCGGTGCCCGTTTCTGTCTTGCCGTAGAAGAATGCGTTAAAGAGCGCCGTGCTTTAATTTGTTTTTCTAACTCGGGCGGAGCACGCATGCAGGAATCATTGTTTTCTTTAATGCAGATGGCAAAAACCTCAGCTGCTTTATCAAGATTAAGTAAAGCCGGTTTGCCTTTTATCAGCGTTATGTGTGACCCGACCATGGGCGGCGTATCGGCATCTCTTGCTATGCTCGGTGATATCAATATCGCTGAGCCGAATGCTCTTATCGGATTTGCCGGTCCCCGCGTAATCGAACAGACCGTGCGCGAAACTTTGCCTGAAGGCTTCCAAAGAGCCGAGTTCTTAAAGGAAAAAGGCGCTGTTGATATAATTGTGGCCCGTCGTGATATGCGCGATGTGATCGCTTCATTATTATCAAAATTGATGGTTCGCCGCGAAACTCCTTTAATTAAAGATACCGTTAATTCCTCAGCCGACAGCGCTCAAACGGTAACTGAAACTCATCAGGTTAATCACACTGCCACTAAGAGCGGAACAACCAGAAAACGAATCAAACCGCGTGTTTAATGACTGAAAATTTATCTGTTAAAAATCGATCTCTTCAAGAGTGGCTTTTCTATCTTGAAGGGATAGATCCGAATCGCATTGAGCTTGGATTAAGTCGGGTTAAAGCCGTTGCAGCCAAGCTAAATCTGCTTAAAATCGCTGCATATACTATTGAAGTCGCCGGAACTAACGGCAAAGGTTCAACCGCAGCTTTAATCGCCGGCGCTTTAAATAAGTCCGGTATCAAGACAGGGCTTTATACTTCACCTCATCTGCATGTTTTTACCGAACGCGTCAACATCGGAGGAAAAAATGTTGATGAGTCTTTATTGTGCAGGGCTTTTTATGCGGTTTATGAGGCAGCAGGCCAGTGCGGAGTAAATCTTACTTATTTTGAATATACAACCTTGGCGGCTTTTTACTGCTTTAAGGCGGAAAATGTTCAAGCTGCCGTGCTGGAAATCGGTCTTGGCGGCAGACTTGATGCCGTCAATGTGATTGATGCGGATATTGCGGTGATTACTTCCATAGGTCTTGATCATACTGCAATCTTGGGTAATACGCTTGCCAGGATTGCTTATGAAAAGGCCGGAATTATCAAAAGAGGTGCCGTTGCCTGCGTAGTAGGCAAGGTAGACACTCAAGCTCTTGAAGTCATTGAAGCAAAAGCCAAGGCTGAGAACGTTTCGCTTTTTTGTGAAGATAGAGATTTTAAAGCAGATTTTTCTGACGACGGTTTTTGCTATCGGCAAGGAAGCATGACGGATTTTTATCCTTTGCCTGAAATTCCGTATATTTGTGCAGCAACGGCTATTACTGTTTTGAATTTATTAAAAAATTTAGGAGCCGCTATAACCGGATCTGCCGTAAACGCTGCTTTAAAAACCGTTTCATTACCCGGCAGAATGCAGAAAATATGCAGTTTCCCTGCTATTTATTTTGATGTTGCGCATAATCCTCCTGCAGCTTTGCATTTAAAGCAAAGTCTTGGCCGTTTGCCGCAAACGCAGGGAATAAAACGTGCCGTAGTCGGTATGTTAAAAGACAAAGACATTGAGAGCGTTCTGCATATTCTCAAAGATTCTTTTGATATGTGGTATGTTGCCTCTTTGCCGGGCGTTCGCGGTCAAAGTAAAGAACGTCTTAGGGATGCTTTGGCGCAGGAACTTGGTGAAAATGCAGTTTCCTGTAATAAAATTAAAGATTACACTTGTGTAAAAGATGCATTGCACGCAGCTGTTGATGAAGCTTCTGCAGCAGATACGATTATTGTTTTCGGATCATTTGTGACAGTTGCCGAGGCAGGCGATTGCGTAGACGCAATAGTTAAATGATGAGGAATAAGCATGGCTTTTGGTAATAAATTACGAAACCGTATTGTCGGCGTGCTCGTGATAGTCTCGATTATTTTAATTTTATTGCCGGTGATGATGCAGGATCGTCCTGTTCCTAATGAGCCGATAAATGAAAAGCCGATTGCCGTTAATGAAGAAGGTGCTATTACCGATGAAAACGGTTTGCTGGCATCTCAATCCCCTGATTATGCCGAATTGCTTGAGCCTTATGACGATTTAAGTAAAAACGAAGAGGTTTTAAATACCCAGCCTGCCCCTGCAGCACCGGCAGGTAAAGTTGAGGTTTTGGATCTACCCGATGACAGTCCGTTTGCAAGTGCAAATACCGGCAAGCAAGATTTGGCTGTCAACAATAATTCTCCCAAGGAGGAGATTTTGGTTGCTAAAAAGCCGGCTCCGGAGCCTAAGGCAATTGAAAAACATGAGACAAAGCCCGTCGTTAAGAAATCAGAACAAGTTGCCAAACCTGCAGCAAAAGGTGCTTATACCGTGCAAGTCGGAGTATTTTCACAAGAGTCTAATGCTCAAAATGTCGTGAAGAAATTAAATGCAGCAGGAATCTCATCAAGAATTGAGAAAGTTCAAGTTAACGGACGTTCTTTAAACCGCGTTTACGCAGGAAGCGGAAATTCTCGTTCCGCTTTGCAAAATTTGTTGCCGCAAATTGAAAAACTCACGGGTGCTAAAGGCAAAATCGTCAGTGTTAAATAGGAGCTCTTTATGCAAAGAAGCAAACTTATAAATTACCTTGATGAATATCTTCAAGCAAAAGATTTTGCATATGATCCTTCGGTCAACGGCTTGCAAATTGAAGGATTTGATGAAGTTGAGGTTGTAGCGACTTCTGCCGATGCATCTTTGGACTCAATTGATGCCGCTTGCGAGCTTGGAGCCGATACGCTTATCGTGCATCACGGGTTATTGTGGCAGGGTGACGACAGATCCATTACCGGAACGTTTAAAGATAGGGTTAATGCGGCTTTAGAGGCCAATTTAAATCTTATCGCTTATCACTTGCCTTTAGACGCCCATCCTAAAATCGGCAACAATGCGTTTTTATGTTTGCTGTTAGGAGACGGCTTTAGTGATTACATTGTCAAAGGTGATAAGTCTTCTATTGCTATGCGCAAAGTTTTAAATAAACCTAAATCTGTCGGAGAGATTTGCGCTCTTTTATGCAAAAAGCTGGATTGCCGCGTCGGCATTGTCGGTAATGTTTCCGAAGATTTTTTGTTAAATGACTTTGCCGTTTGCTCCGGATCGGGCGGATCGGTGATTGATAAATGCCGCAGCCCTTCTTTTGATGCTCTTATTACCGGAGAAATCAATGAGCAGACGTACAATGCTGCAATTGAAAGCGGGACGGTTGTTTTTATCGTCGGACATCATGCGTCAGAGCAGGATGGTGTAAGGCTTTTAGGTGAGAATTTGGCAAAAACGTTTAATCTTACTCACCATCATCTGCATTTTGCATATGAAAAGAATATCGCGTGGTTTGAGTAATAATGAGCGAAGATAAAGATCTTTTACCTGAAGCAAGGCTGGTTCGTAATGCTTTAATTGAACGCGGTCTTGAGACTCCATGGCACGATAACGGCCTTGATGACGTTGAAAAGCGTCGCCGTATCGCTGCATGCATGACGGAAATTATGGAGACTTTAGGGCTTGACTTGCAGGACGACAGCCTGACAAAGACTCCCGAGCGCGTGGGTAAAATGTTCGTAAATGAGATTTTTTCAGGTCTTGATTACAGAAATTTTCCAAGCATCACTTTAATTGAAAATAAGATGCACTTTGATGAGATGATCAAGGTCAAGGATATCTCATTAACATCAACCTGCGAGCATCATTTTGTGGTTATAGACGGTATGGCAAAGGTTGCATATATGCCCGGTACCAAAATCATCGGTTTATCCAAAATTAACCGTATCGTGCAGTTTTTTGCCAAACGCCCGCAAGTTCAGGAGCGGATGACGCAGCAGATATTGGTAGCACTGCAGACTCTTCTTGATACTAAGAATGTTGCCGTGACTATTACCGCAACTCACTACTGCGTGAAAGCTCGCGGAGTCAAAGATCCTACATCATCAACCACTACTACGGCACTTGGCGGACACTTTAAGCATAATCCGTCATCCCGCCATGAGTTTTTAACCGATTAGGAGATGGCAATGAGAAAAGAAGATTATCTTATATCTCTCATTGTGCCAGTATATAACGAAAAAGAGACTATCGAGCTTTTCGTTAATACAGTTGAGCAGAAATTGGCCTCTATTTGGCAGCATATCGAAATTGTTTTTGTCGATGACGGATCTAAGGATAATTCGGCGCAAATTGTTGAAGGTCTTATTGCTAAAGGCAAACCGATAAGTCTGATTAAGTTGTCGCGTAATTTCGGAAAAGAAGCGGCAATGAGTGCGGCCCTTGACTTGGTCAAAGGTGACGCTGTTGTTCCGATGGACGTTGACCTTCAGGATCCTCCTGAATTGGTGCTTGAGTTCGTCAGAATCTGGAAGGATGAGGGGATTGATACCGTTTACGGCGTACGAGTTGATCGCTCCCAGGATACGGAAATCAAACGCGTAACTTCAGGCGGATTTTATTATGTCTTCAATAAACTGTCCAATAAAGTGAAAATTCCGGCCAATGTCGGAGATTTTCGCCTTATTGACAGAAAAGTAGTGGAAGCGGTTAAAACCTTAGGTGAAACCAATCGTTTTATGAAAGGTCTCTTCGCCTGGCCCGGTTTTTCATCAAAAGGCGTTGCCTATGAGCGTCCGCAACGCTCTGCCGGTACCACTAAATGGAATTATTGGAAGTTGTGGAATTTTGCCCTTGACGGTATCGTATCTTTTTCATCTTTGCCGCTTAGAATCTGGTCTTATATAGGATGCGGCATCGGTCTTTTGGCGATTATTTACATGATTTTCATCATTGTCGATACTTTTATGTTCGGCGTGGATGTTCCCGGTTACTCTTCAACCATGTGCGTCGTATTGTTTTTAGGTGCGGTGCAGCTTATTTCCATAGGTGTTTTAGGTGAGTATTTAGGCCGCGTTTCCGAGGAAGTAAAACATCGCCCGGTATTTGTCGTATCTAAGATTAAAGGTGCGTTGTCCGACAAACTTGAGAAGGGAACAGTGAGAACTCATAACGGTTTATATGTAAACGACAGTAAAGAAAATGACGGACAATAATTTTTTAGTAAAAGTATCTCAAGGCGGAAAATTTTACGAGTTAGTCCGTTTCGTGATTGTCGGCGGAGCCGCTACCGTAACTGATTTGGCGGTATCAATCGTTTTATTCTTTGCTTTTCCCGATATGAGCGAAAACGCAATTACGACGTGTGCTTTTTGCGTCGCATTTTTCGTGTCGTATTTCGGTCACCGCTATTTTACTTTCAAACAGCACGGCAATATCTTTAAGTTTTTGCTTCTGTCCTGCTCCATGCTCGTGCTGCGCAACATTATCGTGTTTGTTTTAGTCAGGATCTGGATGACGGGGTTGGCGCCTATCATCGTTGCTATGGCTCTGGTTACGGTAATAACTTATTTAGTATCAAAATTTATGGTCTTTAAGCAAAAGTAGGGGGACGTGTGCGAGTTGCCTTAGGTGTTGAATATGAAGGATGGAATTATGCCGGATTTCAGCGTCAGCCCAATGCCGTTACCGTGCAGGGCGAGCTTGAAAAGGCTTTATCAATAATCGCCGATGAGCCGGTGTCATTAGTTTGCGCGGGACGTACCGACGCCGGGGTTAATGCCACGGGACAGGTTATTCATATTGATATCACCAAAGACAGAAGTGAAAAAGCTTTACTTTTAGGTACTAACACCAAGCTGCCTTCCGACATCGCGATCACTTGGGCAAAAATCGTCTCTGAAGACTTTCATGCAAGATTTTCGGCAAGAGCCAGGCGTTATCGTTATATTATTCAAAACACTATGCACCGTCCCGGGGTATTAAACAAGGGCGTCAGCGTTTATCACGGCGATTATGATATTGAGCTTATGCAAAAAGCGGCAAAGATCTTAATCGGAGAGCATGATTTTGCCTCTTTTAAAGGTGCAGATGAGCAGTCTTCTTCAACCTTCCGTTGTGTACACTATATTGAAATCTCGCGCCACGGTCCGTTTATCGTTTTTGATATTGCTGCTAATGCGTTTTTAAACCATATGGTACGTAATATTGTCGGCAGTCTGCTGTTGGTGGGTTCCAAAGTAAAGTCAACGGCATGGTTTGAAGAGGCGTTTAAGGCCCGTAATCGTGATGCGGCGGGACCTACGGCTCATCCTGACGGTTTATATCTTGTCGATGTAACTTATCCTATGAGCTTTAATCTGCCTCGCCGCGAGTTTATCGGGCCGTTATGGCTTAGCTGATGCTTTTAATGCGGCGCTTTCTAAAGGCAAGGCTACCGCAAATTACCAGAATAATTGCGCCAAAAGGAAGGAACAGCGCGTTTTCAAGACCGACATGCTCAGCTAGAAAGCCAAGTAGCGGCGGAATCACCAAAAGTCCGGAGTACCCGACAAAAGACACGATTGCTGATGCGGTCTTGGGGGATACGTCTTTACTTCTGCCGGCGTTTGATATGGCAATCGGGAATACCGGAGACAGTCCGATCCCCATGAAAACGTAACCTAAAAGACATAAGTAGGGACTTGGAGAGGCGATAACTATTGATATGCCGATAAGAGCAAGCGTTCCGCCGAATAAAATCATTTTGCTGTCGCCAAAGCGGGCCCGGAAGTGATCGCCTGCAAATCTTGAAATTGCCATAAAGAGGGCAAAAGTGCCGTACGCAAGAGCGGCAAGACCTTCATCTGCTCCTTTTGCCTGATGCAAAACAATGCTGCCCCACTCGGCAACCGATCCTTCGGCACAATAGGAGAACATCCCCATAAGTCCGCAGAATACGATGAAAATAGGAAGCTTGGAAGTTTTGGTAGTTTGTTCTGCTGATTCTTTTTGAGGAGACGGCTCTGCTTTTACAGGGTCGCTTAATAAAAAGCGGCGTAAATAGGAAAATACGCCTAAAAGTATTATGCCTACGATACTGAAATTGATAAGCAGCGATAAATCTGCAAAGGCAAAAATTGATCCGATGCCTGATCCTAAAAGACATCCGGCACTGTAGCAGGCGTGCATCGAAGAAAGACAAGGCTTTTGTCTTTTTTGCTCTAAAAAGATGGCGTGGGTGTTCATGCAGACATCAAGATAGGCACAGGCATATCCCCACAAGGCAAAGAGGGCAAACAGAATTTCTCTTGAATGCACTAGAGACATTAAAAGGCAGATAAGGAGAAAAGAGCATAAAGAAACGCTTAAAACGGTTTTGACCTGCAGCTTTTTTAATACTTTGCTGATGGTAAGAAAACCGGTTAGTGAGCCTACGCCTAAAAGCATTAACGCAATTCCGACATCGGAATCGGTGATGCCGGTTTGCGCTTTTAGCGCAGGAAGTCTTGCTGTTACCTGGGTGTAAATGATGCCGCAGGAGAGGAATACGAAAAATCCTGAAAATAATGAATTTTTACTGTGCATATGATTTTGCTAAGTTAAAAAAATTTATAAAAAATGAAAATTTTTCAGATAAATATGAGAGTTAGGCAGAAAACTATTCAAGTTGACAGTGAGTCGTGAAGAACATGCAACATACCGGAAGGTCGGTATCGGCAATGCATATAAAAGGTACAACGTCTAACATAAATGTACTTAGAAAATATACATCATCTTGATGAACGCGCATAAGCTTAGCACATTGAAGTTGATTGTAAAGCTTATTTAAAAAAGGATTTTTGAGGTGTTTAAGGACTTGGCAAAACAGTCTGTCTGCTGCGGGTTGTAAAAATTTACAGGTGCTGTTTATCAGTGATATTTTCTGTATTCCCGACTAACGCCGCTAAATCTCAAATTCATGCTTTTATTTTGCACATAAACCTTGTTTTGCTGTTTTATCTTAGGAAAAAAATGTTTATCAGCTCCAAAAATTGGCATTTGCTGAATACGCATTTGTGGATTTTTATAATCTTCTTAGCATTAATCGATAAGGAGAATTTTGATGTATAAAAAAAGTCTTATGATCTTTTTAGCTCCATTATTTGCTTGCTTCAGTGTTCATGCCTATGAAGGGGATATTACAAAATTGTCTTTGCCGCAGATGCGGGTGGCTTTAGACAATAAACAAATTACTTCGGAACAATTAATTACCGCATATTTAAAAAATATTGAGAAAAACGATAAAAAAGGCAAAAAAATTAATGCTGTTATTTATATCAATCCGGATGCCTTGGCGCAGGCACGTATTTTTGATGCCAATAACAACGGTAAAAATTTACCGTTAGCCGGAATTCCCTTTTTAGTAAAAGACAATATCAATACGGCAGGGATCGCAACTACCGGCGGAACTTTACCGTTAAAAAACTCTACTCCGCAGGCGAATGCTTTTGTTGTACAAAAACTAATTGATCAAGGTGCAATAGTATTGGGCAAGACCAATCTGTCAGAACTTGCCGCTTCTTACGGGAGATTGGGATATTCTTCATTGGGAGGTCAAACCCTCAATCCGTTTAACGAAAAGAGAGACGCTTCAGGTTCAAGCAGCGGATCTGCTGCCGCCGTAGCGATGAGTTTTGCTCCTTTTGCCTTAGGTACGGATACTTCAGGTTCAATTCGCGGTCCTGCCAGTACTACGGCAACTGTAGGATTGCGCCCCAGTCTGGGACTTACCGGCCGCTCCGGAGTTATTCCTTTATCTCTTAGCGCTGATACCGTAGGCGTTATTACCAGAGATGTAACCGATCAAGCTATAGTTCTTGATGTAATCAATGCTGTTGATTTAAATGATGCCGCTACTTTAAATTTAAACCATTTACGAAATATTTTTTATAAAGCCGTTACCGGACCCGTATCGTTAGTGGGCAAAAGGATTGGAATAATCAGTAATTTTGACGGAGGAAACTCTGATGTTGATAAAGTTCGCGATCATGCTGCCGCACTAATTAAAAATCACGGAGCAATAATCGAGGAAATAAAACTTCCTGAAATTTTTAATGATTTATGGTCTCCGGTTCTGGGTCCTTTAGGACTTGCAGAATTCAGACCGCAGATGAATGCTTATTTATCGGCACTGCCGTCAGGCTCTCCGCAAAATATGGATGAGTTTATGCAAGAACTCATTAAAGAGACAAAAAACGGAACATATCTTATAAATCCGGGGCGCTTTCAAGGACTCATGGACAATTACACCACCAATACTACGGATTCGGCTGAATATATTAGTATTTTGACCAATACAATTCCGTATTTGCGCAAAGCCTTCTCACAAATTATGGATGAGAATAATTTTGATGATCTGCTGTTTGCAACTATGAGATGTCCGCCCTCAGTAAGGTACGATAAACAGGATTTAACTTATAAATGCGCAGCATCTGATCCTTATACTCCGTCATATATAGCATCAGCACTTGGTTTACCTGAAATTTCAATTCCGGGTGGAAGAGATCAATATAACTTGCCTGTAGGTATATCTTTCTTGGGCCGGTTTGGGGATGATGCTGAGATTTTAAAATTGGCAAAAGCGTTTGAAACGGTAAATAAAAATATTTCTTATAAATAATATCCTGTTTTGTCGGTCATACTTTGCCGACAAAACATTTGCTTTATAGATTTTTAATCTACATAAAAGTTTATAAGTAGTTGACATATCCTGTCTAAATAACGCAGATCCTATTGCCGAACAAACAATACTACTGTCAGTTTCGTGTGGATCCTGTTGCCGACCCCTGAAGAGGTGGTACTGAGGACTATTCTGACAAGATTTTCCCTTCGTAATCTATAAGGTGCGGCTTTTTGGGTAGAGCCGCACTTTATGCACTTGAATATTACCCATTATTTTTGGTGTCTTTGATTATATGTCAGCATTGTGCAGATTTGACCAATGTGTTAGCGGCCTTAATACAGCAAATCAGCATGGTATTTTTTCGGTATTTGAAGAAGATGTATTCATATTTTTTATTTATCGGGGTTTTTAATACGGAATTTTAGTTAGCTATTGCTAATTAAAATATGTTTTGTTACTATGCGCTAACTATAGATAGCAATAGCTAATTAATAATAAAATGAGAATAAAATGTTTTCACCAGACTTTAATCCACTTTTAGAGGTTTTAAAAAATCATACCGACAGTAGCGGCAATGTAAGTTGGAATGCGCTAATCAGTGAAGTTAAAACAATGGCTTCATTGTTTGCCGGTAAAGCAGAAATGCCGCATAAGGGAACAGCCATGGAAGAGATGATGAAGAAAATGGCTGAATCTCAAGGAGAAGAAGTTGCTTGGCAGGCAGCTATAGGAACAGATCCGATAAAAGATGCGTTTGAAGTCAAAAAATTTGCGCATGCCTCAGGAGATGCTCAAATTGTCCCGCCTCCCTTTGTTCCTATGGCATCCGATCTTCTTGTAAACACCAAAAGGACGACCCGCAGCGCTGCATATATTAATGTACCCTTTTGTCAGACGCGCTGCGCTTTCTGTATGTTTTACATCGGAGCATACAAACCTGAAGAATCCAAACGTTATACCGATGCATTAATAAAAGAAATCAGAATGTGGCAGGGTTCTAAGGCATTAGAAGATAAACCGATTCATGCTGTTTATATGGGTGGCGGCACTCCTACCGCGCTTGAAGCTTGTGATCTTGAACGCATTATCACCACTTGTAGGGAAGTTCTTCCTTTATCAAATGATTATGAGTTTACCGTTGAAGGCCGCCTTTCTTTTTTTGATGATGAAAAGATAGAAGCGTGTCTTAAAGCAGGAGCCAATCGTTTTTCACTTGGGGTTCAGACCTTTGATACTGAAATAAGGCAGTCGGTAGGGCGACTTTCAACAAAAGACGAATTGATAAGAGGACTTGAAAATTTATCAGCTTATGATGAGTCAAGCGTGGTTATAGATCTGATTTTTGGTCTTCCGGGACAAACTGAGACGACTTGGCGCGAGGATCTGGACATCGTAAGCAGTCTTCCTATTCATGGCGTGGATTTGTATCAGCTTATTTTGCTTGAAGGATCTCCTTTGCAAAAATTAATTAAGGCAGGAAAGTATAAGTATGCCCCCGACAATCGCGAGAGAGCCGAGATGTACCGTATTGGCTGTAACGCTATGGAAAAAGCGCATTGGAAGCAATTATCGGTAAGTCATTTCGGACGCAATACGCGTGAGCGCAATCTTTACAACGTTTTGGCAAAAAGTGACGCCGATACTTTGGCTTTTGGTCCCGGTGCCGGCGGCAAAATTCAGGGGCTTTCCTTCATGAATACCCGTAAGTATGAACTCTACCCCGTAGAGTAGACCGGTTAAG
>NZ_GL830980.1 GCF_000188195.1 Succinatimonas hippei YIT 12066
TTTAAGATAGCCATTGCCTCTGTTGATAAAGGAACAATTAAATCTCCGTTTGTTCTTACCTTCATTTTTTTAGCAGGAATGATCCACTGGTTAGTATTAAAGTTAATTTCAACCCATTTTGCTTCTCGTGCATTTCCCGAACGGGTGGCTGTAAGAATGGCAAATTCCAAACAGCGAGCTGATATGCTGAGACGGGCGTGTAAATCGGCAAAAAATTCAGGTATTTCATCCACAGGTAGCATGGGATGATTTTTTTGTGCTGCGGGCGGGCGTTTAGGCAACAGATTTTTTAATACGCTCGGAGTTGTAGGGCTTTCTTTATCGGTTAATTTAAGTGCTCGTGCCCAAGCATATATCCCGTTTATATCAGAACGTATTTTTCTTACTAAAGCAGGATGTTCACACCATATAGGACTAAGAATTTTTGCTATATGGTCATAAGATATGTCTTGAAAAAGGATGTCTCCGATAACGGAATAAATATAGTTTTTCAGATGTCCTTTAAATAAAC
>NZ_GL830981.1 GCF_000188195.1 Succinatimonas hippei YIT 12066
CGTACGTTTGCGCGAGAGCAGGTCATTGCCGGGCTTATCTTTTTAAGAGCCGCTGTCATATTGATAGCGGCTTTTTCGTTTTCCTGCCTTTTATTTCGGTTTATCTTTTGTGATGTTTTTCAATTAATTTGTAACTTAATTGATAATTGTTTACATCTGTACTTTTTTTCTCCTATTTTTGCATTAATTTAACAATTGAATTTGCAAACTAAGGAGTATTGTCATGTTACCCTCGATGTTAAAACTAAAAGAAAAATACGGCCTGTATATAGACGGAAAATGGAAAGACGCCTCTGATAACGCCGTAATCAAAACATATTGCCCGGCAACCGGTGATTTTTTAGCAGAATGTGCTGATGCTTCAAAAGAAGATGTAGATGCAGCGGTCAAAGCAGCCCAAAAGGCTTTTATTTCCTGGTCAAAAACTACTCCCAAAGAGCGTGCGGCTATCTTAAATAAAGTTGCAGATATTATTGACGCAAATAAAGAGGAATTAGCACTTATCGAGTCAGCTGATAACGGAAAACCTCTTCGTGAAACACGGATTATTGATATTCCGTACGCATCAGCTCACTTTAGATACTTTGCCGGTGTAATCCTTGCAGAGGAAGGATCTGCTCAAGTTTTAGATAATGCCTTTTTATCAATTATTTTGCGTGAACCTATAGGTGTCGTCGGTCAAATCGTCCCTTGGAATTTTCCTTTCCTGATGGCAGCATGGAAGCTGGCTCCGGTACTTGCTGCAGGTGACTGTACCGTAATTAAACCTTCAAGCACGACTCCCCTTTCGGTATTGCGCCTTGCTGAGCTTACTTCTGATGTAATTCCGCCCGGAGTGTTCAATGTGCTTACCGGCAAAGGCTTTAAAGCCGGCAACTATATGCTTGAGCACGACGGTTTTGCCAAACTTGCTTTTACCGGTTCGACAGAGATCGGCCGTGATGTTGCTCTTGCTGCAGCTAAGCGCCTTATTCCGTCAACTTTGGAGTTAGGCGGAAAGTCTGCCAATATTATTTTTGATGATTGCCGATTCAATCAGGCTTTGGACGGAGCTCAGCTCGGTATTCTTTTCAATCAGGGACAGGTCTGCTGCGCCGGATCTCGTATCTTTGTTCAGGAAGGTATTTACGATAAATTCGTTTCGGAGCTTGTTAAGCACTTTAACTCAATTAAAGTAGGCCTTCCTTGGGATGACGGCGTTCAGATGGGCTCGCAGATCAATGAAAATCAGCTGGAGAAGATTTTAAGCTACGTTGAAATCGGTAAGAATGAGGGAGCAACCGTTCTTTGCGGCGGGGAAAGGCTTACTGATGATAAGCTAAAGAATGGAGCTTTTATGCGTCCTACTTTGCTTGCCAACGTCAATAATTCTTGCAGAGTTGCTCAAGAAGAAATTTTCGGTCCGGTGGCCGTTGTGATTAAGTTTAAGACCGAAGATGAGGTCATTGCTATGGCAAATGACAGTGTCTACGGTTTAGGAGGTGCGGTTTGGACTACTGATATTAATCGTGCTTTACGTGTGGCTCGATCAATTCAGACCGGCAGAATGTGGGTTAATACCTATAATCAGATCCCGGAGGGGTCACCTTTTGGCGGATATAAGCAATCCGGCATCGGACGAGAAACTCATAAGATGATCTTAGAGCACTATACTCAATGTAAGAATATTTTGATTAATCTTTCAGAAGATCCCAGCGGTTTCTATTAATCTTTAGCTGTTTATGATTTTAGGCCCCTTAATGAACTGTACCCCGTTTGGTAGACAATTAACCGA
>NZ_GL830982.1 GCF_000188195.1 Succinatimonas hippei YIT 12066
AATCATCGGTCTTTAGGCCGGTGAGGACGTCAATCATAGTGTGTATCTCCTGGTGTTTTGGAGATATTGTAGAAAACGTTTTTTTAGTGAAGAAGCGCAAATATTGCATAGGGTTTTAACTAAAAGTTAAAACTGTTCTGCAGGATTTTGTTTTACAGTTTGTAAAAATTTCTGTACCGAGCGTTTAGGCTTTTTAGCATGAATTATTCCGAAATCAGCCGATAAGTCCCAATTTACCGTATGCGGTTTAAATAAAGGATGGACATGTGACCATTGCGCAATATTTAAAATGGCGTATCCGCATTGATAGGCTTTGTTAAAAGATTCAAGGCTTAAATGTTTTTCATTAATTATCTTGACCCCATGAGAGGTTAAAAAGAGACGGGCTTTATCAAAAACTTCAAGTACTCCTTCTTGATTTGCTAATACGGAACAATTTTTCAGATTAGTTATTTCAAGCGTTTTAGTTCCGTTTAAAGGATGGTTTTGCGGTAGACACAAAATAAGCGGGGTTGTGTAGAGAAAGTATGCGTCGATATTATAAAGTTTAAGAAAATTATCATCATAAATACCGGCAACTACATCAATGTTGGAGCCTAAGTTTTGCAGAATATGTAAGGCTTGGTTGGGTTCATTTTCAAAAGGTACAAGTTTTAATTTAATATCTTTTAGTTCATTTTGATGACGCAAAAACAACTCTATTATGTTCTGGGCATCGATTAAAGCTGAAACCCCAACGGAGAGAATATCGTCATTGTTAATATCCTGCAGCTCATGAAGAAAAAGTTCGGCTTTTTATGTAAAGATCTGAAAATTCCAACAGCTTTTGTCCTGCAGCAGTAAGTTTAAGACCGCGGGCGGAGCGATAGAACAAAGAGATTTTTAAATCATTTTCAAAAGAATCAATGCGCTTTTGCAGGGCTGAAGGAGAGACATGTAATATTTTTGCCGCTTGGGAAAAAGAATGTTCACGGGCAGTTACCGCAAAAGCTTTTAAATTTTTAGAGTAAAGATGTGTCCGCATGCAGAATTTGTTTAAACACCGATTAATAAGAGTCCAATCTTGTTTAAATATAAAGTTTTTCAATATAAATTTAGTATGGAAAAGACTAAGAATAAATCTTTTTTGAACACATACTGATCTTTTGTTGAAAAGATTTGTTCGTTTAAAAGGCTATTTGGTTAAAAGAGCAAAAATAACAGACATGCGTTGAAGAAAGCAAAAAAAACCGTCATCTCTAAGAAGCGGAGATGACGGCATAGGGCATGAGTGTAGGACTAATTATTCGTTTTCAATAAGAGTTTTTACGGGATGATGCTGTCTGGTTTGTTTTTGCGCGCTAAGCTGTGCCCAACGGGAGCTTGCAAGTGAGCAGAAAATACCGTTTAACTGACGCAGATCTGAAATTAATATAAGAATTAAAGCGCCTACGTCGTTGCCCCCGTTTGACTCCGGTGAAAGTTTGCTGAGCTGGCGTACCGAGTATTTATCGGTAAGCTCTTTAAAGTCGTTTTTATGGGTGAAAATAAGATCAAGCTCTGATTCGCGGCCGGTCATGAAAGCATTTAACGCAAAAGCAAGGTTTTCATTGACTATCTTGGTAAGCTTGATTAAATCGGCACGACTGTGTGCACTGAAATTTTCTTCAGGATTCTTGTTAAGAATAGTGACCTCAGCTTGCATTCTTTTAATTAAATCGCCGGCATGAACTGTAGAAACCACAGCAGTAAAAACCTGGTGCCAGCGTGCATTTAAATCAGCGTCGTCAAATTCAATCTGATCAAGATAACTTCTGACTTTGGCACTTAAATTTTCTATTTGCGTCATCTTTAATTCAAGCTGACTTTTAAGCGAGGTTTTTCCTGTAAGACTGTCGTTAAAAAATCCCAGCATTTCATGTAAGAATCCGCCTAAACGTAAAGTCTCTCGTACGGCGTTCGACACGGCCAGGGCGGGATTTTCCACTGCGTTTTCGTCAAGATATTTAGGCTCGCTTTCATCAAGAGGAGCCGGCGGATCGGGAAATAATGATTTTAAAAGCTTTGCGTAAAGCGGAACAAAAGGCAGTAAGCCTAAGCAGACTATAAGATTAAAGATAACGTGGAACCAAATTACCTGTTCCTGAATGCTGATTTGTAAAGAAGTCGGATCAAAATATGAAATAAAAGGCAGAACTAAAACGGTAACGGTAAGTTTAAAAAAGGTGTTGCCGAACATAACACGGCGGGCTGCAATACCTTGTCCTGCAGAACCTAGAATCTCAAGGCAGCAGCTGCCTAAATTGGCGCCGATAACAACTGCCATTGCCGTAGTAAAGCCTAAATGTCCGCCGCCTGCTATAACGGCAGTTAAAAGAACTGCGGCAAGAGATGAATAACAGATTATTGCAAGTAATGCGCCGAAAATGATGGAGAAAACGATTTCTCCGTTTAATGAATCTAAAATTAGTTGTACGGTCTCTGATTGGGCTACAGGTGCGGTCGAAGAAACAATGAGTTTAAGCGACATCAGCACAAGACCGAGTCCAACTAGGATTCTGCCGATTTTTGATGCTTTTTTCCTTTTACCAAGGAATAAAAAGACGCCAGTAATAATAAGAACGGGGCATACTGCAGACAGATCGAAAGTAAGAATTCGGGCCATTACCGCCGTGCCCAGATCTGCTCCGAGCATGATGGTAAGGGCGGGGGTAAGAGCTATTATGCCCTTACCTAAAAATGATGATACTAACATGGCCGTGGCGTTGGAACTTTGAACCAAAGCCGTAGTGCAGAGCCCGGCAAGTACCGCGCGCAGCGGCCATAATCTTGAAGACAGGGACCTTGCAACATAGACGTTTATCGAAGAACCGCAGGCTTTGAGCACCCCGTTTTTAGTAACGTAAATGCCGTATGCAAGAAGTGCGATTCCCGAAAGTAAACTTAAAAGTATCTGCATGTCCCTAATCCTTATTCTTTATGTTTAATGTTAATTATTCAGCAGCCTTTTTAGCCGGTTCGTGGCTGACGTCATCCTTGAAGAAGAACAGGAAGATGACGAATACGAATACGGCGATACCAGCAGGGAAGAGCCAGAAGGTTTCCCACTGGGCAAGACCTGCAGAGCCGGTGTCGGTAACATGGCTGTTGAAAATATAGCCGCAGACGGAAGAGGCGAAGAAGAGACCAACACCGTTTGAAGCGATAAAGCGCAATGACTGGGCCTGAGCTTTAATCTTGTCACCGGCTTTCTTATCGGCATAAATATCTGCAACGGTAAAGAAGAAGTCCCAGCATACGCCCTGAAGAATGAGGCCTATGATTACAAGCGGATAGCTTCCGGATAGTGCAGACTCGGAGAAGAGTACTGAGCGGATTGCCCAGGAAATCATGCCGAGCATTAAGGTAACCTTAAAGCCGAAGCGGGTAAGGAAGAAAGGAATAAAGAAGACAAAGAGCACTTCCATTGCTACGCCGATCTGCATCATGGAGGCAGCGTTGTCAAAGCCTAAGGCATTTAAGAATACCGGAATGTATGCAGAGTAGGCGGTCTTAGGCACCATGAGGATCAGGATTGAAACCATCATGATGGTGAAGTATTTGTCTTTGAACAATGCCATGGCATCCAAGCATAAAAGGTCACGGATTGAGAAAGGAGCACCGGCACTCTTAGGCGGAGTATGCGGCAAGGTGAAGCTGTATACGCCCATGATGATAGCGGAGATAATAGCGACATACCAAGTCATGACATCGCCGGACCAGCCCATTTGACCGATAAAGAGGCCTAAAACTACATAACCGATTGAACCGAATACGCGGACTACCGGGAAGTAGCGCGGACCGTCAACGTGGTGGAAGGTAATGGAGTTGGTTAAAGCAACGGTCGGATAGTAAATAAGTCCTACAAAGAAAATACCGATGAGGGAGTATGTAGGCTGACCTGCAACGATAAATCCTGATGTAATGTAAAGGACGGCGGCAAGCAGCAGATGCATAACACCGAGCAGTTTCTCGGTTGAGAAGAAGCGGTCTGCGACCATACCTACGAACATCGGGGACAAAATGGTGGCGATACCTAATACAGCATAGGCTGTACCGATAATGTCAGGCATTCCGTAAGAGCTTAATACCAAGCCTAAGGTTAATACCCAGGCACCTTGCACGATGTACTGGATGAACATCATGCCCATGAGGCGGCTCATCATGAGTTTCATGGAAAGTTCTCCTTAAATATCTAATACCATGCCGTCAAAGGCGGTTGTAATGTCATGCTCGTCCATCAATTTGCACAGTTCATCATGATTTAAAGTTGATGAATGTGAAACATGAGATGTAATGACGCGAGATGATTCGGTCAGGCATCCCAGCTCTTTTAGTAAGGCTACTTCAGCAAACAATGAATTGAAATTCAAATGATTGTTGGTTTTTTCGCCGTCACGGAAAGCGTAGGTGCACTCAAGAACGGCAACGTCAATCTTGCGGCCTTTTAAAAACTCGAAGGTGCTGTCAGGAAGCCAGCCTGAGTCAAGACCGTAGAAGAAAGTCTTACCGTCTTTTTCAATTAAATAGTTGTAGCAAAGCTCCATCTTGGCGTGATTGGCAAGAGTCGGAGTAATTTTGTAGCCTTCATGCTCGTAAGTTAAATACGGTGCGATAAGGTGGAAAACGAAACGATCGCCCTGTAAGCCGTCTAAAGCGTTGAAAGCACCCTTAATTGCGCAGTCATTGCCGAAAATATGTAACGGAAATTCCACGTTTTGGGCAAAGCCTACGGTACGGCTGACGAATTCACCGACGTTAAAATGGTCAGGGTGAGTGTGCGTGAACAATACGGTATCAATTTCACGTGCGGTCATGTTTTCACGCTTTAATTGTGCTGACCACTCAGGTGACATATCAATAAGAATATGATTGTCAACCATAGCAGATGCTCTGGTTCTGACATTAGCTCCGCCGTGTTCGCGGGCATAGGTGCAGACTTTGCAGTTGCAGAACGGATTAGGGATGCCCTCTGAGGCGGCAGTTCCCATAAATTTTACTTGCATGTGAGCCTCCTAGTTATGTTTGATGGCTTGATTAACGATATTTACGGCATCTTCCTTGACCTTGATTAAATGATCGGGGCCTAAGAACGATTCGTAATAAATCTTGTAGATGTTTTCGGTTCCTGACGGGCGGGCGGAGAACCAGCAGTTGTCGGCAAGTACTTTGATGCCGCCGATTTCTGCATTGTTGCCGGGTGCCTTGGTCATGACTTTTAAAATCTTTTGTCCGGCTAAGGTATCTTGGGTAACGCTCTTTTCAGTCAGGTTGACGAACGCTTTTTTTCCTTCCGGCGTAGTGATTTCATCAATGCGTCCGTAATAAGGATCGCCGAATTTTTCAGTAAGCTTTTTGTAATATGAAACCAGATCAAGCCCGGATGCAGCACAAAGCTCGGCACCGATGAGTCCGGCGAGGAAACCGTCCTTGTCAGTGGTAAACGGACAGCCGTTTAAATCAAGATATGAGGCTCCGGCGCTTTCTTCACAGCCGAATACGAGCTCTTGTTTAAAGAGACCTTCGGAGAACCATTTAAAGCCTATAGGGGTCTCATAAACTTTATATCCTGCGTCGGTGATGATTTTATCCATCATCACGGTTGCGCCGATAGTTTTGCCTACACCGGCTTTTTTAGGCCAATTAGGGCGGTTGTGGCACAAATAGTGCATGATAGAGCTTAAGTAATGATTCGAATTTAAAAGACCTTCTCTGGTTACAAGGCCGTGGCGATCGGCATCCGGATCGTTTGCAATGCACAAGTCGTAATCATCTTTGACGGCAACAAGCGGTTTCATTGTGTAAGGCGACATGCAGTCCATACGGATGTTGTCGTCGTAATCAAAAGGAATAAAAGAGAAAGTCGGATCGATCTTGCGGTTGATGATAGTTACGTCAATACCGTACTCTTGAATGATTCTGTCCCAATAGTCAAGAGATGCTCCGCCTTGCGGGTTTACGGCAATTTTGAGCTTTGAATCTTTAATTGCTTTAAGATTAATGACGTTTTTAAGTTCGTCGACAAAAGGCGTCATCATATCTTTAAAGTGAAGATTAGGGCTTTGTAATGTTTCCTGCCAGGAAAGCTGTTTTACTTCTTTATTGCCGTTTTGCAAAATAGCGTTGGCTCTGTCGGCAATAGGTTTAGTGTAAAACGGACTTGCCGGTCCCCCTAAAGGAGGGTTGTATTTAAATCCTCCGTCATGCGGAGGGTTATGGGACGGGGTGATGATGATGCCGTCGGCAAGATTATCTTTACGTCCGAAATTGTGGCGTACTATTTCGCGGGAAATTACCGGGGTCGGAGTATAGGCAAAGTCATTGGCAACTACGGTTTCAACGCCGTTGGCGCATAAAACTTCAAGTGCGGTATGAAGTGCCGGTTCAGACAGAGCGTGGGTGTCCATGCCGATAAAAAGCGGACCTGTTATCTGCCATTCTTTGCGCAGGTCGGCAATCGCCTGAGTAATAGCTGCGATATGGCTTTGAGTATACGAGCCGTTATTAGGGCTGCCGCGGTGTCCCGAGGTTCCGAAAACTACGGCATTTAAAGGATCGCTTAAATTAGGAGTTACTTCATAATAGAGGCTTATAAGCCTTTGAATATTGGTAAGCGGAAAATTGCTAGCCAAAATACCTGCTCTTGACATGATACTTCCCCTGCTGCGGTAAATTGTGACGATAAGATAACTAAAAGTTGTAAAAATTTTTGTGATATGTATCGCATATAAAATATATTGTTATATTTATATTAAATATCAACTACATGTTTTTAAAGGAAAAAGATAAACAAGAGAGAGGAAAGTTTGTTGTATAAGTGTTGTAAAATAAAAATTTGTTGTATAATTTTTTGTATAAAAAGTTGTATAATTTATAAAAACCGATATTTATAAATTGATTTTAAAGGCCAAAAAATCACCTGATGATTATTTTTGTTTTTTAACTCGGTGTTGTAAAAATGAGTATTCGCTTTCGTGTGACAGTCGCTCCTTCAGGTAAAAAATACGGGGCTATCGTTAATACTTTTAGAGATAAAACAACCGGAAAAGTTAAAACTCAAGGACTTAAAAGTTATGGCGTCCTTAGTGACCAAAAATTAAAAGATGAGGCCTTTTTACAGGCAGTTGATGCCGATGTTAAAGCCATAAAAGATCAGTTTTTAAAGCAGACTGCGGTCATGCGGGAAATTCATTCAAAATTGGATGACGACGCTTCTTTAAGCAAAACCTCATCGTTTGCCATGCCTCAGTACTATTACGCTTTGGCTTTATATCGCAAATTTTGGGAAATATTAGGTTGTGACGCGGTGTTTTCCAAACTCGGGCGCAAAAGTAACGATCCGGCATTTAAAATCCACGGTGATTTGATTTGTTTTTATTTTGCCTCTTTGCTTAACTTTAATCCTGCAAGTTCGTTTGACACGCCTGAAGATTTTGCCGAGCATATTTTTGATTTGTCATTTGTAAACGAAGGATCTTATAAAGCGGCAATTAAGCTTTTTTATAAAAATAAAGACAAAATAATCGATGCATTAAACGAAAAACGTAGTTTTGCTCAAGACCCTGCTCAGAATTACACTTTTTATTTAACCAAGTTTTATTTTTTAGAAGAGGATAAAAGCAAAGGTTCCAATCTTAAAGAAGTACCGATGCTCTTTAGCCAATTTTTAAACAGTTTTAAAATTCCCATTGATTTTAATTTGTGGGAACAGCCGAAAAATCGCGCTGAGCTTTACGATCTTTTGCAGAGATTTGAACAAAAATACAGTTTTTTAAGGGAGACAGGAGGAACTGCCACCGTCATTTCCGATACCGAGATTAACAATAAGCGATCGCTTCTAAGCTTAAGCGAACTAGGATACAACTATATTCTTATCCGCAATCTGCATAAATTTCCAAGACGCATGCAGGATCTGATTTTGTCAAACGGTAAATGGATGAGCGTATATAATAAGCAGGGGCAGAGCGTATATAAATATAAAGAATTTATTTTAAATTTAAGCGGTCGATCCGTTTTAGGTAAAAACGAGCCTTATAAAGTTAAAAGCCGCTTTATCGTCATTTGGTCAGACAGCAAGCGCATTCACGATTTAGATCGCCTGGCAAAGCAATGGGAGGCAGCTTACGAGGTAGTAAGCAAGAAAGAAAATCTTTATGAAGCCGTACCTTTTGATGAGAATGAAGAAAATACTCACGGATTGATGCAGTTTATCCGTAAAAAAGAAGATATTTCAGAGTATGAACTTGACTTTAGCGCTTATCGAAACCGCGGCGTTACAGCGGGATTTTACATTATTGCAACATCCCTTGGTGATCCTGTGCATGATTTGTATCGGCAGATAAGAACTTTATGGCGCGATAAGGAAATTTTCCGTGCGGTAAACGGCAGTAATGACGCATCGTCCTATAAATTTATAAAAGATATTCAAGGTCAGTTCGTGTTAAAGCATATCGCTTTTGTTCTGGAACGCTGCATGCTTTATTTCTTGAAAAGAAACGGTCTTAACGTAAGCGCCAAGCAGCTTAGGGAAATAATGCATGAAAGTATGCTGGCAAAGATGCCGGAGAGCTTTGCGCATGACAAAATTTTGCTTAAGACCTGTAATGCCGAAAGTTTTAATAAAACTTTGCGAAAAGGACGTAAACTGCGTTTTGATGAGGTGTCATCAATTTTAGGGTTGACTCCGCTGCAGTCGGTTGAAACATTAGCCGCGCTTAAAAATAAACTGACGACGGTTTTGCCGTTTATAGAATTGTAGTCCGCGGGAAGTTATGCTTTAAAAAGAGGACTTGGTATGAAAACGCTAAATATTATGTTTTTTGCGCGTAGTGAAAAATTTTTAACATGAGACTTTCTTTGTATTGATAAATAGCTTATAACTAAATATTGAAAGCATATGTGTTTTCTTACGTTTCTATTAAGGTAAGTTTGGCGGTACAAGAGGTTTTTAATGGATATAACGGCTTTTGACAGTCTTATGGATGAACTTGCCAAGTATCTTGGTTTAAGCGGTATAAGCAAAACTGCAGATAATCAGTGTCTTCTTGAAATAGGAAAGATTTCCGTAGGTTTTAGATTTTTATCGGCGTCGGGAAATATTATGATTTTTTCCGTTATAGGACAGATCCCCGACAGCGGCAGGGAATCCTTTTACAAAATGCTTCTAGAGGCAAACCATGCCTTGTTTAAAACCGCGGGTGCTACTCTTTCTGTTTATACTCCGCTTGATATGGTCGCTTTGCAGTATTTATGTAATGCGCAAACAACTGACGCTCAGCGCTTTATTACCATTGTGGAAAATTTTGCTGCAGCAGCTGAGTATTGGCAGGAAAGATGTTTGCAAGGAGAAATATCGACCGATCAAAGTGAAAAATCAGATGATTTAAGCGAACAAAGCTTTTTGCTGTCGGTTTAGTTTGCGTAAATTGTTTAAAGATGATTTTAGATGCGGGAAGAGGAATGATTTATGTCGGAGATTCGTAATTACCCTTCAGTTAATGATTTTAAGCAATTGGCAGATGAGAATTCAGAGGTTCGCTTTGTTTCCAAAAATAATGAAATGTTCGGGACCGGTAAAGTAGGTGCTTTTTTCTCCGGACAGAATGCGCGTATGGCTGCCATGTCTGATTTTATTTCTGCCGTTAATCGTGAGTATGGTGATGAGATCGGAAATTTAGCCGCCAATTTGCTGGCAGCGCCTAAAATGCAAGGCCGTGCTCTTACCGGATCTATGGTTAAAGATATCCTTGCAGCATGCTCAAGTGAACAGAGTCGTATCGCTGAATATAATCTTAAAGCAGCCGGGCAGCAAGCACCGGAGGCCGTTAATCAACTGCTTGAGGAAATAACCGCGCATCGTGATTTGAATGAAAGTGAAAAGGATACGGTGCAAAGTTTTTTAGAACATAATCTGGGAAAAGCGGTTTCGTCTTTAAAAGATCCTGTAACGGCAGATCGTTTATGCAAGGCGTTGCGTGAAGTTACGCAGCAGGACCTGCCAGAATTGCTAGCATTTATTGGTAAAGAAGAGTTTCCTCAATCATCTGATTTAGCAAGCGTTAAAGATATGCTAAGTGATTTACCGCCCTTAATAGGCTATGAATTGGGTAAACAGATTTGCTCTGCGCAACATGTTTGTCTTGTCGCAAATTACGCAAAAACGCATGTTAACGATATTTTAAATGCGGCAGGTCCTGGAGGTGAAATTACGCGGGAGGCTGTATGGAAAGGCTTATCCGGGACAAATGAACTTCCTGATGATTTGTCTTTAGACAAGATGGGAGCTTATGATTTTAATAAGGCTCTGGTAAACACTGTTATCAGTGCTAAGCTTTTTGCTTCCCCTGAATTCTCGGGATTGACTCAGGAGGGCAAAGAAAAGGGGGTGGCTGCCGTAGATTCCGCTTTGGATAGAGGACTTAAGTTTGATGTGGCAGTATCTTGTCTTAAGGGGCAGCATACTATTACTTTAGCGGATTTTTCCAAGCCGCTTCATGTTGATGTCGCCCATTTTACTAAAAGCATGCATGATGCAGAAACAGGTTTGGTTCGAGACTTGTCCCGTCGCGGCGGCTGGGCGGAAGGAAATGCAAACAACCGGCAATTTGATTCTACAATTAATTTTGAGAAAAAGGACGGATCGACAGAGTCGATTAGTTTGACTCACCCCCAAAAATATATTTTGTCCGATGATGATTTGGAAAACTATAAAGGGTTGAAAAAATCATCCGTTTCACTTCAATGCTGTGCCCAAGCTTTGCAGCTGTGTAATGGAAACGAGCTTCAGGCGGCCAGATTGGTAGGAGCCTTGGGGCAGCAAAGTATTGTTTGGGCAAGATTCGTAAGCCCGATATTAAACGTGCTTACACCCAAGCAGGTAATCGGTGAACATTCTCCTGCCTCAATTCATGCCAAGCGCTTGGAAAACGGAGATATCAGTGTTTCCATGCATACTTTGGACCCTAACAGAACGTCTTATTCAATCAGTTATTTGGTCAAGCCGGATGGAAGTACACCAGTAACGGCTATAGAGATAAGACCTGTATCCTTGCGCCATCAAGCAAGTCCCGCACCTTCTGAATAGTCAGATTTTTAGGACTCGTTTATTTGCTGTGAGTCCTTTAAATATAAAAGGATGAAAAAAGATGGATATCAAAGCAGGAAATTTTAATTTAGGCAAAAGCATCAGTATTCATATTTTGCTTATTTTTGTTTTAAGTTTGCTGTTGCTTATCCCGAAGTTGTTTTTTGATTTTGTCTTGTCGGACAGGCAAATGATGCTTGATAGTGCTTTACATTCAATTACCGACTCCTGGGCTCATGAGCAGTTAATTGCGCCTCCCGTGCTGGCGTTTAAGGGACAAAAAACGGTTTTTACCGATTCAGATCCCAAGAATTGGCAAAAACAGGACGTAACTTTGTTTTTACTGCCGGAAGACGTTGCCGTTACAGCTAAATTAAAAGGCGAGGAACGAAAAAGAGGAATTTACAACGCAACTTTGTATCGGGCGCAAATTGATATGAAAGGCTCTTTTGATTTAGGAAAATTAAAAGAGTCGGTACGCTCTTTAGGGATTGAAAGTTTGCGCCTTGTCGATAGTACTCCGTTACTGTATTTCTTTTTGTCAGATGCCGCGGGAATTGAGGAAGTTCAGAAGCTTGAAGTTAACGGACAGTCGCTTAAAGCAAAGCCCGGAGCCATTAAGCTTTCAAATCTTGATTCTTTTATGGCGCATTTTGATGATGATTTAAAGGAGACAGTACATTTTGATTGTTCTTATACCGTTCGCGGATCTTTAAGCTTTGCTTTTCGCGCACTTGCCGATTCTGCGAAGTTAAACGTTGAAGGACTTAATTTAAATCCCGGGTTTAAAGGGCGCTTTTTGCCTTCTAAAAGAGAGGTTCAGGATAAGACTTTTACTGCAAACTATATGCTGACAAGTCTCGCGTCAGGATATACGGATCTGTATCTTGACGATATTCCTGATTTTAATAATGACATCATGATTGATATTCAGGACAGCAGTCAGCACTATACGTTCATCGAACGTTTGTCAAAATACGCGCTGTTGTTTATCGGCATGACGTTTGTGACGATTCTTGCTTTTGAACTCGTGTCAGGAAAACTTATTTCCCTGGTGCAGTACGTGACGATAGGTGCGGCTCTTCTCTTATTTTATCTGGTACTTTTAAGTTTAAGCGAGCATTTGTCTTTTACTCTCTCATACTCCTGTGCTGCTTTTTTGATTAGCGTATTAATTGCCCTTTACATGAAAGCCGCGTTTAAGAGCTATAAAAAAGGCATAACCGTCTTTTTGGTTCTTGTCGCTTTGTACATCATTTTGTATACGATAGTAAATGCCCAGACCTATGCTTTGCTTTTGGGAACAGGTCTTTTAGTGTTGATGCTATGTGTCGTGATGTATATAACGCGCCATATCGGGGAAGAAAAAACGCTTTAGTTGAGATTAAATTAGTGGTCAAAAAGGAAGAGGGCGGTTAATTCCTCTTCTTTTTAAAGTTTAAAAATTAAGGCAATATTATTTTTAGATAAGCTCTGTCATCAAAAGAGCGGTTGCCTTTTTTAAGACCTTTGGTGCATTTGTATTCACGGATACAATTCGGGTCTTTTTGCATTATTGCATGCAGGTACTGTTCCGATTTTTCCAATGTGTTAAATGTTTGAGGATAGCCGTCAGAGGAGAGAACAAACTCTTTTGCTTTTCCAACCGGAAATACTATTACTTTTTTAGGATCGATCGTAAAGCCGTCAAACACGGCAAAGGAAAACTGATTTTTATAAGGACAATTTTGCAGTAACGCCTGACGGGTAAGAAACGGCATGATGAAGTCACGTCCCGGATCGTGATCCTTTAGACTTTCAAGAGTTATCTCGCCGTTAATAATAGCGGTTTCGTTAAATGCCGCTCGGGCTTTGGCCATTATTTCATCAATTTCTTTTTCATTGGTTGAATAGGTACTGCCGACTAAAAAGCGGCAGTCGCCTATTTGCCAGATTTCATTGAGTGCTCTGCTGTAAATAACGGCACTTGCCGTAAAACGCAGATTCGGTTTGTTTTTAAGATCCGCCAATAAATTATTTTCTTTGTAAAAGCTATAAATCGCAGCACTTATATTAGCTATGGCATCAGACATGCAGATGCCTTCCGGCAATTTAGAGATAGCCTTAATAACAAGCTCCATTGCAAGTCTGCCGGTAGATTTACCGTTTAGGGTAAATTTTGATTTTGCGGTCGCGCCGTCAACAATTGCCGCAAAGTTTTTGCTTAAGAAAATACCGTCTTCATTGGTTTCTGCAGATTTTTTACCGCACAGAAAATACTCTTTAATTTGCATGTCACCGCAGTCTGCGGGCAAAGTGTATTCATTTAGTGTCAGAATATCCGAAAAAGCATAATCCATTGTTTTATCTCGGGTGAAGGTGTTTGTTTTTGGCAGTATTGTATCGCGATGGTTTAAAGAAAAATGTGGAACTTTTATAGAAAAAAGTAAGAAAAACGTGCAAATAATTACTTTAAATTTAAGAAAAATGTGTTAGTTTGTGTTTATATACTAAGAAAAATGTGTTTTTACCTTGAAATAAAAAGGAAAGAGACATGGAACGAAATGCAACTGAGCTTTTGGTTAAATGGAAAAACAGTGTAAATAGAAAACCTTTAGTTCTTAAAGGAGCAAGACAAGTAGGTAAGACCTGGCTTATGAAAGATTTTGGTCAGCGTTTTTATACGAATTTTATTTATTGCAATTTTGATGAAAATACAGATTTAAAATCAATTTTTGAGACAAATAAAAATCCGCATAGAATCATCGAGTTATTGTCTTTAATCTCAGGAGAAAAAATAATACCCGGAAAAACTCTAATTATTTTTGATGAAGTACAAGAGTGCGCTGAAGCCCTTAATTGTCTTAAGTATTTTAAAGAAAAGGCTAATGACTATCACGTAATTGCAGCAGGAAGCTTATTGGGAACGTTGTTATCTCAACCTAAATCATATCCTGTAGGTATGGTAAACCTTTTGCACGTGTATCCTTTAACCTTTGATGAGTTTTTAAAAGCTATTAACCCGCAACTTTTTAAATACTTTGAGACTATAAAAAAAGATCAGACAATTGAGATTGCTTTTCATAACCTATTGCTTGATGCGCTTAATAATTATCTGATAATCGGAGGAATGCCTGAGTGTGTTGATGCGTGGATAAGAGAACAAGATCCGAAAGCGGTGGAAAGTATTCAAAAAGAATTAATTGAGTTTTACGAAAATGATTTCTCAAAACATTCAGGGAAAATAAATAGCGGCAGAATACTGATGGTTTTTCGCAGCATTGTGTCGCAGTTGGCTAAGCCAAATGAAAAATTCATGTACGGAGCTGTTCGAGAGGGCGGTAGAGCCAGAGATTTTGAAGAAGCTATTGAATGGCTGGTATCCGCGGGCATGCTCAATCGTGTTTACAATGTTGTAAAAACAGAGCATCCGCTAAAGGCTTTTGAAAAACAAAATGAGTTTAAGTTATTCTTTTTTGATACCGGTTTGCTTAAAACAATGGCAGGGATTGATAACGGATCGATTCTTTTGAAATCTGATTATCAATTTAAAGGGCAACTTGCGGAAAATTACGTTTTGCAGCAATTAATACCCCAGTTTGATGTAGAGCCCAGATATTTTTCAGACAAGAACAGTGAAATTGATTTTGTTTTACAGTATGGTAGTGAAATTATTCCGGTTGAGGTAAAAGCAGGTGAAGACAAGTCGGCGCCCTCCTTTAAACGTTTTGTCGTTAAAAACAAGCCTAAATATGCAATACGGTTTTCAAAACTTAATTATAAAAAAGACGGCAATTTTATTAATGTGCCGCTATATCTTACCTGTAAGACAGCATCTTTGCTGTAATAAAAATCACGGCAAAGATGAAACGCGCTTTGCCGTAAAAGAGTTAAGACTTTGTAAAACAGCTTGAGAAAATATCTAAATTCTTCCTATATTCAGCACTTCTTACCTGTAAAAGTCCCATTAATGAGTGAAAGAAATTGTCATGAGAGAAACTTAAAAGTTTAGCCTTTTCTCTAATGCATTTTTTGTTAAGGCGCATAGAATCTGCGCTTTTATCCGGTATCCATAACTGCATCGGAATCCGTGTTTGCTCTTTTGGCGCTATGGCGTAAGGCGTTCCGTGTAAGTAAAGGTTGTTTTCCCCAAGTGACTCTCCGTGATCTGAAATATAAAGTAGCATTGTGTCATTTGTTTTCATGTGCGTTTCAAGAATATTAATAAGTTCGTAAATGACATAGTCGGTGTAAGCTATGGTATTGTCGTAGGCATTGCGTACTTCTTCCAGAGAACAGTTTTCAACGTCAGGACGATTGCAGTCAGGAGTGTATTTGCGGAATTTCTTAGGATATCTTTCATAGTAGCGCGGACCGTGTGAACCGATAAGATGAAAAGCAATCAAGGTGTCTTCTTTTACGTTTTCCGAAAGCTTCTTGGCATAGTTTAAGAAGATTTCGTCTTTGCAGGTACTGCCGTCGCAATGTACTTTGTCGGTAGGTTCTATTCGTATATTTTTGACCCGATCACAAACTCCTTTACATCCGGAGTCGTTATCAAGCCAGGTAATATTTACTCCTGCTTTTTGTAAAACATCCAAGATCCCTTCACGGTTTTCCGCTCTTTTAGCGGTATATTTTTTCCTTGGCATATTGGAAAACATGCAAGGTACGGAATAAGCGGTGGAAGTCCCACATGAGGAAACATTGGCAAAGGAGATGACATTTTCTTTGTTGGTGTAAAAATTGGTATTTCTGTTATAGCCTAGCGCTGAGAAGTTTTGAGCGCGGGCGGTTTCTCCCAACACTAAAAACATTAATTTTGGCTTACTCGTTGTTGTAACTTTATGGGCATTTTCTCCCATAGCGACATAAGGCATTTCTTTTTCAAAATAACGATGCTTGACGTAATTTATCGTTGTATGGACGTAAGAGACTGGAAGAATTTCTTTGTTTAAAGTTCGATTGTTACGTCCGATAAAAGAATATTGCTGATAATAAATAATAACGGAGATCCCGGCAATAACAAGTACGAGTGCCGTTACCGCGATTCTTTGCAATTGTGATTTGATAAAGTTTGGGTAATAAACTTTAAAGCGCCATAAAAGGATTGAGGGAATAACGCCTAAAATTAGTATCGCGCCTATTGAATAAAGCGATATATATGATTTAGCCTCATTTAAATTGGTTTCAAGAAAATTAGTGAGCATATCGCTGTCAAAAATTATTCCGTATTGGATTGCGGCATAAGTTGCTCCGGCACAACTTATGAATAAAAGCGTGCAAGCCGGTTTTAGTACGAATTTCCATGAAAATAAGATAAGAAAAATTGCGTACATCAAAAGAAAAATAGTAATGGGTGCGGTGATGATAAAACTTAAAGATAAATTATCTCCGTTTGTAACGATCTTATAAAAATGCCTCCATAAGGCGATATTTGATACTGTTGTGAAAAATAAAGAAATTATCAGTGTCACGAAAAGGTAATGGTGCGGATTTATTGATAAAAAGCGCTTTAGTTTAAATTGCAGCATAAGTCTATTTCCTAGTTGACTGCAGATTAAAGTTTAAAAATATCCGTTTATTAAACGGACGTTTTTATGACTTAAGAGGGACGATTTAGTTTGTGGATAGTCTTTTAATTAAAGTTAATGAAACAGTTTTAAGAAAAAAAACATACGAATTACTATAAAATGTATGTAATTTCTATTAGACATACAGCAATTATTTTTGTGCCGACGGATTGCAGTCTTCCTGAGGATTGTGGTGGAAAATTTTAGTGTAATCAATAGAAAATTGGGTGCGGCTTAAGTAACCCACCGTGTGGGCGGCGTGTGAAACCGTGTATTTTTCGGTCAAAATAAGCCGTCTTCCTTCGTATAGACGCAGCTTTTTTACATATTGAAGTGGGCTTAATGACGTAATTTCCCCGAAGTTTTTGTAAAAATTGGACGGCGACATGAAGGCTTTGTCGGCCAGCTCTTTAATGTTGGGATTTTCTTTGTAGTGTTTGCTTAGATAGTTAATGACTTCAAGTATCCTGTTGTTTCTTAGGCTGCCTGCAAAAATTCCGCGGATGAAGTCGCCGTGTTTCCCAAGCAACAAGTTGTAGTACAGTTCTTTTAGTGCCAGTTCATAACCGTATGCGACATCTTCTTTACTGTCCAGAAGATGAAGAATTGACAGCATAGCTGAAAGCTCTTTTTTGTCCGTATTTGCAGTGTGGAAGCTGTTTACCACTGACGTGTAGTTTTTAGTGGTGGTTAAATGACTTAATACTTCTGAAATGTAGGGGCGATAAAGCGGTACGTTTACAGTTAATATCGGATTTTCTGTAGAACAGGGAGGAAGAGATATAGATAGCGGAACAAAAATATTGTTAGCAAGTGACTCTCCTTTTTGTATTGAAAATTTGGAATCGCCAAATTCTCCCTTTACTTCGTCGCCTGAGATTAGAAACACGATAAAGGTTGGATGAATAAAGTGACGGTAGATCATGCGTTGGGCATTAAATCTTGAAATATAAAGATTAGGTAAGTTCGTATTGTAAATTCCTGTTTGCGGATATTTGTTGCAAATAATTCGTGAAATACTGCTTAGCAATTCAATTTTTAAATCATCCATACAAAAAACCGTGTATAAAAATACTATATTAGTTGAGTTGTTCTCAAGAGAACTTATACATACATTATTCATATAATGTAGATTTTTTAAAAAACTGATATCATTTTGTTTTTTATCGTAAAATTTGACTGATCCTTACGGGATGAAATTCTGATAAGAGCGGTGTTCTTTGAGCGTATGTAATTCATATACCACTCATAAAAGGCATGTATTCCCTGTTCAATTGAGATCTGCGGATTAAAACTGAAATCATGCTGTAGACGCGAGATGTCAGCGTAGGTACAGCAAACATCACCAGGCTGCATGTTTTCCATCTTAAGTATCGCTTTACGTCCGGTTTCTTTTTCGATTGTTTCTATGAAGTCCATCAAGGCTACCGGGCTTGAGTGTCCAATATTATAAATCTGATGAGGCACGGCCTCATTTGCCGGATGTTCAAGCAAAAGCAATATTCCGCATATCACGTCATCTATGTAGGTGAAGTCACGCTGCATGTTGCCGTGATTAAACACATGTATCGGTTTACCTTCCAATATGGATTTCATAAAAAGAAAAGGAGCCATGTCCGGGCGGCCCCACGGACCGTAGACTGTAAAAAAGCGTAAACCGGTGGCGGGAATTCCGTATAATTTGCTGTAAGAATAGGCCATGAGTTCGTCTGCCTTTTTCGTTGCAGCATAAAGACTAACTGGTTTATCCGTTTTATCTTCCTCTTTGTAAGGTATGTGATCACTCATTCCGTAAATGCTGCTTGAACTTGCATATATAAGATGCTTTACCGGATGGTGTCTGCAATTTTCAAGAATGTTAAGGAAACCGTAGATGTTGCTTTCCACATAAGCAAAAGGATTTTCTACTGAATAGCGGACGCCTGCTTGACCCGCAAGATTAATCACAATGTCAAACTTTTCTTTTACAAACAAGGAGTTCATAGAACTGCGGTCTGTTAAGTCCATTTTCATGAAACGATATAAAGGTGTTTTCTTACTTTCAGTAAGTTTGTCTTCATTAATTGCGTTTGTCTCTATTCCTGCATCGGATAACCTTGCGTATTTTAAGTTTTGGTCATAATAAGAATTGATATTGTCTATTCCTACAACCTCGTGTTCTTTGTTCAACAAGGCTTTAACTAAAGCTGCTCCTATAAATCCTGCAGATCCTGTAACTAATACCTTCATCATTTACCTCTTTTTTCCCCATTTGTTATCAGATAAATGTTTCTTAAATAGATAATGACGCCGAACATCTGCCCTACAATAAGCACGAGGTCAGCTCGTAAGCATCCGTACATCAGAATGAGAAATGATCCTATAAGGCTTATCAGCCAAAAGCCTTCAGGCAGTTGCGATTCTTTTTTCTTGCGAGAATACAGCCACTGATAAATAAAGCGCATCGTGAACAGCACTTGTCCTATTGATCCGAATATCAGCAGCCACGGTTTAACTTCATCATTAAATAAAAACTCATCGGCAAAACTTGCCGCATCTTTCATAACAAAAGCAATGGCTATGAGTGGGGTACACAGCAAAATGACGCGTATGGGGGCGTACAGATTATGCCAGACACCTTTTATGTTTAGGTTCCATATATAAATGTAATAGGATATGAACTGCCCCAAAATAATAGCGAAGTCATTTCTAAGCCATCCGTAGATGCAAAGCAGGTAAGAACCAATAAGACTAAACGCCCAGAAAAGACTGGGAGATAGAACTTTGCGAGCTCTTTCGGATAATATCCACTGCACCAAGATGCGGGCTGAGAAAAAGGCCTGGGCAAGGAAGCCTATGGATAATATGAAAATGGTGCTATCCATTTTTTTGCTCTAAATAATTTTCTTCAGTAATCATGTAATTGATGTAGCGTTTTTTCATCCAGCGATAAGCAAAACAATCCAAGAAAGGTGAAATCAGCCTGTTCCATAAATGGTATTTAGATACGCCGTTCACGCGAGGGAAATGACGGATTGTGACTTGCTTTATTTTGCCTCCCTGCAACAGTATTAAAGCCGGAAGAAAACGGTGCATTCCTGTAAAAAACGGAATACGTTTGGCATTTTGAGTGCGTATGACTTTTAAAGGGCAACCGGTGTCCTGAACTCCGTCATTTGTCATTATTCTGCGAAATCCGTTGGCTATGCGTGACTGCATCTTTTTAAAGAAAGAATCTTGGCGTTTTGCGCGGATCCCGATCACTATTTCGTAGTCACTTATGTATGGAAGCAGCAGGTTGAAATCAACGGGAGCAGTTTGCAGATCTGCATCCATATATCCAACGAATTTTGATTCGGTAGCATCAATACCGGCTTTCAAAGCAGCGCTTAATCCGCCGTTATGCGCTAAGGCAAGAAAAAAGAAATCGTTATTCCTGTTGCATATTATCTTTATTCGTTGCAGACTGTCATCTGTGGATCCGTCGTCTACGAACATTACACAGGTTTTATAAAGTGATTGCGGTAAAAAAGATGACAATTGCTTTTCTAAGTCATCAATGTTGCTTTCCTCATTAAAAACAGGAACGATGACGGTCAGTTCGTAATCCGAGGTTCTGTTTGTAGTTTCCATTTTTCCCTCTCTTATCGGATCTTTTTTATGCAAAGACGGTTTTCCTTATTCAAGGAAGATGACGGCATATTTTCCGACTGTCCAAGACTCTTTGATTTCAAATGAACTCAAGTGGCTTACGGGCAACATCAGTACCGTGTTATGGAGTAAGTGTGTTTTTGCTTCTTCTGAATCCGGTATGATTTGAACCGGATTTCCTAAATAGACATCAATGTTTTCGGCTCTTCTAACGTTCCAGGCGGCAAAATTTGTTGTCTCTTTTCTTTCTGCTATATTCTGTGCCGTTTGACACAAATCTTTATATCCAATCCATGGGTTGATGGAAGGGAGTGCCCAACCTAGCATATATAGAGTGCAGGTAAAGCTGATTGCAAGCATGCGTATTCCGACGTACACATCTTTTTGCAGCCGAGAAATGTTATGTAATGCCATTAATCCGCTTGCGGCTAAAATCGCAGCTGCAGCATAAACCGCCCAATGTCTTAAATAAGTGAGGTCGCTAAACAATGAGAGGAATATGACTGTGGGCAGCACTATGACAAATAACGCAGCCGGTATGGCAAAAAGAATATTTATCCATACTTTGTCTTTAAATCGCGGTAAATACAGTACTGCAAGGTAGACCATAAACGGAAATGCAGGCAGCATGTAGATTTCTAATTTTGAACTTATAAGCGAAAGTACAATAAAGGTTGTAAGGGCAACGGTGCAGTAAAAACGCTGCAGTTGCGTTAAGATAAGTCTTTTGCCAAGCGCTGCGACAAGCAGTCCTACAACGAGAAATGACCAGGGAGCCAAGGAATACCATATGGTCTTACAATAATAGTAAAACGGTTCTTGGTGGCGGAATGAATTTACCGCACGATCCAAGGTTTGGTGGAACAGGAGGTTGTTAAGATAATCTTTTCCGCCTTCAAGGAATACGGCACTAAACCAGATAATGCAGCCTACTAATAAAACTCCCCAGGTTCGCCATCCCCAATATTTGCCGATTTGTTTTATTTTTCTTGTCCATAAAAGGAAAACAACTGTAGAACATAAGGGAACAAGCAATCCGACAGGGCCTTTGGTGAAAATGGCAAGAAATATGTAAATAGGAAACAGCCAGGACGCTTTTTTGTCAAGTTGGGGTGTTGTCGCCATTTGATAAAAAGAGCGCAGTGCCAGGACTATGAATAGGCACATCAGCATGTCCATGCGTAAGGTAACGGCTAGCCCTGTAAAAAAGGCGCTCGTTAGGAGCATCATTCCTGCGATGTTCCTGTTATTTTCACCAAGTTCAGGTTCTGTCCATTTGTCCATTATTTTGACAATTGCAATTGCCGGAATGAGCGAGACCAAGGACAAAAACAACATTTGATGGCTGTTAAAAAGCCATTTGCTTAGCATGACAAACCATAAATAGAGCGGAGGTTTGTCGGTATACGGTTCACCGTGATTGGTAAAGGAAAAAAATGTATGGTTGCGCAAAGCCTCATCGGCAATGCTGAGATATCTCAACTCATTGGTCGGGGTAAAATCGCGTAAAACCAATATAGGCAATAATGCCAGACAAAACACAATGTAATACGCGTTTTTTTCAAAAAATTTCGCTGCCATGCTCAGTTTTTTTTCAGGTTTATAAAAAAGCCCGTTTTTTAATACTTGAAACAAGTATATGAACTGATTTTGGAGAAATTTTGGAGAATTTTAGAACGTGACGATAAAAATATGTTTTTTATCAAAATAGCAGTATTTTATTGCCCGGTCGTGATATTTGCAGATAGTTTTTGCAACGGATAGACCCGCATCGTTGCCTTTTTGGGAGAAATTTTGGAGAAACTTAGAACGTGACGATAAAAATATGCTTGTTATCAAAATAGCGGTATTTTATTGCCCAACCGTGATATTCGCAGATGGCTTTTACAATGGATAATCCCAACCCATTGCCTTTTACTTTTTCAGAGGGACGGTAAAAGCGGCTGAAGATTAATTTATCGTTAAGTGCCGGTTCATCTGAAGTATTGGATATGGCAAGTTCTCTATCTGAGACGAAAATGGAGATCTCTCCTTGAGGTCGATTGTGGCGGACGGCATTGACGATAAGATTATTCACAAGACTTTCCAGTAGCGTACGATTGGCACGGATTGTCAATGCAGTGTTATTAAATTCTTGATGCAGGGAAACATCGCCGGTAACGTTTTGCAGAAAAGGCATTAATTTTTCGATAAAAGAAGATAAATTAATATCTTCCATCTGCTGATATTGCCTGTTGTCTATTTTGACGAGCAAAAGCAAGCTGCGGTTTAAACGCGCAAGACGATTTGATACTTCGTAAAGTCTTTGTATTATTTCAGCCTGGGCTTTAGTCAATTTCGGTTGCTGCAGTAAGAGATCAAGCTGACTTTGGAAAACCGCAAGAGGAGTCTGCAATTCGTGAGAGGCGTTTTCCGTAAACTCTTTTTGCGTTTTGTAGCTATTGATGCTGTTTTGCATCAATGACTGTAATGTTTTGTTAAGACGGGCAAATTCTGCCACATCGGAGTCAGGTAATGTTGGCAGGACCTCGTTTTCTAGTCTGAAACTCTCCAAACGGCGCAAGGTTTCTTCAAAAGGTTTCCACATACGTGCGGTGATAAAGCGCAGCGTCAGTATAATTGCCGCAGCCAGTACCAACATTATGACGCCGAATTGAATCATTACGCCTTGAATTATATCTTCTTCAAGATCAAGCGTAGGGATAGGTTTGCCTTTGTTTACTGCCTGAATGATATTAATCATGTCTTCAGCGTAGAAACTTTCAGTTAGAAAATAAAATAACGGCAAGGCAAGCAACAGCAAGACTGCAATACAGCCGACGAAAGATAACAGCAACTTTTGGGCAAGGCTTTTTCTTTTTAATTTTCCGTCCATTTATATCCGGCTCCATACACTGTTTTGATGCAACTCTTTATGCCAGACTTTGCCAGTTTTGCTTTTAAGTTTTTTATATGCGAATAGATAAAATCATGATTATCAAGCAAGTCGGACATTTCTCCGCTAATGTGTTCGGCAATGGATGCTTTTGAAACAACTCGGTTTTTATTACTTATAAAAAAGAGCAAGAGCTCATACTCTGTCCTTGTCAGCAATATAGATTGATCATTTATTTTTACCGTTTTGCCGAGAAGGTCTATTTCTATATTGTTACTGTAAAGTGTATTGTTTGAGGCAAAAGCTTTGCGCCTGATGATTGCATAGATACGCATTGAAAGCTCTGCTAAATGAAACGGTTTGGGCAAATAATCGTCAGCACCGATTTCCAATCCTTTCACTTTGTCGTCTAAAGAATCTTTTGCCGATACGATGATTACGCCTGCCGGATTATGGCGGCGACGGATATCGCGAAGGATATCTAAGCCGTTTCCTCCTGGCAACATCAGATCAAGTAAAACGCAGTCATAGTCGTAGAGGTCCAATTTTATTTGAGCCTCCTCATAGGTGAAAGCTTGTTCGCATACATAATTTTCGGAACTTAGATACGTCACGATATTGTTTGACAGTTCCTTTTCATCTTCGATAATTAACAGTTTCATTTCATTAAAATAATGTCGCTGTGTTTTATTAACTCAAATTTTGCCTTAAACACTGGCTATGCGCTTTTGTTATTGTATCTGATATGTTCGGTTGATTTTTATGACAATAGTAGAAGTCGAGCGTTTTTAATTAGCAGTATGTTATGAATCAAGATTATTTGCTACCGCAAAAGTATTTTTACGGTAGCTTCTAGATATTATTTTAAATTTTCTTTGAAAAATTGTTCAATTTTATCAAAGGGAATTTTATCCATTTGATCATACAGATCAACGTGGTTGGCTTTTTTACTATGTAAAGCTCCTTAGGAAACTCAGCTTGTTTATAAGCATCCTAACTGAAATATTTTGAATGTGCTTTTTCTCCTGCGATAAACAGCGTCGGGCGCGGAGAAATATCTGCTAGTTGAGCGAAAGGATAGAAGTTGGATAATGCCGGTATTCTGGTATATCTTATACCTGCATAACGAGGGTGCTGACCGCATTCCGGATTACGGTAGTAGTTAAAGAATTCTTTTTGTATTTCATTGGCATTATCAGGTAATTTTTCAGGAGTACTGAATCTAACTCTTGCTTCACGTCAGAAAATATGACGCTGATTCTCAGCACCAAAAGAAATATCGTTTGATTGTTCTCTAGGGGTAGATTCAGGGCCGATAGGATTGTTAATGCCGTTTGCTTTACGCATTTTGAGTGTTTTAATGAAAGCTTTTAGCGCATTAACGCTGCGGGAAAATCCGCAGTAGGCGTAAGTCTGAATTCATACTTCTTTGATTTCATTAATTGTAAGACCTGAATCCAAACCGGTGTTTAATGCAATTTTAAGTCCCGAAATGTCACCTTTTGCGGCACTTCCGCTGATTGCTTATCATTGGACGCTGCTTTTTTACAAAACAGAATTAAAAGAAGATATTAAGAATTTAATAATCGTTGTTTAGCTCTTTTTAAGTGACTTTAGGCAAAAAACCGATCCCAAGCAGACAAACAGGACTCCTTTCCAGAAAGTAAAGGATAAAGGCGTGTTGAGCATTAACGATGACACAAGCGTCGATAAAATCGGGATGAAATAAGAAAGGACTGCAAGGACTCTGACGTTGCCGCAAGCCATGCCTTTGTTCCATGCCGCATAGCCAAGACCGATTGCCGCTCCGGCGCACAGTAAGGCTAAAGCGGTTTTTAAATCAAAATTCACAGCATAGGTATTAAATGTTAGTCCGTAAGACCAAAGCACGAGGGCGATAAGCAGTAAAAAGAAGGTGATGGAAGTTTGTCCTTTGGAAATTTTAGCGGTGACTGAGCAATAGATTGCCCATAAGAAAGCAGCAACGGTTGCAAAGATGTAGCTTAAAGGATTTGAACTTAAATTTTTTAGGATCTCATCTAAATTAAAATCATATTCCCCGCCTAGAACGGTACAGATCCCGTACATGGAGCAGCAGATCCCGATAATAATCCATATCCGTATTTTTTGATGGTTAAGAAAGGTTGAGAAGATCACGACTAAGGCGGGCCATAAATAATTTAAGATAGCAACTTCAATTGCCTGACGGGAGTTTTCGGCAAAGCTTATGGATAAAGACAGTAGAATTTCGTATGCGACAAAAAGGATACTGCCTAAAATTAAATAAGAACGCGGAAAAGACGATAAACGCGGGAACCCCGTGCAGATTAAGGTAATGACAAAGGCAACGGCATAAATTGAAGCCGGACCTAAAAGGGGACCAAGCCCGTCGCTTACTATGCGCATGAGCCCTATAAGAGTGCTCCACAATAAAATTGCGCAGATGCCGATTAAAGTACCGTGAGATATTTGCATACGAATTATTCCTAAAAAACGAGAGTATTTTACGCTTGGCTTTTGTAAATGTAGTTTTGTCTTTTTACTTTTCTTGAAAAAAGAAGTATTAATCTGTTTAAATGAAACGGCCTATATTTAGAAAAAGATTTGTAAGAGGCTTTTAATGGAACTTGTGTACGTATTTCACAGTGGTTTTGCGGTATTAAGCGATAAGGCAAGTTTACTTTTTGATTATTATGAGGACACGGATAAAGATTATGGTTTCGTCCATGAAGAATTATTAAAGCGTCCTGAGCCTTTATACGTGTTTTCAAGTCATTTTCATCAAGATCATTTCAATCCCGAGATCTTCAAATTTAAAGAAAAGAAAGACAATATCGTTTATATCTTATCGGCAGATATTGCACGTAAGCGTTCTAAATACGTAAAAGATCAGGATTATATAAAGTTAAGAAAAGGCGGCAGCTTTGAAGATGATCTGATTAAGGTGAAAGCTTTCGGTTCTACCGATATCGGAGTTTCCTTTGCCGTAAATCTTGAAGGGAAAGAGATCTTTCATTCAGGCGATCTTAATAATTGGCACTGGATGGATGAAAGTACGCAGGAGGAATGGCAGGGATATGAAAAATCATATCTTGATGAACTTTCATATATAAAAAAAGACAAACGGTCTTTTGATTTAGTGATGTTCCCAGTAGATCCTAGGCTTCATGAAGAAAAATCCCGAGGTGCAAGACAGTTTTTAGAGGCTTTTAACGTTAAGGTATTGGCACCAATGCACTTTTGGGATAAACCTGAGGATGATGAAAAACTTCTGCAAAGTGCCAAAGAGCATGATGTTCTTCTTTTAAATATTAAAAAGCGCGGTCAGAAATTTTCATTGCCTTGGTAAAATATTGGCAGAAAAGAAAACAAGGAGCGGTTATGCAGGTTAAAGGCAGATTCGATCATTTCAACATCAACGTTACGGATTTAGATAAAAGCATCGCTTTTTATAAAAAAGCTTTAGGACTTAGCGAGATAAGACGCAAGGAAGCATCCGACGGATCTTTTACCTTGGTTTATTTAGGTGATGAAGCTACCTCTTTTTCTTTAGAACTTACTTATCTTAAAGACAGAAAAGAGCCATACGAGCTTGGCGACAATGAGAGTCATCTGTGCCTGCGCGTTGAAGGTGATTATGATGAAGTACGCAAGTTTCATAAAGAAATGGGCTGTGTGTGCTATGAAAATGAGAAGATGGGGCTTTATTTTATTCACGATCCGGATGATTGCTGGATTGAAATTTTACCGGTGAAATAAGCAATGCCTGATTTTTCAAGAATAAGCTGGAAAGTAAAACCCGGAGTAAATTTTAAGTGTGCTTTAACAAGACCTTCCATGCCTTTATCTGACGTTTATATTGATATGGAAGCTGAGTTTCCCTACATTAAAGGATTAAATCAGTTTCTTTTAAGTAAAAACATTAAAACCGCAGCTTTTGTTAAAGATGCGGAATATGACGCAAATTGCGTTGTGCTGGTTCGCATGGGAACTAAGGTCAAGGGAGATGCTGTCGTGTTTTATTTAAATGAAGACAAGGCAGAATTGTGGAACTTTTTAAAAGAACGCTTTAAGGGCAGATTGTGACGGATTCAAGATTAATTGAATGCAAGGTCCTTAAAGAAGAGCCTACAAAGGATCTTCTTGAAGAACTTTACGCTATCGAAATAAGCGCGCATAAATCGCCGTGGACTTTTGACGGTATTGCAAAAAGTTTTAACGGCAATATCGTTATAGGCTGTTTTTTAGATAAAAAGCTCGTTGGTTTTGCAGTTATGCAGACGGTGCTTGATGAGTCCGAGCTTTTAACTATCGGAATTATGCCTGAATTTCAGGGACGAGGCCTTGGCAAAAGCCTTTTGTCAGCGGCTTTATCTGAAGTTAAAAAGCGCGGGGCTAAAAAATGTTTTTTAGAGGTAAGAGTTTCAAATCTTCCTGCTCTTTCCTTATATGAAAAGACCGGTTTTAAAAAAACCGGCATACGTAAAAACTATTACGTTAAAACCGCAGTTTTACCTGCTGAAGATGCTTATACCATGGTTTCAGAACTTTAATTTAATAAGGTCTGCGGAAATTTTACGGTTTATTCTTTTTCACCGTTGTTATCTTTCATATATCAAATTAGATTCGTGTCTATTTTTGTGCACTTTTCGTGCATTATTCTTTTCATAATTGCGATACACATCATCCTTTTGCCGCGCGCTGGACCATATCTAACTTTTAAGCGTTTATAATAATTAATTTGTAGAATCAGACATTTGTTCTGTCTAGTGACTATTGACTATAACAAAGGCTTTAAAGCCTTAATAAATGTAGGATTAAGCCATGCTCATAGGTATTCCAAAGGAAAGTTTACACGGTGAGACCAGAGTGGCCGCCACTCCCGATACCGTAACTAAACTTATAAAGTTGGGCTTTGAAGTAGCAGTTCAGAGCGCGGCAGGTGCTGCCGCCAGCTTTGATGATGCCGCTTATGAAGCTGCCGGCGCAAAGATCGCCAAAGGCAACGATGTTTGGAACAGTGACATCATTTTCAAAGTAAATGCTCCCAATAAAGATGAAGTTAAGCTGTTAAAAGAAGGTCAGACCCTTGTAAGCTTTATTCGTCCTGCCCAGAATGAAGATTTAGTCGCAGCATTAAACGCCAAGAAGGTCAATGTCCTTGCTATGGACATGGTTCCGCGTATTTCCCGCGCCCAGGCTCTTGACGCTTTGTCATCAACTGCCAACATCAGCGGTTATCGCGCTGTAATCGAAGCTGCTCATGAATTCGGTCGTTTCTTTACCGGTCAGGTTACCGCAGCAGGTAAAGTTCCTCCTGCAAAGGTAATGGTAATCGGTGCCGGCGTTGCCGGTCTTGCCGCTATCGGTGCAGCTCACTCCTTGGGCGCAATCGTTCGCGCGTTTGATACCCGTCTTGAAGTAGCCGATCAAATTAAGTCCATGGGCGGTGAGTTCTTGAAGCTTGACTTTAAGAATGAAGACGGCAGCTCATCAGACGGTTATGCCAAGGTAATGTCCGATGAATTCATCAAAGCCGAGATGGAGCTTTTTGCAAAACAGGCTAAAGAAGTCGACATTATCATTACCACCGCTGCAATTCCGGGTAAGCCTGCTCCTCGCCTTATCACCAAGGAAATGGTCGAGAGCATGAAATCAGGCTCCGTAATCGTTGACTTGGCAGCCGCTACCGGCGGTAACTGCGAGTTGACCAAGGCAGGTCAGGTATTTACTACCGACAACGGCGTTAAGATCATCGGTTATACCGATCTTGCAGCTCGTCTGCCGGCCCAGTCTTCACAGCTTTATTCAACTAACCTCGTTAACTTGATGAAGCTTTTGTGCAAGAACAAAGACGGCCAGATCAACATTGATTTTGAAGACGTCGTTCTGCGCAATATGACTGTTACCAAAGACGGTGAGGTCACCTTCCCGCCTCCTAAGATCAGCGTTTCAGCAGCTCCTGCAGCAAAGCCTGCCGAGCCGCCTAAGAAAGTTGAGCAAAAACAGGTTTCTCCTAAGCTTAAGAGATTCTGCGTCTCCATTTTGGTTGTCGCTTTCGCTCTTATCGGCTTGTTTGCTCCTGAGAAATTCTTGCCGCACTTTACCGTGTTCGTATTGGCCTGCGTCGTAGGCTACTACGTAGTTTGGAATGTTACCCATTCCCTCCATACTCCGCTTATGTCGGTCACTAACGCTATTTCAGGCATTATTGTGGTCGGCGCGATGTTGCAGGTAAGCTCGGGCAGTGTCGTTATCGGTATTTTGGCCTTTATCGGCGTGCTCATCGCTTCAATCAACATTTTCGGCGGTTTTGCCGTAACACGCCGCATGCTGGCAATGTTCAAGAAGCAGTAGTGTAGGTCGGAGGATATAAGAAAAATGGAATTCGGAATTGTTCATATGGCCTATATTTTGGCCGCACTGCTGTTCATCATGGCGTTAGCCGGATTGTCCAAGCAGGAAACCGCCAAAATGGGATGCTTCTCCGGCATGGTCGGTATGACCATTGCATTGCTGGCAACTTTTGCCCAGGTTGAGACCCCCACAGGCTTTATCCTTATTATCGTCGCCATGGCAATCGGTGCCGGTATCGGTATCTACGTTGCCCGCAAAGTCGTTATGACCCAGATGCCGGAGCTTATCGCCTGCTTGCACAGCTTCGTAGGTTTGGCTGCTGTTTTGGTCGGTTATAACACTTTCTTAGAGTTAGGTGCCGTAGCTCCTGAGACCGTAACCATTCCGGTCGGTGCTACCGAAGCTCAGGTTGCCGCTATTATGGCTGCCGCAAGCGAGGCTGCCGCCAATGTCGGTACCACCATGTCCCGTGCCGAGCTCAACACTCACTTAGTTGAGATTTTCCTCGGCATTTTCATCGGTGCCGTAACCTTCACCGGCTCTATCGTCGCATACGGCAAGTTAAACGGTACTTATAAGTTAAGAGTCTTCAAGTCCGCTCCTCTCGTTATCCCGGGCGGTCATTGGCTTAACTTAGCTGCCTTGGTTGTATCTTTGTTCTTGATGATTTGGTTCATGGCCGCCTCTCAGGCTTCCATCGTTCCGCTTGTCATCATGACTCTTATTGCCTTGGTCTTTGGTGTACATTTGGTTGCCGCAATCGGCGGTGCCGATATGCCGGTCGTTATCTCCATGCTTAACTCCTATTCAGGATGGGCCGCTGCCGCATCAGGATTTATGTTAAGCAATGACCTCCTTATCGTAACCGGTGCTTTGGTAGGTTCTTCAGGTGCTATTCTCTCTTACATCATGTGTAAGGCTATGAATCGCTCCTTTATTTCCGTTATCGCAGGCGGCTTCGGCAACGAAGGTGCTGCAGCATCAGGCGATGAGGAAATGGGCGAGTATCATGAGTTAAAGCCTAATGAAGTTGCTGAACTCTTGAAGAATTCAAGCTCCGTCATTATCGCTCCGGGCTATGGTATGGCCGTATCCCAGGCTCAGGCTGCTGTCGCTTCCTTAACCGAGAAATTAAAGGCTCGCGGCATTGAAGTTCGCTTTGCCATTCACCCGGTTGCAGGTCGTCTGCCCGGTCACATGAACGTATTGCTTGCTGAAGCCAAGGTTCCTTACGATATCGTATTTGAAATGGATGAAATCAATGACGATTTCGAGAACACCGATACCGTACTCGTTATCGGCGCTAACGATACCGTAAACCCTGCAGCTTTAGAGAACCCGAACAGCCCGATTGCCGGCATGCCGGTACTCGAGGTTTGGAAGGCTCGCAACGTTGTCGTCTTCAAGCGTTCCATGAACGCAGGTTACGCCGGTGTACAGAACCCGTTGTTCTTCAAGGATAACACTGCAATGTGCTTCGGTGACGCCAAGAAGACCGTTGAAGAGATCGTTGCAGATCTTGATAAATAATTAATGCGTTGACCTGTTTTTAGGTTTAATCATTAATAGAAATAACCTTCGCAGTAGTGATATTGCGAAGGTTTCTTTTTGCCCTAAAAAGGGTAAGGCGCAAAAAACAGGAAAGGAATGGAGTATAACGGAGGAGAATTTAAGAGCAGGTGAAACAATGGATTATTCTCACAGCCAATGGATAATGTTCTTTTTTTGTTACAGTGTACTCGGATGGATATGGGAAGTATGTTATGAAGGGGTAAAACAGCATTTTTTTATTAATCGCGGTTTTTTGCACGGTCCTTATTTGCCGATTTACGGCATTGGTGCAATTATCATTTTGCAGATCACGCTGCCCCACTATGAGCACAAATTTATCGTTTTTGTTTTGGGAATGCTGTCAGCTTCAATTTTGGAATTTCTGACAGGCTTTTTGCTTGATCGCTTTTTTCATCTGCGATTGTGGGATTACCGCAATTGCTTTGCCAATGTCGGCGGCTATATATGTGCAGAGTGTTCAATAGTTTGGGGGCTGTTTGCTTTATTTTTAGTGTATTTTCTGCATCCTGAAATTGAAAAAGCGATATCGGCTCTAAGTCCTAAATTATTGGATTGGAGCGCAATGGTTTTGACTGTAATTTTTACTTACGATTTTGCCGATTCCTTTAAAAACGCCAGCGGCGTCAAGACATTGCTTAAAGACATCCATGCCAATAATTCAGTCATGGATAAATTAAGCGATGATATAAATAATTTCATTGGCAAATTAGCCTTTGCATCAGACGAACTAAAGCAAAATCTTGGCAATGTTGTTTTGGAAAAAGAAAAACCGTGCTTTGATGTTCGGGAAAAATTAAGCAAAAAGGCTCGCATGATGACGGCAATTGCCAAACATCGCGGCAATTTGTTAAATCTAGTCAATTACTTAAATCAAAAAGCGGATGTATGCCTTGAGCATTTAGAAAAGCTCAAAGGTAAAAAGATTATTACCGCAAATCAATTTACCGTGATGAAAGATGAGATCAATTCCTTCAAGCGTCATCTTAAGATTGCCGAGTGGAATATGGCAGCTCTTACGGAAAAAGATTATAAGACGGCTGTAAAGCTTATAGCCCGCAATCCCGGATCTTTTTCCAAACAATTTCCGCAGGAGTTTGATGCTCTGCGATCTTTGGGCAGTCACAAATAGACTATAACTTCCAGCGCCAGTGGCGAATGATTTCCTTTTCGACTTCATCAACGATGATTTTGATGCTGTGCTTTTTAAAGGTTTTTCCGACGATGATTAGTCCAACGGAAATCAATATCAGAACAATACCGATAAAAAGGTGCAAGGTCATGCTTTCGTGCATGACAAGACAGCCGATAATTACGGCGGTAAGAGGTTCAAGCGCCCCCATTACCGCAGTAGGAGTGGAGCCGACGCTTTCTACGGCAATTGTCATCAAATTAAGAGAAATGATTGTAGGTATCAAAGCCAGCATCAGACAGTATCCCCACATCGGGAAGCTTTGGGGCGGCATAAGCGAAGATCCGGAATCAAACAGGGTATAGATGAATATAGTTGCAAGACATGAAAGGAGCACATAAAAAGTCATTTTTTCTGCTGACATGACAATGCCCGAGCGATTGATGACAATAATGTAAAGAGCGTAAGTAAGTGCTGAAATTAAAACCAAAATGACGCCTGCGGTATTTACTTGTCCTGAGTTGTCACCAAAATACAGCATGGCAATCCCGGCAAAAGATAAAGTGATGGATAAAATCGTAAGCAGGGTGATTTTTTCTTTAAAAAATATCGCCATTATGACAGCCACCATGACCGGATATATGAACAAAATGGTAGCGGCAATGCCTGCACTCATATAATGAAAAGCGATAAAGTATGTAAGTGTTGAAGCGGCAAATAAAAAGCCCAGTATCGCTGTGACTTTAAATTCTTTTAAGGAAATATTAAGCGGCTTTTTTTGTAATATCATCAATATCAACAAAATTATTGCCGCAAGAGCAAAACGGTTAAACAGGGCGGATGCGGCATTCATTCCTAAATTCATTAAGCTGACGCCGTAAAAAGGACTTAATCCGTAGCATGAAGCTGCGATAATTCCGCAGATATAACCTTTGGCTGTTGAATTCATGATGCTGCAGCTTTTTATTTTACAGAGAAGTTTCTTAATAAGTTTTTTCAATATTCTAGAAGTTAAAAATTAACTTTGTGCAAAAGCTGAAAAATCTTCCAAAAAGGTGCAAAAAATACCGCATTAGGCTGCGGTATTAATAAGAACTTTTCTCTTTTGGCTTAAAGTATTAGGAGGTTGTCTCTTTCTCGTCAGAGTGCTTTAGATTAACCCACACGCACGGCGTGTTTGCAGCAACGCAAGAGCCGCTTGCTGAGGTAAGTTTCTCGATATCGCCAGAGGATCTTACGACAATCATGGAAATGACTGTTGATTTTAATTTGTTGGCAATTGCGGCACTGTTTACCTGCAAAATAGGATCGCCTTTTTTTACCGTATCGCCGATTTTAACTTCAGAGCTGAATCCTTTTCCGGCAAGTTCGATTGAGCCGATGCCAAAAGAAACGTAAACCTCAAGACCTAAGGCAGTTCGGATGGAAAAAGCCGATTTTGAGGATAAAAGACGGGCGATTACACCGTCGCACGGAGCGTAAATCGTTTCGCTTTCAGGCATGATAGCAACGCCGTCGCCGATAATTTTTTCTGAAATTACGATGTCAGGAACCTCGGATAAAGGCAATAGGGTTCCTGAAGCCGGAGCGTACAGGGTGAGATCCGCGCTGTCTTCGCTTTGATGAAAGTGAAAAAGATTGGACAAAAAGGACATGATCACACCGTAAAGTTAAGGTTGTTAATAAGATCGGCAAGCTCTCTACCGCTTGCAAGCTCCATGATTTGCTCATAGAGCTTAGGGGAGTAGTTGTCATTTGCCGAGTTGAGATCAAGGCGTTCAATCGCGCTTCTTACTTTGGGAATTGAGTAAGAATCTACCGTGATGTAATTAACGCCTAAGTTTAAGAAAAACGGCAGCAAATCCACGCGGGCGGCAAAGCGTCCTGCTATTGCTGCTGGAACTCCGGCTTGAGCCGCGGCATTGCAGGCCATGGCAATCATTTTGGCAAGAGCCGGGGTAAACGAGACGTCAGGAACACGCGGGGCGCTTGCATATTGGGCAAGGGAGCTTGTTCCGATGAAGAATCTTGACGACATTTTGGCAAAGGCCGATGCGGATAATACCGCAGCCGGGGTTTCAATCATCAGCGCCGTGCTGACGTCGCCGTGCGGCAATTCCTCTTCATTAAGTTCGTCAATGCACATTGAGCATAAGTCGTTTAAGTATTTAACTTCGCTAACCCTTGTTACCAGAGGAAAAACCAGAGTAAGTTTGCGATCGACCGCGGCACGCAGCAATGCTCTTATTTCGGTTTTTAAAAGCTCGGTGCCGACGTTGGCTCCGTATCCTAAAAGCGGTCCTTTATCATCGGTTTTAACCGCAAAGAGCGGCTTTTTATCTCCGGCAAAATCAAAGGTACGGGCAGAAAGCGGCTTGTCTTTAGGGAATTTGTCAAAAAGCGGCGCGAAGATTTCAATCATCTCATCTTCGGTAGGCTCTTTAGCGTTGCCTAAAAATAAAAACTCAGAGCGCAGCAACCCAAGGCCGTGAGAGGCAAGCGAGGGTGAAAGGTTGAGTTCGCGCGTGGCACCGATGGAAGGAGCTACCGTGATATTAAGCAGCGAATCATCTTCAAGATCGTCATTAATCGGATTGTTTTCATGCAAAAGCTCAAAGGCGGTATCCGACGGCGGTTCAACCATGACGACGCCGTTATTGGCGTCGACTAAAACCTGTTCGCCGTTTTTAATTCCGGTGGCCCCGATGACCGAGAAAATAGACGGGATATGCAGTTCGCGCAGCACGGTTCCTAGGTGTCCTGACGACAGACCGCCTTCTAAAATTACCGCACTGACTAAATCCGTCCTTAAGCACAAAAAGCGGGCGGGCGTAAGATCGCTTGCGACAATTACTGTCGGAACGGTTAAAGTCGGAACTTCAAAAGTTCCTGAGTCAGATTGTGTCAAAGTGGAAATAAACTCTTTGGCAAGAGCTTTTAATTCTCGCTCCTGGGCTTTTAACTCAGGGTCGGAACTGTGTTCAAATGCTTTTAAATTTTCAAAAAGAATGATTTTTGCGGCTTTGGCTGCAGATGCTCCGCTGAGAATTAAAGAGATAATCGCGTCAACATTTTTAGAGTTGGTAATAAATCCTGCGGCAGCACCGAACAAGTCGCGAACCGAGTCAGGGGCTGGCCCTGCGGTTACTTGATGAAGTCTTGTGGCAAATTCGTTGCTGGCCTTTTTGAATTTAGCGATTTCACTTTCACTGTCAAAGACTTTTTCTTCATCCTGAGAATCAAAGCTTACGGCCTTATTCATAATTAACGCGGGGCCGGCGCCTACGCCTTCTGATACGGTCATGCCGTTTAAGGTGTACATAATTTACTCCTTATCAAGCGTAAAGCTTTTTTGTATCTGCAAGTAATATTTGGTACCGGCGCAAACGGCTGCCGGAGGCAAAATAAGATTGATGATGGGAATGGAAATGCCGATGGAGACAATCATGCCGAAAATGAAGGTTGACAGCCTATTGTCACGTAAATCCTTGCGCATTAAGGCAAAAGCGGTTTTGTGATTGTCATAGGCATAGTCGCAGTACTGAAGGCAAGCCATCCATGCGGTAAGCAGAAACCAGAGAATTGGGGATATAACGTTAAGCCCCGGGATAATGGTGATGATAAGGCATAAAAGGGCGCGAGGCAGGAAAAAGATCTGTTTTTGCGCTTCACGCTTTAAGATGCGGGGCACATCCTTTATCGCATCCATTACGGTATCGTCATTGGCGTTTTTGCCGGTAAGCATTTTCTCGACTTTGTCGGAAAGAAAGCCGTAAAAGGGGGATGCGATGATGGTCGCTACGGTGGAGAAAAAGTAGCATCCGACAAAGCCTAAGACAATGGCAAGAATAGTGGAGAGAATATATGCCACGAATTTCAGGAAATCAGGCCAATTGTCGGCCAGTCCGAAAATAAAATCGTTTAAATAAGAAAAAATAAAGTATCCGCCAAGCGACATGACGAAAATGTTAATGATAATAGGAATAATGACAAAAGCGCGGCATTCTTTGGAAAAAGCGATTTTAACGCCGTCTATAAGATGATTTAAGGTATCGGAAATGGAGATTTCCTGGTTAATGCTGTTTTTGAACATCGCAAAATCTCAATCGTTATTATTAAATTTCTTAAATTTTAACTCAAAATTGGCGGTCTCTAATTTTTCAGGATCGCAAATAGGAATTTTTTAGCGTTTTAGCTAAAAATAAACGGCTTTAATTGTGTTTATTAAGTTAACGTTAAGCGAAAAACAGTTTTTTTGTTTTAAAAAAGCCGTTTTTAAAATATTGTGCGCCATAAAGTTTATTTACGCTTAAATTAAAAGTTTTTTTTAATTTTCTATATAATTATTACGGATATGGATGTAGGAGCTTTAAGATGTCTTTAAGCACAGTAAGCGCAGTAATTCTTATTATCGGTGCAATCGCGATCATTGCTTTTGTTATTCACGGTTTGTGGTTTTCCGAAAAGGCCGGCAATCGTAGATTGCGTAAAGATAACGGGGATGACGCCAAGATTTTGGATGCTAAAAATGTCGGAAAAGTACGCATTGTAACCGCCGATGCCGAAACTTCAAAGATTCAAATTGAAGACTCTCCAAAAGCAGGATCTGAAGATAACGCAGAGATTGAGAATGAAGAGCTTAGCGTACGCAAGAGCTATGATTTTAATGTCGTAGCCAATGCCGATCGTCCTTTTGTCGGAACCGAAATTGAAAGTTTAATGAACGAATACGGCTTTGTGCGCGGCAATATGGATATCTATTATGTTTATGAAGATCCGAGCCGCAGATTAAACGAAGTCTTCCGTATCTGCTCTTTAAAAGCTCCGTATTCTTTCCCGCAGGATATGCGCGGTTTTACCACTCCCGCGATGGCTTTGTTCATGAATCTGCCTGAGCGCGGTAAAGGCGTTGCCTATATAAGAGCCATGCGCATGGCCGCCAATCTTTTTGCCCAGAATTTAGGCGGAACTATTCAGGACAATCATCACAATATCATTACTGATGAAGATTTTGACAAGATGGAAGAGGCTTTAGCAGCTTATGATGCCGGTAAAGATCCTTCTGATTATGATGATATGCCTGCATCAATCTAATAAAAAATCCAATCCGTTGAATTTAGAAGATCCCTGTTTAGTGCAGGGATTTTTATTTTGGAGCATTTGCTTTAGCGGTAAAGCTTAGATTAATTAAATGCAGAAGATTTAATCTGTTATTTTTTATTGTGGCTTTTTCCGGCATCAGGCGTTTGTCTTATTCTTGTTTGTTTAATTGCCGCCTTTTTCTTTCCTAAAAAATCCGTGTTATATCTTTGCGGCGCATTCGCAATTGCCCTTATTTTCTTTATATGAATTTTTGACATCAAACCAAGGCTAAATAGCTTAAAATTAGAGAAATTAATTAACTTCATAAAAAATTAAGAGAAAAGCCGTGAGCGAGAAAAACTATTCTTATAAAGATCTGGTTGCATTATTAAACCGTTACGCCAAAGCCTATTATGTTGATGATGATCCGATTGTTACCGACAGTGAATACGATCGTCTTTATCGTCAGCTTGAAATCATGGAGCAGGCAGATCCGACAATCATATCGCCTGACTCTCCGACAAGACGCGTGGGCGGACAGGCTCTCTCGGCTTTTGCAAGCGTCACGCACCGCGTGCCGCTTTTGTCACTTGGCGATATTTTCTCTGTTTCCGAGCTTAATGATTTTAATGAAAGGATCTGCGATTTTACGCATGAAGAGAAGGTTGAGTATTGCGCTGAGCCCAAGCTTGACGGTCTAGCTGTTTCTTTAATTTATGAAAACGGTCTTTTGGTAAAAGCCGCAACTCGCGGTGACGGCCGCGTCGGTGAGGACATAACCGAAAACGCTAAAACCATCAAGGCGATTCCGCTGCGTCTTTCAGGAGAAAACGTTCCTTCATATCTTGATGTGCGCGGCGAGGTGTTTATGCCGCGCGACGGTTTTGAAAAGTGGAATGAAAGGGCAAGACAAAACGGCGGCAAGGTTTTTGCCAATCCGCGCAATGCCGCGGCAGGAAGCTTGCGTCAGCTTGATTCAAAAATTACGGCTAAACGTCCGCTTACTTTTAATGCTTATTATATAGGTGAGTGCAGTAACGAACTTCCGGATACCCAATATGACAGACTCATGAGCGTCAAAGGCTGGGGGATCCCGGTAAATCCGCTTATAAAGAAAGTATACGGTATTAAAGGATTAAGCGATTTTTATAATGATATTCTGCAAAAGCGTCCCGGTCTTAATTACGACATAGACGGAGTGGTTCTTAAGGTAAATTCCATTCCCGTCCAGGAAGATATGGGTTTTACCGCGCGTACTCCGCGGTGGGCGATTGCTTATAAATTTCCTCCTGAGGAAGAAATAACGCGTCTTTTGGATGTTGAGTTTCAGGTCGGAAGAACCGGAGCGGTAACTCCGGTTGCCCGTCTTGATCCTGTTTATGTGGGCGGAGCTACGGTTTCAAACGCCACTTTGCATAATGAAGATGAAATAAGACGCCTAAATCTTATGATTGGCGATTACGTTATCGTAAGACGCGCGGGCGACGTTATTCCGCAGGTGGCAGGGGTAGTGCTTGAAAGACGTGAGAAAGATAAGGTAAAGCCTATCGTTTTCCCGACCGAATGTCCCGAGTGCGGCTCACTTATTGAAAGAGTTAAGGGCGAGGCGGTAGCGCGCTGTTCAGGCGGTCTGGTGTGCCCGGCGCAGCTTAGGGAGAGCGTATTGCATTTCGTAAGCCGCAACGCCATGGATATCGAAGGCTTTGGCGATCGCATCGTCGAGCAGCTGGTTTTAAGCGGCAAGGTAAAGTCAATTGCCGATCTTTATTCTCTTGGTGAAAATGATTTAGCTTCATTGGTTCTTGATGACGGTTCGCCTGAGCGTAAGCCGCGCCTTTTAGGCATGATTACGGCTAAAAAGTTAAAGGCCGCTATCGAAAAGTCCCGCACTATCGCCTTAAACCGTTTTATCTATGCTTTAGGCATTAGAGAGGTTGGCGAATCCACGGCGCTTACTTTGGCAACTCATTTTGAGACTTTAAATGACATCATGCGCGCAAGCGTTGAGGATTTAATGAAGCTTCCCGATATCGGTGTTGTGGTGGCAAATCATATCTATGACTTTTTTAAAGAGCCGCATAACCTTGATATTATCGAAAGATTGGTTCCATCTGCAGATATTCCGTTGTTTTCGGCAGGTCTTACGCTTTTGCCCTGTGCGCAGGCAAGCGTGCAGACGGCTCAGTCTATGCCGCTAATGGGTCAGACTTATGTTCTAACAGGTACTTTGTCAATTATGGACAGAAATAAAGCTAAAAATCTCTTGCAAAGTCTCGGAGCAAAGGTTTCAGGCTCGGTTTCAAAGAAAACTTATGCGGTTATTGCCGGAGCGGATCCCGGTTCAAAGCTTGTAAAAGCGCAGGAGCTGGGCGTAAAAGTGATGACAGAGGATGACTTTATCGCACTTTTAAAAGAGCACGGTTTAAGTGAAGCTTAATTAATTTTTTAATATTTAAGTTTTTTATTAAAGGCGGCACGACAAAATATGTGCCGCCTTTATTTTGGGCGTAAGGCTTTATGCTTTTTAATTTTTTAGGTGAGACAAAAAGACGCTTTTTCCGATGACAAAAAGACAAAAAAATTAAAATTTAATTTATTCTTAACAATCAACGCTTTTTGATTTAACAATACTTTTTTAAATTAGCCTCAGTTAAAAAATTGAGGTTAAAGATATGAAATTAAATAAGATCGTTTTAGCTTTAGCTGTTGCCGTATGTGCTCCCGCTTTTACTGCCTGCACTGCAGCTAATGCCGGAAATACTGATTCTTCTTCCGTTATGACTCGTGCTGCTTTGGGGGATGTTACCCAGTATGCAGGTGCCCGCCGCTTAACCGGTGATATGACCGATAATTATCAGGCTGTTATTGATTTAGCTAAGAAAAAACACGCCAAGAACGTCATTCTTTTAATCGGTGACGGTATGGGTGACAGCGAAATTACCGCAGCCCGCAACTTTGCCAAGGGCGCCGGCGGCATGTTTGAAGGCCTTGATTCACTTCCTTTTACCGGTCAGTACACTCATTACTCTTTAAATAAAGAAACCAAGAAGCCTGACTATGTAACCGACTCTGCAGCTTCTGCAACTGCATGGTCAACCGGTGTTAAATCCTATAACGGCGCAATCGGTGTTGACGTAAACGGCAAACCGCATGTTTCTTTACTTGAGCTTGCTAAAGCCAAGGGAATGGCAACCGGTGACGTTTCAACCGCTGAAATTGAAGACGCAACTCCGGCAGCTCAGATTGCCCACGTAGTTGCCCGTAAGTGCTACGGTCCTAAGAAGACCTCCGAGCTGTGCCCTGAAAACGCTTTGGAAAACGGCGGCAAGGGCGGTATTGCCGAGCAGCTTATCGATTTACGCCCTGACGTAACTTTAGGCGGCGGCCGCGCAACTTTTGCCGAAACCATCAAGGCAGGAGAATTTAAAGGTCAGACCTTGGAGCAAAAGGCTAAGGCAGTAGGCTACACCTATGTTACCAACCTTGATGAAATGAACGCCGTCACCGTTGCCAATCAGGATGCACCGCTTCTTGGCCTGTTCTCTGAAGGCAACATGCCGATCCGTTTGAAGGGCCCGCAGGCAACTTTACGCGGCAACCTCGATCTTCCTCCTGTAAAGTGCGAAGTTAATGATCGCGGTGAAGGCATGCCGACTTTAGCTCAGATGACTCAAAAAGCTATCGATCTTTTGAAAGTTAACGAAAAGGGCTTCTTCCTCCAGGTTGAAGGTGCTTCAATTGATAAACAAGCCCACGCTTCAAATCCTTGCGGACAGTTCGGTGAGACCATGGATTTGGATGAAGCCGTTAAAGTTGCAATGGACTTTGCTAAGGCTGACGGCAACACCTTGGTTATCGTAACCGCCGACCACGCTCACTCAACCCAGATTGTTTACCCTGACGCTCATTCCATGGGCTACACTCAGGCTGTTATGACCGCTGACGGCGCTCCGATGAGCATCTCTTATGCCAATAGCGAAGACGTAAATGATACCGGCCATACCGGTGCACAGCTGCGTATCGCCGCTTACGGCCCGGGTGCCTTGAACGTCTTAGGCTTGACTGATCAGACTGACGTATTCTTCACCATTAAGAATGTACTTCAGCTCTAATAAAAATTAAGCCACAAAAACTACAAGAAGAAAATTATATGCCTGCTTTGCCCGTGATGACTATCACGGGCTTTTTCGTATTCAGCGGTCAAAGCTTAAAGCCTCACCAGCTTCATTGCTTACGATTTGACCGTCTTTTACTTTTAACACGCCGCTTACTACCGTATGGGTAACTGAGCAGCGGAAAGTATGATTGATAAAAGGCGACCAGCCGCATAAGGATTTGATGTCGGAAGTTATTACCGTATGCGATTTAATCGGATTTACAAACACGATGTCGGCTTTTTTGCCTTCTTCAATGGTTCCCCTGTCAGTAAGGTTAAAGCGCTTGGCTACATTTGTTGAGCTTACCTTAACCACTTCCTCAAGGGTAAGCTCGCCGCGCTTCCATAAATCAAGAAGGGCAAGCAGTGAGTACTGTACCGAGGTAACGCCTGAAGCGCATTTTAAATACGATCCTGATTTAACTGAAATCTCATGGGGCGCATGATCGGTTCCGACCGTGGTGATAATGCCGCGTTTGATGCCTTTAATTAAAGCTTTACGGTCAAATTCGTATTTAACCGCCGGATTGCATTTTAAAAAGCCTTGCAAGAGTGAATAATCGCCTTCTGAGAAGAACAGGTGAGGAATGCACGCTTCCCCTGAAATCTGACGGCTCTCAAGCGGATCTTTTGCAAAGTAATTTAAGATCTCAACTTCCTCTTTGGTGCTAAGGTGCATGATATGAAGCTTAGCTCCGGTATCAAGCGCGGTCTGAATGGCAAGCTTTGAGGATTTGATGCAGCAGTCGCGGTTGCGGATGACAGGGTGCATGTTAAAAGGAATGTTGTCGCCGTACATTTCCTGGGCGGCTTTTTGCTTGGCGGCGATGATTTCATTATCCTCGCAGTGCGCGGTTACCATCATCGGAGCTGCTTTAAACATTTTATGCAAAATGCTTTCATCATCTAAAAGCAGATTGCCGGTAGTCGATCCCATATAAACTTTAATGCCGGCAACGGATTTAGGATCGGCTTTTTTTACTTCCTCAATATTGTCAGGGGTCGCGCCTAAATAAAAAGCGTAATTGGCCAGACTGTCGCGTGCGGCGGTGGCTTTTTTGCCGTTAAGTGATGCTTCATCAACAGTAGGCGGCATGGTGTTGGGCATATCCATAAAGGATGTGACTCCGCCTAAAACTGCGGCACGGGATTCTGAATAAATGGTAGCTTTCTGAGGCATTCCCGGATCGCGGAAATGTACGTGGGCATCAATAAGTCCCGGCAGCGAGACAAGCTCATGACAGTCAATTTCTTCTGCACCGCTGTCTGCAATTTGCGGTGCAATTTTTGCGATTTTATCGTCTTCAATAAGAATATCTGCACGTATAATACGTGAAGGCATTACAACCTGAGAATCTTTTAAAATTAATTTGCGCATAAGAGATCTCCTTTAGCAAATTAATTGTAGTTGAAAATGAAGAAACTATGAACGAAATTGAAAAACTTACCGCACCTCGGTTTACGATAAAAGACGTAACCGTGTACGAAAAAAAGCGTGTCTTTAAAGCTCATTTTGCCGTAGATAACTACATCGTTTCTTATAAAAAGTTCACGGGCGGAGAAACCCGCAAGCTCGTGCGTGAAATCTTTGAGCGCGACGCGGAAGCCGTCGCTATCGTTCCTTACGATCCAAAAACTGATGAAGTCGTGCTTATTGAGCAATTTCGTCCCGGCGCTTTAAACGATCCGGTGTCCCCTTGGCTTATTGAAATCGTCGCCGGTATGATTGACCTGGGCGAAAGTCGAGAAGAGGCCGCATGTCGCGAACTTTATGAAGAGGCAAAGCTTAAAATCACTAAAGACGATCTTGAGCTGGTAAGCTCTTTATACCCAAGCCCCGGCGGAACTTCCGAAGTCGTTACCATTTATATTGCAAAAATAAATTCCGATCATTTAGCGACAAACGGCGGACTTGCTGTTGAAGATGAAGACATCAGAATCTTTAAGGTAAAAGCGCAAGATGCTTTCAAACTGTGCAAAACAGGAAGGATCTGCAATTGTGCTGCAATGGTAGGCTTAATGTACTTAGAGCTTAATTACGATAAGTTTCGCAATAAAGCTTAACTTCTAAAAATCTTCTTTTGCCCCGTCAAAATGGCGGGGTCCATCCAAAAATTTTATTTGATTCTTTTTTGACATCCTCTTTTACTATCCATAAAAAGCGTTTTTTGTGTCTAAATTTTATAAAAATCGTTATAAATGTATGTTTTTTACTGGTTTTAGAACAATGTAAACGTTTACGGCATAAAAATTACAGTAAAGATTTTTGAGATTTTTAATAAAAATTTTACTTTTACGTATATTTTAACTACGTGAAATTTTTTATAATACGCATCGACATAGAGAAAATTGAGGTAAACAAGATGCGTCAGACAGAGAGCGCTATGCGCATGCTCATTTGTGCCTATAGAGCAGTATTATCTAATTGTTTTAATAAAGAATTCTTGGGGGGGGGGGAAAACGACTAGCTAAAGGAGCAGCCCTCGGATCCCTCCTAACTGCAGTTCTTGCAGGTTTTTCAATTCCTTCTTATGCTGCTGATACAGATACTTTTTATAAAAAAGATGAAACAGTTACTAAAAACGAAGATTTAAATCTTGATCAAAATACTTTTTATGGCGATTTACTAATTTCTCCAGCAGAAAACAAAGAACCGGCAATAGAAGGGACAAGCGAGGATATTAATATAAAAGTTGTCCAAGATGATGAAAAAGGCGATGGAAACTTAGCTTTAGAAGCAGGAGAAAAAGCTCACGGAATTATTTCTAAACTTGATGAAGGAAAAGAGATTAATTTAAGCGCTGAGGGTAACTTAACTATTGATGTAAAAGGCGATAATTCAGAAGATCACGGTGACGGTATTAATGTTACAAGTGAAAATAATGGCTCAATAACATTAAGTGCAAATCAAAACATTGAAATTAATGCAAAATCTAATCGCGGAGACGGTATTTTAGTTTCTAGTGGTTCTAGTGGAGATATAACGTTAACTTCGGAAACAGGAAACAATAAAATTATCGCAGGTAATAATGGTATTGACCATAGCGGGTCTCAGATTATTACAATAAAAGCTGAAGTCGCAAATATTATAAATGGTGGCTTTGCACAACAAACTTCATCAGGTGGAAATCAGGGAGATGGTATCCGTGTTGAAGGTAGTGGTAGTGTTAATGTAACTGGTTCGTATAATCTGATTTCGGGGTTTGATGAGGGTCTGTACATTGATGATGCGGCAAATGCTCAAGAAGGGATAAAAGTCACAGCAAATGGTACGGATGCGAACGGTTTTGGTAACGTTATTTCAGGAAATGACAACGGTATTCAATCGAATGGCTTGGCATCAATTTCAGTATTGGCACAAAACGGCAGTACTAAAATATTTGGTGGAAAAAATGGAGTTGTTAATTCCGGCAATGGGAATGTTCTAGTTAAATCTGGAGATATAAGTCAGTTAACTATAAACTTAATGAACAATTTAGATGAAAAGATACCTGAAAATAATATTTACACTATAGGTGAAGAAAACGGTATTGTTTTGAGCGGATCGGGAAACACTACATATGAAGCGCAAAACAATAATTACATTATAGGTACAAATAATGGTATTTATTCAACAGGAATGGGCAGTGTATCTTTGACTGCAGGAAATAATAACATCATAGGGTGGTTTGAAAATACTATATCTAAAAACGGTATCTATGTGGAATCTGGAAAGGTTACTTTAGATGCTGACAATGAAAATAGAATAAAAGCTACAGAAAATGCTGTTTATTCCTTGGGCGCAGATAGTGAAATATCATTGAATGGTGCTCAAAATATTATTACAGTACAAAATGTCGACGGAGTTGATGAAGGTCAGTTTGCTTATGGCTTAAGAGCAAATGATAATTCAAGTATTACAATCAAAAATCTTGAAAAAGAAGCTGATTATACAAAGATATATGTAGAATCAACAGAAAATTCAGGCAATGGTTCTATTGCAGTTGAAAGTGAACTCAATGGTAAGATTGACTTAACAAGTAAAGATATTGATATTACAGCGAAGTCTGCTAAAGTGGGGCATAATTTTGAAGCGATAGGTGTAAAAAATGAAAATAATTTAATTAAAAATAATTTTAATATCGTTTCATCTGAAAATCTTTCTATATATTCTGAGAATATAAAAGGCAATACTGGCGGTCAACCAGGTTTGGCTTATGGTGTATATGTGCAAGATGCTCTGGAATCTAATTTTGTAGCAAAAGATTTAATTATTACTGCAAAAAGTAATCAGGGCGGTGGTGAATCATATGGAATATGGGCTGAGGCGTCAAATGGACAAAATGATGATGAATTTGTCGCTACAGATGTGACAACTTCTTTTAATGCAAATAATTTCTCAATTAATGCTGAAGCGACCAATGGTACCTCTTATGGTGTATATATACAAAATAATAAAACTACTAGTAAAAATACTGTAAATATTACTACTACAACTGATATAAATATTGCTGCTAAAGTATTCATCGATGATTCAAAGTCTGACAATGGCTCGTACGCATATGCTACAGCAATTAGAGCTTCAGGGGCTGATGTCTCTTTGAGTTCAGAAAATGGCGAAATATCTTTAATAGCAACATCTGAGGATGCCTCAATAGAGTTACCTGATAATAAAATCTCCGTAACTGCAATTGGTATTAACTCTTCAGCGTTAAGTGACAATATGTCTGCTAGCCATGTTGAATTAATCAGTAAAAAGAATTCTATTTATAGTGATCAACAGGGTGTTCTTTCTGATGGTTCTAAGTCAACAATCGAAGTAAATGCTACTGGTGATGGTAATTTTATTTATACTTCATTAGAGAATTCATCAAGCCAAGGAGTTATAAGTCGTGATGGTGGACATGTTGTTGTAAATGCTGAAAAAGGATCTAATCATATTGAAGCTTCTAACGCTGGTGTACTTGCGCGTAAATTTGTTAGAGAAGGAGGAAGTTCCGTTGTCTTAAATGCAAAATATAATGAGGTTTTAGCTGAAAAATACGGATTGTACGCTGATACGGATTCCTCTGTTACTTTAAATGCTGAAAATAATAATGAATTATTGAATGCGGGAAATTTTATTACTGCAAACGATTTGTCTAAAGATAAGGTTCAGCAAGGCTATGGAAATGGTTGTGCAATTTCTTCTAAGAGTGGAAGTACTATAAAAGCATTAACAAGTGGTCAAAATAAATTATTAGGTGCAGTTGTATCTAGTGGAAATAATTCTACAGTTAATATTTTGGGTTTAAATGACTCTCCAAGTAATATCAATGAAGTATGGTCATACGGTGTAATTGCCGGGGCAGGTGATTTAGATGAAGATGCAACTGAAGGAGAGTCTTCTTTTAAAGATAAAACAGTCATTTCCGCCTTATACGCCGAAGAGGGAGCCAAGATAACCTTATCCGGCAAGACAAATAGGTTGTATACAACTGCAGCTCCTAATGAGCATGATGACTTAGAGCGTGTAGTCTGGGCATATAACGGCAAAGAAGGCAAAGCTACAACCATATCAATTGACGGTCATACGGATATCTCAACCAATCAGTATGATAAGAGCCTTAACAGCATCGATATCGCTATAGCTGCAGGTACTGCTGTAAATTTGAAAGGAGATATTGTAAGCCAAAGCAAAGATTTGGCAGTTGAAGACCGTGCCCAGGTTCTGGTTAATTATGCTGATTTAACAGATGATAAAGGCTCAGTTGTTCAGCGGAGCTCAATAACCGGCGATATTCTTGCCGCATATGCGGGCTATGTTGATATTAAACCTGCAAAAAGCTCAAATGCCGGAATTAATATTACGGGCAATATCCTTGCCGGTAACAACGGTATCGTGAAGATTGATTTAGGCAAGGGTGGCAGTTTAACCGGACGCGCTGATGACTACGGTGATGCAAGCGTCGGAGATGGAGCAGACGGTAATAAGGGACATCAGAACTCTACTTATTTCAACCCTGCATTCAGCAGCTCCATTTATGAAGGCGGCGCAGTCAACCTCACCATGGGAGAAGGCTCGCAGTGGAACGTAACCGGACAGAGCTGGATAACCTCCATTGCTACCGGAATCACCGGCTCATCGGCAGATGACGTTGAACCTTTGCCGACGATTGATTTGACTCAGGCTAATGATGTAAAGAACTCTAAAGCAGCAGGTCTTACAGTTTATAATTTCAGCGGCGACTCCAATTTCAAGATGAAGCTTGATGGCAATAATCTTAATAACAGCAATATGCTGTATATGAAGCATGCCAATGGTAATTACTATATCGAGCTTGAGGATGCGGTAAGCGCGGATGAAATCAATACCGCGCTGCATGACGGCTTGCGTTTTGCCACGGTAGGAAAAGATTCTAACGTTCACTTTAGCGTCGGCAGCAGAGATGACGGTGTCTTTAATGTCGAATATGAAGTGGGACAGGATAATTACGATGAGACCGTATCTGAAAACGTGCATTATAATGGCTCTGAACTTACTGCCGAGAAACCGAGTGATTCCACTGTCAAAGATTTCTTCGGCAATGAAGGAACTCCGGTTGAAGAGGTAAGCGGTGATGCGGGAATCGCTACCGCAAGTGCCGTTATGGCTTTAGCTGAAGAAGCGGAGGTTAAGGCGGCAGAGACTCAGGAGGATAGCGCTACCGGTGCCGTAAACCATAAGATTATCGGCATAAGCTCAACCGAAATCTCCGACGGCGGCAAGACCGTCATCAACATGTCCCGCGCCAACTACGCCAACGCCGTTTACATGGATACTTTAAATAAGCGTCAGGGTGAAGCAAGATTTGTTGGTAGTACCGACCACGGAGTCTGGGTCAGACTGCGTCATGACAATATCGGCAAGGAAGATGCCTTCAGAAGCCATAACACCATGG
>NZ_GL830983.1 GCF_000188195.1 Succinatimonas hippei YIT 12066
TCTTTTATTTCTATCTAGAACAGCAGAGTTCGGGGAATTTTTTAATCGCCGTTTTGATACGTATTAAGGGGATTTTGTTTTTTTCTTAGCTAAAAAAGTCTTACTTCCTAAAAATCTAGTACAAGTTATATCAAGATGTGCAATGATTTGTTTTTTAACGAAGATTTTTTGTTAATTTTAAGCAGACTTTTTCGGCATTTGTCTTGTATTTGATTTTGAGCTTTTTGCGTAATATAAGCTACGGTAAAAATACTCTTATGGTATACTTTTCTTCTTAAGAACATATCAATTCTAAAAGTTTTTTGTCTTATTTTTCAAAATGTTGGTGCCGAATAATGTTATTTAGAAAATTGCGCGGCTTGTTTTCCAATGATTTGTCGATAGATTTGGGAACGGCAAATACCCTTGTTTATATAAAAGATAAAGGCATCGTTTTAAATGAGCCGTCAGTCGTTGCGGTAAGACTTGATAGAAATGGCGGAGCTCAGCGTAAAGTTGATGCCGTGGGTAAAGCCGCTAAAGTAATGCTCGGACGTAATCCTGAAAATATTGAGGTAATTCGTCCGATGAAAGACGGTGTGATAGCCGACTTCCAATATACGGAAAAAATGCTGCAGTACTTTATTGATAAGGTTCTTGCAGGTTCACGCTTCTTTCCTTTTAAGCCTTCCCCGAGAGTTTTAGTATGTGTTCCTTGCGGTGCTACGCAAGTTGAAAGACGTGCAATACGTGAGTCCGTTGAGGGGGCGGGGGCCAGTGAGGTATTTTTAATTACCGAGCCGATGGCTGCTGCAATCGGTGCCGGTTTGCCTGTGTCCGAAGCTTCAGGATCTATGATCATTGATATCGGCGGAGGTACTACTGAGGTCGCGATTATTTCTTTAAACGGAATCGTTTATTCAAATTCTGTACGTATCGGCGGTGATCGTTTTGATCAGGCAATCATCAATTATGTGCGCAACACCAAGCGTTACGAAATAGGTGAGTCTACTGCAGAAAAAATCAAGATTGAAATCGGATCTGCATATGCAGAGCAGGAAATGAAGGAGATTGAAGTTCGCGGCCGTTCCGTTGTTGAAGGTGTTCCACGCTCTTTTACTTTGAACTCAAATGAAGTTCTTGAGGCGTTATCCGATCCGATAAAAGGCATTATCAGTGCCGTGCGAGTTGCTTTAGAGAGAACTCCTCCGGAACTTGCGGCCGATATCGCCGAGCGCGGCATGATGCTCTCAGGCGGCGGTGCCCTTTTAAATAATATTGATAAGTTGATTCGTGAAGAAACGGGAATCCCGGTAGTTATAGCAGACGATCCGTTAACCTGTGTAGCTCGTGGCGGTGGTCGTGCTCTTGAAATGTACGATGCAAGAGAAAGCGAGGTCTTTGATTAAAAGATCTTTTTCTGAGGTTGCGTTTTGAATAAGCCTGAAATTTCAAACGGCTGGTACATTTTTCGTTTCGCTCTCATCTTTTTGCTATCGATAGTGGTTATGCTTTCTGATATCAAGTTAAAGGTGATGAGCGATTTTCGTTATTATCTTGAGACTGCTTTATATCCGGTAATGGTTTTTGCCGATTCTCCGCGATCGATAACCGATGCGGTAACAGAGCAGTTTAAAAGCCGTGAAGCTTTGATAAGTGAAAATGAACAGCTTGCTCGTGAGCTCTATACTCAGCGGGCCGATTTGTTGCGCCTTAAATCATTGGAACTTGAAAATGCCCATATGCGCAAGCTGCTCAATACTCCTTTACAGGAAACGTCAAAGCGAATGGTCGGCATTGTCCTTGATGTGAATATTGATCCGTATTTAAAACGGGTCGTAATTAATCGCGGTACCGGATCCGGGGTGTACGTAGGCATGCCGGTTATTACTGAAAAAGGTTTAGTCGGACAGGTAATTTCGGCAAATTACGCAAGTTCACAGGTTTTATTGCTTATTGATTCGGTAAGCTCGGTTCCGGTTATGAATTTACGTTCCCAGATAAGGGCTATAGCTTCGGGGGTCGGTGTCCATGATTTATTATCAATTGATAATGTTCCGCGCAATGCCGATATAAAGGTAGGTGACGTCCTTGTTACTTCAGGTTTGGGCGGTGTTTACCCTGCAGGATATCCTGTGGCTGTGGTAACAGAGGTAGGTGGTGATAAATCGGCAACCTTTGCTTCAGTCAAAGCCGCACCTTTGGTGGATTTTGATCAGATCCGCTATGTGCTGATGCTTTGGGTTCAAGATGATTTTCTTAACGAAAATAGTCAAGAATCACTGCCTGTTAAGAGTCGTACCGATTCAAAAAATGTTTTAAAGCGCGAGTCGATAAGAAAAGCGCTTGAAAAACTGTCTTTGATTAATCCGAAAAATTCGGATATGAAAAAGGAGGCTTTTAATGGATAAGAAAAAAGCCCCCAAACATTCAAGTTATCTGGTGTTCGGTTTTTCGGTTTTTACTGCTTTATTTCTTGAAATAGTGAACTTTCCTGCCGAAATAGAAATGTTTCGTCCGGATTTTTTGGCGTTAGTGTTAATTTATTTTGCTTTTTTTGATCCGCAAAGGATCAATATAGGTCTTGCCTGGATTTGCGGATTATTTTTGGATTTGCTTACCGGTGCGCCGTTGGCTATTAATGCTCTTATTTGTGCTTCACAGGTGTTTATTATTCATACGCAGTTTAGACGTTTTTCAAATTATGTTATTTATCAGCAGGCAATAATCATCGGTTTGGTAAATATTATTGCTCATGTTGTCGCATATTGGCTTGAACACCTTTTAGGTGCCGGAAATTACCATGTCAATTTTATCGGTACTGCAATCGCCACTACGATAGCATGGATGTTTATTGCACTGTTGCTTAAGTTTTTATGTAAAAAATTTGCAGTTGTGCCATTTGGCGCAGAACAGGAAGATTGATGTACGACTTAATTTTGGCTTCGTCCTCTCCAAGACGTCGCGATTTTTTAAATAATATGGGCTTGACGTTTATTATTGTTTCTCCGGAAATTGACGAAAATCCTTTTGAAGGGGAAAAACCTTATGATTTAGTGGTTCGTCTTGCTCATAATAAGGCTTTTGCGGTTTTTACCAATTATTCTAAAAACGTGGTTTTGGCTGCTGATACTATTGTCGTGTGTGACAATGAGATTTTAGGTAAGCCTCACGATCGTGAAGATGCGCTTAATATGATATTAAAGCTTTCAGGTAAGACGCATCAGGTTTATACCGCAGTTTGTATCGTCGGTCCTCAAGGTAAAGAAGAATTTGTGACCGTAACTGATGTCACTTTTTCTCATTTTGATGAACGATTGGCAAAGATTTATGTAGATTCGGGAGAAAGCGACGATAAATCAGGTTCGTATGCATTGCAGGGAATTGCGGCAATGCTTATTGAAAAAGTTAACGGATCGGTAAGTTCGGTAGTAGGTCTTCCGGCTTGTCAGACTCGTGAAGCTTTAGAGCGCTTTTCAATTTTTCCAAGAACGGTTAAGGCGTTAAAGTAATTATGTCGGATATTTTTAAAAAAGCATCATCCGTGCTTCTTGATCCTGCAGATATAGATAGAAACTTTTTAGATAAGGCATTATCGGAGCTTGCATCACGCAAGATTGATTTTGGTGATATGTACTTTGAGAAAAATGTCACCGAAAGTTTCTTTTTAGAAGAGGGGATCGTTAAAGGCGGATCTTATGATATTTCAAAGGGGGTCGGTGTAAGAGCGGTTCTTGGAGAAAAAACCGGGTTTGCTTACTCTGATGTTATTGACAAAACTTCGCTTATCGAGGCGTGTAAAGCGGCTCGCAGTATCAGCAGCGGGCATGAATGCGGCAAAGTTAAAATTTTAACGAGAAAAGATTTTACCCCTTTATATACAGATGAAAACCCTATTGACAGTTTGCCGCGCGAGATAAAAGTTTCGATTTTAGAGCAGCTCGATAAATGTGCACGTTCTCTTGATAAACGTGTAATACAGGTTATGGCAAGTTTAGGCGGATTATATTGTCATAAAATCGTAGTAAATACTGACGGTACTTTTGTTTGTGATATAAAGCCTACAGCACAGTTGTCGGTCACGGTTATCATGGCAGGATCCGACGGAAGAATGGAGCAGGGCTTTGCTTCAACCGGCGGAGCTTACCTTTTTGACAGATTTACAAAAGAAGGTGTAGTTGAATCTCTGGCCAAAGAGGCGGTTCGCTCTGCCGCTGTTAATATGGAAGCAATTCCGGCTCCGGCAGGAACTATGCCCGTGGTATTGGGCGCCGGATGGCCGGGTGTTTTGATTCATGAGGCCGTAGGACACGGTCTTGAAGGTGATTTTAATCGCACGAAGAGCTCGGCTTTCAGCGATAAGATCGGAACTAAGGTTGCATCTTCTGCCTGCACCATTATTGATGACGGAACCATAAAAGATAGGCGCGGCTCTTTAAGCTGTGATGATGAAGGTACTGTAAGTCAGCATACGGTTTTAATCGAAAACGGCATATTAAAAGGTTATATGCAGGATAGACAGAATGCTATGCTGATGGGGGTTCAATCAACCGGCAACGGACGCCGCGAGTCATACAGCTGTCTGCCGCTGCCGCGCATGACCAATACTTATATGCTGCCCGGCAATTACACTAAAGATGAAATAATTTCTTCAGTTAAAGACGGTATTTATGCCGTTAACTTCAGCGGCGGACAGGTCGATATTACATCAGGAAAGTTCGTGTTCAGTACATCTGAAGCTTATTTGATTAAAAACGGCAAAATCGATGTGCCGATTAAAGGAGCTACTTTAATCGGAAACGGTCCTGAAGTTATGAATCTGGTGTCTATGGTAGGAAACGATTTGAAATTTGATGCCGGAATAGGAACATGCGGTAAGAACGGACAGTCGGTTGCTGTCGGTATCGGACAGCCTACGCTTAAAGTCGATGCATTAACCGTAGGCGGTACTCAAGCTTAATTATTTGCCTTCTTCCTCAATGTAGGGCTTGGCAAGTTCATCGGGAATTGCGGCGCCGCTGCGCTGCAATTCGCTTTTTATATATTTAAATAAGGCTCGAGCTGCAGGGCGTTCGCCTTTTTCTTGGGCAAGTTCGTCTTTTGCTTTTTTAATAAGGGTTCTTAATTTATTTCTGTCAGTGTCGTTAATTACCGCAGTAAAAGTATTTAAAGCCTTGACGCCACCGCGGATCAAATTTTCACGCAGATTTTCAAGACGCATAGCGTTAGGATCGGCTTTGGGGGTGGCACCGATTGATTCGATTTGTTTTTTTAAATCTTCTGCGTCATAGGCACGAAGAAGCTTGGCTGCAAATTGCAGTTGACGGCGTTTTTCATCTGAGTTTTTGCGCATGCCGCGGGCTATGACAAAAGCTTCTTTAACACTTTCGTCCGGGAAGTTTAAATGTTTAAAAGATAATGTTCCCAAGTCGGCAATTTTATCTGCAAGTTTACGAATAGCTTGAGCTTCTCTCTTGTATGCACTGCGGCTTAACTCTTCAGGTTCGCTGTCAAAACCTTCAAAATGCTGTTGTTCTGCCATGGTGATCCTCATTTTCTGTATGTTGCTCAATTTTAGCCGAAATTTTGCCGATCCCAAAATTAAAACTCGGTGAAGGTATCTTGGACGGCTTGTAAATTTTGGCTTTTTTACTGAGCTTCGGATACAATTGACGCTAGCAATTTAAATTAAAAGGAAAGCGGATAAAAAATGACAGAAGATTTTTACGCAGCTATCGCAAAAGAAGAGAGCAGAATTAAAGATATAGCACAAAAAGCAGTTGAATATGCTAAATCATTAGGTGTTGATGAAGCTGAAGCTACCATCGGTTTGCAGAAAGGATTATCGGTTTCAACTCGTAAAGCTGATGTTGAAAATATCGAGTTTAATAAAAATCGCGGACTTGATATTACTGTTTTTAAAAATAAAAAGCGCGGCAACGCTTCTACTACGGACTTTAGTGCTGATGCTATCAAATCATGTGTTGAAGCAGCTGTAAATCTTGCTTCTTTTACCGACGCCGATCCTTGTGCCGGTATTGCCGATAAGGAAGATTTGTGCACAGAAGAAAAAGATTTAAAGCTTGTTTATCCTTTAACGGAAGATGTTGATAAAGTTTTAGCTTTGGCACTTGAAACTGAAAAGATTGTTTTAAAGGATAAAATTAAGGGTATTAAAGACAGTGACGGAGCAGGCTGTGAAACTTCATTGGTGATAAAAGCGATTGCTAACTCCCACGGTTTTGTCGGAACCAAAGCTCGTACGTTCAATTACTTAGGTCTTACCCTTTTAGGAGATGACGGTATTAAGATGCAGCGCGGATCGGGATATTCGACAAGTCTTGATTTTGCAAAATTAAAAGATCCTCAAATAGTTGCGAAAGAAGCTGTAGATCGTACTTTGGAAAAATTAAATGCCAAGAAAATTGCCACTGGGATTTATAACGTAATTTTTTCAAAGGGAGCCATGATGTCCTTATGGGGACATCTTTTAAGCGCTATTTCAGGCGGTGCAGTATACCGTAAAACTACTTTTCTGCATGAGAGCTTAAATGAAGCGGTATTACCTGAGTTTATAACATTGCATGAAGATCCTTTTATTACAGGAGGTCTTGCTTCAGGCAATTTTGACGGTGAAGGAGTGCAGGCAAGAGTCGGTGATATTGTGGCAAAAGGAGTACTTAAAGAGTTTTTATTAAGTTCTTATACTGCACGGAAGCTTAATTTAAAGACAAACGGGCATTCCGGCAGCGTTTATAATCTTTGCGTGGTGTCAGATAAAGATCCTGTAAGTTTAGATGCAATGATGAAAGATGCAGGATCGGGGATTGTCATTACCGATTTGATGGGACAAGGCGTTGATTTATTAACCGGCAATTATTCAAGGGGTGCTGCGGGCTTTTATTTTGAAAACGGTGAGCGCAAGCACGCCGTAGAAGAAATTACCGTTGCCGGTAATCTAAAAGATATGTTTAAGAAAATTGCGCTTGTCGGTAATGATTATGATGATCGCTTTAAGATAAAATCAGGATCTCTTTTAATCCCTGATATGACAATTTCCGGTATTTAAGTAAGTTTTTTAAAGAAAAAAGAGCTTGATAATCAATATGTTCAAGCGCTTTTTGTTTTTAGTGATAAAAATGCGTTTATTAAGATTTGTTGCTGTTTTGGCAACTATGTTGATCTGCTTTCACGGAAACGCTGCAGAAGTTAAATATAGTAAAAATTTAGCCGGAGTTTTTGATGACTATAGCGGAGTTATGGCAATAAAGGAGCTTAACGCAGACAGCATATTGGTCTCTGACAAAATACGTGCAGCTAAGCGTTTTCCTCCAGCTTCGACATTTAAGATTGCGCATAGTCTTATTGCCTTAGATCAAGGAATAGTTAAAAACATTGATGAAATATTTTTCCGTTATGACGGACACAGTCAATACTTTTTAAAGTCGTGGCAAAAAGACATGGGGCTTAAAGAAGCGGTGCAGACGTCAAATGTCGAAGCTTTTAAAGTAATGGCAGTTAAAATCGGTAATGAAAGAATGCAGAGATCCTTAACTTTATTTGATTATGGTAATTACAGAATTGGAAGTGACGTAACTTCTTTCTGGCTTGACGGAACGCTGCAAATTTCTGCGCTTGAACAAATAAACTTTTTAGAAAAGCTGCTTAACGGGCAATTGCCGTGCTCTAAGGCTGCACAAAAAGAAGTGGAAAATATTTTAAAGCTTGAAGCTAACGATAAATATGTTTTGTACGGAAAAACCGGACTTAGTTCAGGACCTAATCAAATAGGTTGGTTTGTCGGTTTCATCCGTAAGGAAAGCCAAACCTATATATTTGCACTTAATATAGATATGAATGAAAACACACCGTATGCATTAAGAATTGATTTAGTAAAGAAAGGAATAGATAAATTAGATTTGTAATACTGCAAATTAATATTCAACACATTGTTTTTGATAATAAAAAAGAAGGTGACTTTTTAGTCACCCTCCTTTTATATAAATATCTTGATGTTAAATCAGTTATTCATCAAGAGTAACGATAGAAGTTCCGGTCATCTCTTCGGGAATAGGCATACCCATTAAGTAAAGCATGGTCGGAGCGATGTCGCAAAGGCGTCCGCCTTCGCGCATATGAGCCTTGCGTCCGTAGTAAATGAAAGGAACAGGCAAGTTGGTATGAGCGGTGTAAGGCTGACCGGTGGTCAAGTCTTTCATACGCTCGCAGTTGCCGTGGTCAGCAGTAATGAGGCATTCGCCGCCGACTTTCTTTAAAGATTCAATAACGCGGCCGATACTGCTGTCAACTGCTTCAACAGCCTTAACTGCAGCATCGTAAACACCGGTATGTCCTACCATGTCGCCGTTAGGATAGTTGCAGATTACGACATCATACTTTCCTGACTCAATAGCGGCGCAGAGCTTATCGGTAAGTTCTTGAGAGCTCATTTCAGGCTGCAAGTCGTAAGTGGCTACTTTCGGGCTCGGGATTAAGGTACGATCTTCACCGGGGAATACGGTTTCAACGCCGCCGTTGAAGAAGAAAGTAACGTGTGCGTATTTTTCGGTTTCTGAAATGCGCAGCTGAGTCTTGCCATGAGAGGACAGCCATTCGCCTAAGGTGTTCTTTAAATCCTCAGGAGGATAGGCGCAGGCGGTATGAATGTCCGCAGCATACTGGGTAAGCATTACGAAATCGGCAAGTTTAGGAGTTGCTTTGCGGGCAAAACCGTCAAAATCAGCGTTAACAAAAGCACGAGTGATTTGACGGGCGCGGTCGGCTCGGAAGTTCATGAAAATCATGGTGTCGCCATCTTCCATCGGAACCTTTTCGCCGATAACAGAGGCTTTGATGAATTCATCGTTTTCGCCTCGAGCATAGGCAGCTTCAATTGCGTCTTTTGCAGATGGGAATGAAGGGAATTCGCTCTTGCCTAAAGTTAAAACGTCATAAGCCTGTTCGACGCGATCCCAGCGGTTGTCACGATCCATGGCAAAGTAACGTCCGACGATGGTGGCAAAGCGTCCTACGCCTAACTCTTTAAAGAGTTCTTCAAAAGGCTTGATGTACTCAAGGATGCTGCGCGGCGGAACGTCACGTCCGTCACCGAAGCCGTGCAGGTAAATCTTTTTGGCACCGCGCTGCGCGGCAAGCTTAATCATAGCAAGGATATGATCCTGATGGCTGTGAACGCCGCCCGGGGATAAAAGACCCATGATATGAACGGCTTTGTCAGCTTTAACGGCTTTATCTACAGCTTCGCATAAAACTGCGTTTTTAAAGAAATCACCGTCTTCAATAGCTTTGGTAATGCGAGTGAGTTCCTGATAAACGATACGTCCTGCGCCTATGTTGGTGTGACCGACTTCGGAGTTGCCCATTTGACCGTCAGGCAAGCCTACATATTTACCAGATGCCTGAATATCGGTATGAGCGTAGTGGGCGCAAAGTGAATCCAAAACGGGATGTTTGGCGTGAGCGAAAGCATTGAATTCGGTAACCGGATTGTCACCGACACCGTCCATAATGATAAGAGCTAAAGTTTTTTTGGTAGCCATCGTTTAATTCTCATTAAAAAAAGAAATTCCAACTAATAATTGTACCTTTTTTAAGCGAAGTTGGACAAAGAAAGGCGGTATTGTCGCTAAATTTAATCACAATTGTTGTTTGGGCAATTAGCAAGAACTTTGTTATTTGAATGAATCCTGTTAAATATTCTATAAAAAAGCCCTCAATTGTGAACTGTACCCCGTTTGGTAGACAATTAAC
>NZ_GL830984.1 GCF_000188195.1 Succinatimonas hippei YIT 12066
CGGGGTTTTAGCCGCTGATCTTTTTTGATAAAAATTTTTAATATTTGCTAAATTCTTTTTGCAATTATCAAAATGAGCCTAAACCGTTAGGATGCAATAATGCCGCTAAAAATTAGCTTTTATAAAATACCTATAGAATAAGAGTGTTAGCCTTAAGTATCTAATATTTGCCCTTTGTTTTTTTGGTAAAATATACGGCATTGCTAAAAAAAGAATAGAGGTATGCAGTGATTTTACGCATCATCCGTGGATTCTTTTGGTCATCTCTTTTATGCATTGCATTAGCCGGCGGGGCCGTTGCCGGCATTTACTATAATACCCTAGGAGAGATGCCTGACGTTGAAGAATTAAAGAATGTAACCTTTGAAACCCCAATGCAAATCTTTAGCTCCGACGGTCTTTTAATCGGAGAATTCGGGGAAAACAAACGTATTCCTGTAGACATCAAAGATATTCCGGTAAAAATGCAGCAAGCTTTCCTTGCCATTGAGGATTCAAGATTTTACGAGCATTCCGGCATCGATCCGATAGGCATCATCCGTGCTGCAGTCGTATCTATAAGCAACGCTTCCGCGACCCAAGGCGCCAGTACCATAACCCAGCAGGTAGCCAGAAATTTCTTTTTAACCCGTGAAAAAACCATAAAACGCAAATTAAAAGAAATTTTCATTTCTTGGAGAATCGAGCAAGTTCTCACTAAAGATGAAATCTTAGAGCTTTATTTAAACAAAATAGCTTTAGGACATCGTTCATACGGCGTCGCCGCTGCCGCCTACGTCTATTACGGAAAAGAGCTAAAAGATCTGACTTTAGGCGAAATCGCCACTATTGCAGGTTTACCCAAAGCACCGTCGACTTTAAACCCGATAACAAGTCCTACCCGTGCCAAAGAACGCCGACATTTGGTCTTAGGCCGTATGCTCGATCTCGGGTACATCACTAAAGAAGAATACGAAGCTGCCGACAACGAACCCTCAGGTGCCGTATTCCACGGCGCTCCTATTGAGCTTAACGCTCAATATGTAGCAGAAGAGGCAAGACAATTTGCCCTTGAAAAGTTCGGAGAAGAAGCATACACCGCAGGACTTCGCGTCTACACTACCGTAAATTCAAAAGATCAGATTGCAGCGCAGTACGCCGTATTCAAAGGTCTTAGCGATTACGATCAACGCCACGGCTACCGTAAAGCCTTAATTAACGTGCGCAACATTGAAGATTTTGAAATAACAGAAGACAATCTCAAAAAACTCCTTGCGCAAAATGACGTGTACAACTATATCCATCCGGGCATCGTTACCAAAATAGATGACAAAAATCAAAACGTACAAATCATGCGTAAAAACGGTTTTGCCGAAACTATTCCCTGGGAGGGAATGAAGTGGGCCCGACCCTTTATCAACGACCGGCGCCAAGGTAATGCTCCGCGCAAACCGTCGGATTTTTTAAGTGCAGGCGATCTCATCTATACTTATGTCACTGATGACGGAAAACTGCGCTTATCACAGGTCCCCGAAGCTGAAGCCGCATTAATCGCATTACGTCCCGGAGACGGCGCAATCGCCGCTATGGTAGGCGGATATGACTTTAATAAGAGTAAATTCAATCGCGTAATCCAATCCTCACGCCAAACAGGGTCAAACTTCAAACCTTTCATATACTCAGCAGCTGTCGCCAAAGGCATTGCCGTCAACTCCACATTAGTCGACGAACCTTTAAGGATGTGGGAAACGGGATCCCGTACCTGGTGGGAGCCTAAAAATACTCCTAACCGCTATGATGGTGTTATGACTTTACGTGAAGGGCTTGCTCGTTCTAAAAACATTATTTCAATTAAACTTATCAACAAAGTAGGTATTGACGCTGCCGTTGAGCATGTAAAAAAATTCGGCATTGAAGTACCCAAATCACAACAGGTTACCTCCATGGCTTTAGGCGTAGTAGAAGTGTCGCCGCTGCAGCTTGTCAGTGCTTATTCCGTATTTGCCAACGGCGGCTATAAAGTTACTCCCTATCTGGTATCTCGCATTGAAAAGGACGGTCAAGTCATATATGAAGCCGATCCTAAAATTGCTGATCCGTCATTTCCGGATAAGGTAATTAATGATATCTCTTTAAAATATAACGATGATATTGATGTTCCGGAAAACAGCGCCGAACAGGTACTGTCACACGGGCACGCTTTTATCGTTTCCGACTTGCTGCGCTCGGTGATCTACGGCGGTGCCGGAATAGATCATAATTTCGGAGGTACGGGCAACCGTGCGGCCCGCTATACCGGCAGAACCGACCTGCACGGCAAAACCGGAACCACTAATGACATTCACGACGCCTGGTTTTCAGGTTTTAACGCCAATTTGGTTGCTACTGCCTGGGTGGGATTTGATGACAGCCGCAACTTAGGCCACAGTTATGCAGGTCCTGAAGGCGGCGCATATACTGCATTACCGATCTTTACTGAATTTTTCAAACGTGCACAGGATAAAAACGTACCGCCTGCACTAATTGACAAACCCAAAGAGGTTACAATGCAGACGTACAACGGCGTAAAAGATTACGTACTGCCTGGAACATTCGTCGTATCCCAACAGCCTACGGGACAGGCGGTTGAAAATACCGGCGTAAATACCAGCAATATAAGTGAAGAGTCTATTTTCTAGAAGGAGAAGTAAAAAGTGAAAGCAGGAGCTCACAGTTTTCGCAAGGTAGCGACATTAAATCGCAGACGTCGCCGCTACCTGACACAGAAGCTTGCTAAAAGAAGACAAAGAGATAGACGCGAAGTTTTATTCTTCCAACAGCAGCAACCGGAAAAATAATCAAAATACAGCCTGTCAATTGACAGGCTGTGTTATTTTCATTCTGTCACTTTAAACCGATTTTTTACGCACCCCCAAAAATTTTACCGCTTATATATCTGCTTTGCAGACATGTTGTGTGTAATTTGCAGTGTTTGCAAACTTAACGTGTTTACAACTTTGTAAAAATAGCAGCTCTTTTACCATTAACAATTAAGAGCTGACACTATGCACAAAAAGCTTTTTAAAACTCTTGCCTTTATAAGCGCATTAGCCTGCAGCTTTTCAGGCTACACAAAAAACTTTCACTTAGAAGATATTCAGGTACGCTCACAAGGCAGCGTCAATCCTTCAAAGCTAAAAGATATACTTAAAGGATTTATCGGCAAAAATATAAGTGCCGATCTTTTACAGCAAATCATCAATGAAGTATCCGACTATTATCGCGAAAACGGATACCCAGGATCACTTGCCGTTATTCCCGAGCAAACAATAAGCCGCGGAATATTAAACGTCGAGGTACTAACACCGCACCTTAACCGCGTAATTATCATAAACGATCGTAATTATTTAAGAAAAAGTGCAGAAGAAAGGCTTTTTTATAAACTAAAAACCCTTGAAGATAATGCACTTAATCTTGATGATATCAGCTCGTATCTGTTAAAGCTCTCAGATTTAGGAAGCTTTGACCTTAAAGCCGAATTCAACACCGATAATGAAAATTATCTTGATAATCTGCATATAAACGTTCAGCCTAAAAACAAAATAGATTTTCTGGCTTTTTCAGACAACCACGGTACAAAAGCTTCGGGAAAATACCGTTTCGGCGGAGTTATAAAAGTAAACAGTCTTACATCAAACGCCGATAATCTGTCCTTGTTCTATGCAAGATCTTCCCAAAAGCAAAATAATTACTCTGTTACTTATGAGTTTCCCCTAAACTCTCATCCCACTATTGTAGGCATCATTATATGCTTAAGCGATTATGAGCTTGGTAAAGAGTATGCTGCTCTCGGAGCAAAAGGGACGGCCCAAACTTATGAAATGTACCTAAAAGAACCGGTACATAGAAGTAATGAAACTAAAATAGATTTTCTTTTAGGAGCAAGATACCGCGATCTTAAAGACGAATTTTCAAACTTTGATTTACAGTTCAACAAGCATTCTACCGCAGCTTACGGAACACTTACTTTTGAGCATAAAAACGAACGCTTTTTCTTATCAGGATTTGCCAAAGCTACTTTAGGCCGCCTTTATGCCGATGACGATTACAACGTAATAAATGACGGATCTTTTGTCATCGGCAATTTCGGAATAAACGCCGGGTACAGATTCAATGAAGTTACAGCAGTGGAACTGCGCAACGAATTACAGCTGGCATCAACTGCGCTTGAAGGGTCAGAACAATTTTTAGCAAGCGGAGCCGATGCGGTTACGGCATATGACCCTTCAGCAGTCTCCGGAGACTGCGGCGCTTTGTCTTCATTGTCACTTGCCATTTCCCCGTTTAAAAATTTCGACCTTTCCTTTAAACCGCATTTAGACGCAGCTGCAGTTAAATCACGAAATTTTAAATATGTGGATATATACGGTGCCGGATTGTCTGCCGAGCTTAAATACCACGGTTTTTTCAGTTCATTGGATTTGTCGACCGTCATCGGCAACAAACCTTATAAAGACTGCGATGACGGTCAAATATTCTTTCGCGTAGGTTATGACTTTTTTAACTAAGGAGTGTTCATGAAACAATTCAGCAAATTTCTTACCACATTTTTTTTAATACCTTCTTTCAGCTTTGCCGCTGTCCTACCGCAAGGCGGAGAATTTATTAAAGGAAACGGCTCAATAACCAATCAAGGCGACGCTCTTAATATTTCATCATCGGACTTAAACAACGTTATCAAATGGAACGGTTTTGATATCGGAAAAGGAGGAACGGTAAATTTTGATAAAAACAACTACCTTAATTTAGTCAAAGGGTCGAAAAGTACTTTGATTGAAGGAAATATCATAGGCAAAGGTAAGGTTTTTATCGTTAATCCCAACGGAGTGACTCTGGCCGCAAATTCAAACGTATCCGTCCCTACTTTCGGCGTCTCTACGGCAAAATTCAATGACAAGATGATTGAAGACTTTACACAGCAAGGAGTCATTGAATTAACCGGAAGAGGCATGGGTAAAGTTACGGCTCTATCAACAATCAACACCAATAACCTTATTATTGACGGCGGACAAATTATTATTAAAGCTGCCGAAAACATAAAAAATTACGCAGGGAACCAAAGGCTGCAGCATTTGGTAAACGGCAATGAAATAAAACTTAAAAGCTCAACCAAACGTATTGATATCGGAGCAAAGAGCCAACTTAATCTTGCCAAGGATTTTAATCTTACACAAGAAGATGGACTTGTCGATCATTCAGGACAAATAGCGATCTCAACAGCTGATGAGTTTAAAAACATTGCTAACAATTATAGTGAAAACTATTGGCTCACAAATTCTATTGATTTAGGCACTATTTCTGAGCCCAATAACTTTGCTAATCCTTTTAGAGGAAAATTAGATGGAGCATATAATGTCCTATCTTTCGATATGGATGTTAATTATGATCAAAATCTAATCCAATACCCTAATCTAGGTTTATTCGCAGAACTTGATAATGCCACCGTTAAAAATTTAAAAATAAGCGACAGTTCAATCTATGTTTCCGGAAATAATATAAGTAAAAACATCGGAGCTCTTGCCGGAATAATAAATAACAGTACGCTTGAAAACATTATTGTTGAAAACTTTAAAGTAAGCTTTGAAAATCCGTCTTATTTAAACGATACGATAAATGTCGGAGCGTTAGCCGGGAGCATTGAAGGAAACAATAAACTCAGCAACATTATTTCTTCTTTTACCAAAGATACTGAGATTCTTCTTAGTAAAGAAAATCTTTATTTAGGCTCTGTTTTCGGAAAAGCTTCAGGTTCAATCGAAACTTACGGACTGGTAAGCGGAAATTCACATAACAGCGATTTTAAAATTTCGGCTATAGGTAAAAACAACAGCACTATTTCTATTGCCTCAACTATTAAAGAAGGAATTAAAAACGCAGAAGAAAACTCGACAAATAACGATCTGATGAATAATGCCTTTGTAATTAATCAAGATAAAACCACAGCAGAGCTCTCCGGATTTTTAATCCCTTATTTTGCTGAAGACTACGTTATTGAATATGACGGAAAAAACCATACCTATCAAGATTTAGCGAGTACCCCATGGTTTACTGCCGATGACTATATAACGACAAACCATCCTTATATTAAAAATGTCGGTTCATATGACATAGATTTAAGCGCAAACCGGGATAAATTTTATTTTTTAAGCGGAAATGGGCAAAAAAGTTTTAGTTCAACTGCAAAAGTAACTGTCACACCTAAAAATCTAGGCGAAATTGTTATTGGCGATATTACCTTAGGACAAGGCGCTGACCTTAATTTGTTACCCAATGAGATCATCTCAAACCTTAACAAGCTTCCATTTTGTGACGGCGATAGTATCGATGACTTAAATCTTGTAGTAAAGCTGAACAAAAGCTCCGAAAAACCCAATTTTTACTACATAACTTTAGAGCCTAAAGAGGGGAGTTCATCTAATTATACATACACGATAAAAAGCGGAAGCTTAACTACCGACTTTCCGATTACCGAGCCTTCAGAACCTGATATGAATATAGATCCTGATTTTTCCGTCACGCCACAAACACCATTGGTTCCTGCTAAAAAGCATCCTAATTTTAAAAAGGCTCTTTCCGACAGCAGATGTGACTACTGTACTAAACGCGGAGAAAATTTTAAGAAAAAATTAAACAAAAAAGGGGAACTAAAATTTGATAGTGCCGTCCAAGGATTGAATGTTGAGAAATCTAGAAAAGAGATTGCTGAATTTAAATATTTTTAAGCACGAGTTTCAAGGATTTTAAGACTTTTTCATTTTTACTTTCCCGATACATTTACGGCAGGTTAGAAAACCTGCCGTTTTTTTTATCTTAGCGGTCCGGCACAAGCCTTTAAATATCGCTTTTTGTAATATTCATTCTCAGAAGATGTCTCCTGAACTCCGGCTCGTGCAGAATGAATGAACGCAAAAGTTCCGGTTTTAGGATTAACCTTAGAAACAATACCTACATGTCCGATGCGCTGAGAAATACGGCGACCGCTAAAAAAGACCAAATCACCGACTTTTAACTGTCTTGGATCTCTGATTCTGCGTGCAGGATCGTACTGCGCAACTGAAGTACGCGGAACCTTGATGTTGAATTTATCAAAGACATACTTAACGAAACCGGAACAGTCAAAACCGCGCGGAGAAGAACCGCCCAAGCGATAAGGAACGCCGATATAACGATAGGCTACACGCAATAGTTCTATTTCGTTTTCATTAAGCTTTGCAAATTTTTTATAGTGAGAGTCCTGAGCTTTAGCGGCTTGCTGAATCTGATGAGTTGATTCATATCTGCCGGAAGCACCAGAAAATGAGGAGCTGGTACAGCCTGTGTGAAAAAACAAAGCACAAACGGCGGCTATACAAATAAAACGGGAAGAATTCATCGGGAAGCAGAATAAATAACAACAAATATATATCTTTTATAGATTATCCCGCTTTTAATAATTTTTACAATCTTTTTTAAAAAAAACTAAAACACATTTAACAAAATATCTTATTAAGAAAGTAGGTTTATATACAAAATATAGATTTAATACGTTGATGCACCATTAAATTAATATATTACGCTTTAAGTTTTATATATCCTACAACAAATAATTAAGGCGCTTTAGGCGCCCTAACATTTTTATTAATCACGAATTAAAAAGCTTTCAAGGCTATGACCTTCATTTAAAAGCTTCTGTAAGGCGCGCGGCCTTGCCCCCTGCCCTGACCATGTACGCTCCTGACCGTTTTCATCAGTAAAACGATATTTAGGCGGAAACTTTCTTCCCTTATTTACCTTAGGAGTATCTACAGAAACCAGATCCTCAATAGTTAAACCCTGACTTAATAAGTCTTCTTTAATCTTAGCAATCTTATCAAGACGAGCTTTTGCTTCTTCTTCCTGAGCTTTTGCGTCTTCAATCAAGCTTTCAACGACAAAATTTACCTTTTCACGAATAGTATTAAGCTGCTCAAAAGTTGCATCCTTAATTGCACTCTTAATAAAACGAGAATTAGAAAGGTTACGAATATTTAATTCCATGCACTTACCTATACAAATAATAAAACAAATAGACAGAAAGATTGAACCTAATCTGTCTTATTGTTATTTATACAAACATTACTAATAAAATTCAAGCGTTTTATATTAATTGTCTTTAATAAATATACTTTAATTATAGTGACAACGCATAATGATCCGGCTCACAA
>NZ_GL830985.1 GCF_000188195.1 Succinatimonas hippei YIT 12066
GGTGCCGGTGTTGTTGACAACGTCATCGAATAATAAATCATTGTTTCAGGCGCCATAAAACGGCGCCTTTGTGTTATCCGCGAAAGGCTTTACGGCCATCGCGGATTAATTGCCTATATAAAGGCCCGATTTTTTAGATTCCAAATCCCATAGGATCTAATCCCATGAGTGAAAATAAAAGCACAAAAACTCAGAATGCAGCCATTAACACTGCAGCTCCCGCAAAGGCTAAAGCTCCTGTTAAAGCTGCCAATAAAAAAGCAGCCGCACAGTTTGTCTCTACACCTTTAGATCGTCTTTTGTGGCTGTGCGCTATCGTTTTAGTCGGCGGCGCAATCTTCGGTAATTTTTATTACACCCAGCATATCGTAATCGATGAATCATCTTTAGGACGTTTCGGTCGTACCGCCATCGTTATCGCTGTAATTATTGCCGGTCTTGCCGTTACCCTGTTTACCAACAAGGGTCATGCTTTATTGACTTTTGCCCGTGAAGCTTATGTCGAATTACGCAAAGTTGTATGGCCTACCCGTCAGGAAGCCGTGCAGACCACCATTATCGTATTTGTCGGTGTTTGCGTTGTAAGTTTATTCCTCTATCTGTGCGATCTTGTTTTCCTGCAGGTAGTAAAGGCAATTACTCTTTAATAAGAGGCAGACTTAGTCATGGCTGAAGAAAAGATTGAAATTAATGAAGCTCCGATGATGGATGCTCCTGAGGCTCCGGTTGCCGCTTCGGCAGATAAGCCTGTCGTTGAAGAAAAGAAAGAAGAGAAAAAACCTGCTGAAAAGCCGTTGCGCTGGTATGTTGTTCAGGCTTTCTCCGGTTTTGAGCAGCGCGTTGCTCAGACTTTGCGCGAGCGCATCAAGATCCATAACATGGAGCATGATTTCGGTGAAGTTCTCGTCCCTAAAGAGAAAGTCAAAGAAATCAAAGACGGTAAAAAACGTGAAAGTGAGCGCAAGTTCTTCCCGGGATACGTTCTCGTTCAGATGCGCATGACTTCCGAGACCTGGCAGCTTGTCAAGCACACCGACAGAGTATTAGGCTTTATCGGCGGAACCGCAGAAAAGCCTTTGCCTATTACTCAGGCTGAGGCTGACAAGATTTTGTCACGCCTGCGTGAAAGCGAAGAATCACCCCGTCCGAAGACTATCTACGAAGTCGGTGAAGTGGTTCGTGCTATTGACGGTGCCTTTAAAGACTTTGTCGGTACCGTTGAAAAGGTTGATTACGAGAAAAACCGTGTTACCGTTTCCATCGCTATTTTCGGTCGTGCTACTCCGGTTGAGCTTGAGTTCAGTCAGGTAGAAAAAGACATCTAGAATTAGTCTTAAAAACTGTATCTTTGTTAAAGACCCAAAACCTTTCTCGTTTTTATATCCCTAGGTTTGGGCTTATACTTAGCCCCGCTGTAATGGTCCGGGGCTTTTTCATGCCTGCAAAATAATTTTCGGATCTAATCGGTACGGCATTCATGGCAAGCTCACACCTCCGCCAGTGCTGCCGCCAGCTCTTCAACATTATTGGCGATAAAGGTTTCTTCTTCCTCGGCAGCGTCATCTTCCTTCATGTTTTCAAGCTCGGCCTTAGTAAATACCGCGGCATCAGGCAGAGGAATATCCAGAGCTTCCAGCAGCTCACGTTTTTTACCGGTTACCTCAGTGTAGTACATACCGTCTTCCCACAGCGTAGCTTTGATTCCGCTGAGTTTGGTCATGACGGCTCTATCGCCTTCAAACGGTATCTGCATTCCTTTGGTTTTACATTGTGAGATACGGGTTTTAAACATCAAACCGATAGCGGCAGCGATAAACACGGTAAAAATCTTGCCTTCAGTGGTACTGTCGGTAGAAGTACCGAAGCGTCTGCCGCCGATATCCTGTTTCATGACGGCAAAAGCTTCTTCTACACTATTGCGCATTTGGTAAGCGCGGTGGGCTTCGACGGCACCGGTCACGCAATCCGATACCAGAACACGGTAACCGGCGGTAAAAAGATATTCGGCAAGTTTAGCGGTGTCGGTCTTAACGCTTAGGATATTTCCCGCATCGTCTTTTTTGATTATAAGAAAACGCTCGGCAAGACATTTTTCATTGTTTGCCAAAGTTTCTTTAGCCGCTAATTTGGTACGCACGCAAGCCAAAGCTTTGGTTATAAGCTGTTTGCGTTCATGTTTTATATTTTCATCAAAGAAAATATGCACATGCATATCAGCTTTAAGCTGTGGGCGGCGTTTGGCACAGTCGGTGGTGAAGTTTACCGGATATTTCCAGATTTTGGTTGTACTTACGGCATGTTGTCCGATAGCCGGAATATAAGAATCGGGCGCTTCAAGCTCTTGACGGTGCTCGATGATGAAGTCTCTTGCCAAACGGAAAGAAGTACGCATATTCATAACAAAGGATGCTTCACTTTGATAAAAGCGATGCAGGTTGATTATGGATGAATACCCGCGATCGCAAACGGCAACGGCTTGACGGTTAACCCCGAGGCGAACGGTATCGCGCAAAGTATGCATAATGGTTGAAACATCGGGGACATCACCGTCATAGGTACGGTAATATACGGGAAGACCGGTTTCCTGATTGACCATCATCAGGATATTGATTTGTTTGAGAGCGTCGCCGTCTTTATTATGTCCGTACTGCGCTTTGATTAGATGACGGGCATAAGTGCTGACCGAGGTGGAATCCAACGCGTAATAGACGTTGCCGCCGCCGACGTTTTCCGCTTCAAGCTTACATACTTCCTCATTAAGCTTTTTAAGAAAGCCGTTGATTTCCTTTGAACTGATGCTCTTAAACAGCTTGGAACACTGCCCCGGGCGCAGCGGCACCTGCCATGGCAGACGATAGTTTTCGGCAAACGCGCCGTAACTTTCCACCGCCGTGGTATGGAATAAATACATGTAATAGGCGAGAGATACAATTTTACGATTACGGCAGTAGTCGCTGAAAACGCTGTTTAACGCCTTGGTCAGCGGCGTATCGGCAATGATGTGATCTAATACCCAGGAGGGACCGGCCACAAAAGAGCTGGCATTTAACACCTTACGCAAAGAAACCATCTCATTATGCGGCTCAAAACGAATGAAATAACGGCGTTTGCCTGAGGGAGCGTCGGGATTTTTAAGCATACGATAGGCATCCAGCGCTTCAAGCTCCGGATGCTCTGCCGCAAAAGCGTCCGTCCAAATTACTTTGCCGACGACCTTTCCTCCTTCAATTTTACCTACGGTTTTGGTACTGCCGGGAACGGTAACGCTCTTACCGTCCAGCCACACATTTTTGAAAGTGACCAAGTAGCAATACTTACCGTTTTTTACATGTTTAAGCGGAGGCAATTTGGGGATGTTCATGACAGCCATGGCGGTTCTTTCTGAGTATATATAAACATATACCCATTATAATACAAAAAACCCTGAAATAATCAGGGCTTAAAAAATAAAAACTGTTTTATATACTTAGATTAGAAAGGTTTGGGGATGAAAGTTTGCCTCTTGCGGCCCTATTTATTTAACAAATCCCTATTAGGTTTTTTCTATTCTTCCTTATTTTTCAGATCTCAGTATCCTTGCCGAGCGGAGCCGGCACGATCAATCATTCCCTTTTCTTTCAACTTTTTCAGTCTTTCAGCTACTGTTTTTCTACTTACTTTTAATCGTGCAGCTAACTGCGGCATTGTGTAACCGGGGGCTTTTGACATGAAGAACAAATTTTCTCTATTCCCCGTCCCCAACTTTCAATAAAGCCGGACAAATAGAACACATGAGCAATATTAGGGTTATATGGGCTGGAAGCATGCTTGTTCATTAGGTTTTTCAACGTCCAGTTTTCAGGTAGACAGCCGCAATTTGCAATATATAACTTATCAGCGTAAACACTGATCTGGATGGGGATGCCGGATTGATATTTTTATGGCATAAAGCGTTCAGTAAAGCTTCTCGTAGAGCATCCTCAGGAACAAAGTATCGTTCGATTCGCTGCATTCAGTCATAAGTTATTTTTGCTTTCATATACTTCAAATATACAACCTCTACAATCTTATCTATCTGTTCCAAAATGGAGCCATGTATTTCATCTTGGTACAACAAATCAGCGTCAGTCTCAAAATAACCGATTTTTACATACGCACCTAATTGCCACTTTTCCGGATCTTTACTAAATAGAAGCATAGCCGCATTGGTTAAATAAGATCCGTTCACCAAATGAAGCTTTTCCATAAGGACAGACTTAGACTCATCAAGAACACTTTTGTCAATGCGTCCCTTTCTGGCAGCCTACAGTTTAAACTGCGTTACAATCTCATCATCTACATTAGATAGAGAAAACGCCGGAAGCGGAAGGTTATCCCAGGTAGCTCTTCTTTTGCGCATAAGAAAATCTTCAAGCGCCGGACCGGTCAGAATCTGCATGGTGTTGCCGCTGCGATAGTAGTAGATGCCTTTACAAGAGATACCGATAGGATATGAAGGCACGTCAATTTCAAGATATTCCTTTCCGTTTTTATTTAAACAGTTGACATTGACTATAATCCCCATTGCGTTACGGATTTTATTCGGTATATTCTCTAGCAATTTTCCGGCATTAGGTACACCAACGACGTTTCCTTCATCATCACAACCGAATAAATTTTCCACCCTGCGCATTGGCATAACCGCAAACCCACTCCAGATAGTCGTCTTCCCATTTACTTTTCCACTCTATGTTTTGGTTTTCCGGCATTTTTGTTTCCGTCCATTTGTTTATGTTTTTTCAAATCATATAAACACTATACTGATTCCGATAATGCTCACAGAAAAAAGTGGCATTAATATGTTAAACGCAGACACAGTTAACGGAAAAACATATGATGGTATGTTGTCGCCAACGATGTAAAAATTATTTCGTGGCGTCGATAAAAAGCGAGATTTTGTAAAACATAATCCCGCTTTTGTGAAGTTTTTAGAGTATCCGCAGATTGATGTGAAAAGCATCTTTGCTTTACACAACGGATATTAATATCTTATTTTATTGAGCTGAAATCTAAATCAGGGAAAGCTACAGGTGGTTTTCTGTTGTGAGTTCCCTGTTCGTAGGCATACCCCATACTTATAAGTTTGCTTTCGGAAAATGGCTCTCCCATCAGCTCAATTCCTACAGGAACTCCGATAGGTGCGGTATCGTTTGAAGAAGAGAAGCCGCCTGGCAGCGTAATAGCCGGGAATCCCATTACTGAAGCCATCAGTCCGTTACGTGCATATTGGCCTTTGCTTTCAGTGGTTTTTACCACGAGTACGGACTGCAACGGATAAACGAAAGCATCAATTTTGTTTTTATGCATAAATTCAGTAATATTTGCAGCTAATTCTTTGTTCTTTTTGATTCTTGCAAGATATTTAGGATTATTAAGTGGATCTTTTTCGTTTACCATGCGCGTCATTTCATTAACTATTGACGGGGTAAGCAAACCGCTTTTGACATATTCTGCTGCAGTTTTTATTGATGAACCTGAGCCAATGCTTGCCAGATATTTATCAAGGTACGGAGCTTGCTCCCATTCCTGTACATCGTTGTTTTTTAGCAGATCTGCAAGTTTCAATTGCGGTAAATCGACTTTTATGACCTCTGCTCCTAAAGCGGTTAAATCATCAATTGCGGAGTTAACAATACGCAATACTTCAGGATCTTCTCCAAGATTGGTGGTTAAAAGAGCAAGTTTTTTGCCCTTTAACCCGTCGGTGTCCAAAGCATCGGTATAATTTTCAATTTTTTTGTTTTTAATCACGTTTGTACTTTGGTCTTGAGGATCATATCCAGCCATTACCGACAGCATGAGTGCGGCGTCGGCAACGTTACGGGCAATAGGTCCGCCCATATCCTGCCAGTCTGAGCACGGAGAAATACCGGTTCTGCTGACCAAACCTTTAGTCGGGCGAATACCTACCAGACTGTTAGCGCTTGATGGGGAGCGGATGGAGTTTACAGTATCGGATCCGGTGCCCATAACGGCAAAATTTGCAGCTACGGCCGCTCCGGTTCCGCCAGAAGATCCTCCTGGGGTTCTGGTTAAATCATAAGGGTTAAGTGTTTGACCTCCCATGGAACTTACGGTCATACCGTGTCTTGCCAGTTCTGTAAGATTAGTTTTGGCAAGAATAATGGCTCCTGCCTGACGCAGTTTGGCAACGGTGAAGGCATCTTTTACAGGCTGCAGATCTTTAAATGCCAAAGCTCCGCTGGTTGTTTTCATGTCAGCGGTATCGTAATTGTCTTTAAGCAGAATAGGTATGCCGTAAAGAGGCCCCAAGGGTTCTCCGGATGCAATCTTAGCGTCAATTTTATCTGCTTCGGTCAGAGCGTTGGGATTAATCGTTATAATTGAATTTAAAGCTCCGTCATAAACTTTGATTCTTTTTAAATAATAATCAACAAGTTCATGTGCTGAAAGTTTTCCTTCCTGCATCGCTTCATGGATTTGAGTAACGTTTTTTTCAAAGATCAAGTCATTGCTAAGGCATAAAGCGGGCAGCAATGATAACAATAGGGCACTAAACTTTAATACACTGTGTTTATGAAGCTTTCTCATATTTAAGTCTCCTAAATTAACGGTTGCCCTGCAGGAACGGTTTCAATATATCAGCAGAGTGCTTTAATATTTTTATTTCACTGAAAAGAACCGTTTTTTTTAACTGATGTGCAGAATATTCACTAATAAGGCGCAAAAAAGATTTGGATTAAAGAAGGAATTTTAAATTTTGTTCATTTGATCGACGCTAAAACAGATAGGGTGTTTTATTTGCTTGTTGTGAGATAGTGTGTAGCAGAAGTCATTTGCTGAATCTGTGAAAACTTTTACGCTATTTACGGTTTCTTTAAGGCCTTGTCGAAGCTGTAGAGAAATTTAATTATAAAAAAAGCGCATTGCTGTTTACATTTGAAGTTTTTATACTCAAAAATATTGAGGTAACTATTTTTTACTGTTTAAAATCCGTTTTCTTTTTGAAAGAAAACTATAAAAACTTTAACTTTAGATGTTTATAGTAATTACATTTTTTTAAATAGATTTTCAGATAAAAAGTTGAATTTTTATAATTAGCATCTGTATTATTTGGGCAGCATATTTAGTTTATGGGCAATGAAGCTTATTTTGAAGGTTTGATATCATCCAATAGGAGCCGAATTCAGGCAAAATATGACCTTGTAAAATATTAAGCAGTTCATTAATATCTTTATGTTTTAAAGCATCTACCATTTTGCTGTGCTGAGAGAAAGATCGCTGCAAGTGAGAATCGTTTGAGCCTAAAAAATTACGCACAGTATCCATAATTGCTGAAATCAGTTTAAATGAATCAATATAGTAACGGTTGTCACAAAGTGACACCATAGTCATATGGAATTCAGAATCTAAAGTTAAATATTCTTGAATATTGTTATTTTCTGTCGCAAATTGCATGCGATCCAAGATCCCTGCGAGTTCTAGGTAGAGCTGCTCTTGAGATTTATCGAAAGCAAGTTTGCAGGCTCTAGATTCTATGGTGTATCTGAAATCAAGGAGGTTGTTAAGACTTTTAGATTCCATACTGAAGACATAAGTGCCGCTTTTGGGTTTTCTGACAACAAGTCCTTCGGCCTGAAGGCGTTTTAAAGCGTCGCGGATTGGGGCTTTGTTGGCGTCAAGAACTTGTTCTAGAAAGGTCTCTGACAGCTTTGACCCCATCGGGAATTTGCCGTTTATGATCGATTCCTTGATTCGTCTGTAAACTATGTCTTTTAACATCAGAAATATATAATCCAAGTAGTTTTAAATTAAAAAATAATCATACTTTTTAGAAAAAGGTATATTTGTTTTTAGATAAAAGCAAGTGCTTTTTGGATAACTGATTTTATAAAAAAGAGGAGATACGAATACCTCCTCTTTGACTACCATGCATAAAGCATTAATCCATTAATGACGGCAACCACAATGATAATGCAGGAATATAAGTAACAAGCATTAAAGAAATAATCATAGAAAATAAGAAAGGAATAATTTTCTTAATTAGATCTTCAAGTTTGACATCGGCAATACTGGTTGCTATAAACAAGTTGGCACCAAGTGGCGGAGTGCAGAAGCCGATAGCAAGGTTGACTGTCATAATGACACCGAAATGAATCGGATCAATACCCACTTGGGTAGCAATCGGCAGCAGGATTGGTGTCAAAATGATTATAAGGGCGATGGTTTCCATGAACATGCCGGCAATAAGTAGCATGATGTTGATTAACAGTAATACAAGTACTGCATTATTGGAAATGGAAATAATGAAGTTGGCCAAATCAACAGGTACTCTTTGTAAGGTCAAAAGACGACCAAATGATGAAGCCATAACCACCATGATGATGCAGACAACGGAAGTGAGAGCTGATTTACGCAAAATTTCCCACATATCTGCCCATCTTAAGTTTCTGTAAACATAGAGGGAAACGACGAGACCGTAAACAACTGCTACACCTGCAGCTTCAGTAGGTGTAAAGACACCTAAATAAATACCGCCTAAGATGATTAAAGGAACAATCAAGGCCCAAATAGCATTATCTCTTATGCCGGAACCCTTTGCCGCTAAGGCGCTTCCTTCTTCATTTAATTTTTGAATTTTGGATTTCGGCAGCATGTTGTCTTTGATAACAAAACGAGCCACCAGCATGAAGCCGATACCGAAAATAAGCCCCGGAATGACACCCGCAAGGAACAGCTTACCGATGGATTGGTTGGCGGCAACACCGTAAATAATAAAAGGAATTGAGGGCGGAATCATTACGCCGGTGATACCGGATGCTGCGGTTAATGCAGCTGAAAATGATCTTTTATAGCCGGCCTTTTCCATCTCGGGGATCATATTGGCACCGATTGCAGCTACGGTAGCAGGAGATGAGCCTGAAATAGCAGCAAAGAACATGCTTGCAAGAACGTTTACGTAGGCAAGACCTGCTTTGTATTTACCAACTAGGACATAAGCTGATCTGACGATACGGGCTGATAATCCGCCTTGTGACATAATTTCGCCGGCAAGAACGAACAAAGGAATAGCGACTAAAGGGAAAGAGTCGGCACTGGTTACGGCGCTTTTAACAAGCAATGTAACGGGCGGAGTTCCCGGGAGATACTCAAGTGTTATTAGTGAAGAAATTCCCAAGCATAAGGCAATCGGCGTTCCTAAAAACACCAATACCAGGAAAGTTGTAAAAAGAATAAAGGTTATCATGGCGGTGTCCCTTACTATTTAAAAATGACGAGAGCTGTCTTTATATCGGCATAAATGTTTTGCAACACTCTTATTGAACTTAAGAATGCGCCGACAGGCAAAGAAGCATAAAGCCATAACATCGTTACATGAGTATCGGTAAAGGGCCAATACAGTACGATGGAGTTTTGTTTGGCGATGATGGGATTTAAAATTTGCTCTGTGCCTAAAATTGCCAATTTGATCATGCACCACAGAATAATTAAGTTAATTATTAAGTTGATAATCAATCTGACCTTTTGCGGCATCTTGTTTACTAAAAAGTCGATGGCGACATGCTTTTGTACTTTAAAACCATAGCTGATGCCAACCCAAATCAGCCAAACGAAACACCAGCGGACTAATTCTTCGCTCCAGGGAAGGGAGTAGGAAAAAATATAGCGCAGCACTACCTGAATGAAGACCCAGACGGCGATGTTCGCTAGAAGGAAATTCACCAGGTAAATTTCCAGGTTATCGTCTATCCATTTTAAAATTTTCATATGAAACCTCGGAAAAATCGGCACTCATTACAAGTACCGATATATGCTGTACAAACAATTAACGTTCGTTTAAAGCCTTAATAATCTCAGGATCTGCTTCACTTAAATACTTCTCACGAATAGGTGCAGTGACTTTTTCAAATTCATTTCGCTGTTCGGGAGTGAGTCTGGTTACGGTTACGCCGGCAGCTTCAATATCTTTAATTTGCTGCTCTTCTTCGTTGGCTATGACCTGCTGCTGGTAATCAATGGCGGTGGCTAAAGACTGTTTTACCAAATCTTTATCGGCATCGCTTAATGAGTTGTAGAAGTCAGGGTTTGCCAAAACAATATGAGTGGAGTAAACGTGGCTTGTTAAAGTCATGCACTTTTGTACTTCATAGAATTTTGAAGAAGTGATATGACCTAAAGGGTTCTCTTCGGCATCAACAACGCCTTGCTGTAATGCTGAGTAAACTTCATTAAAGGACATTGGAGTAGGGTTTGCTCCCATCAACTGGAAGGCTTCCATATGTGCCTGAACTTGCATAGTGCGAAGCTTGACGCCGTCAAGATCTGATGGTTTTACGATAGGACACTTGTTGGAGGTGATCTGGCGAATACCGTTTTCCATATATCCAAGGCCCACCAAACCATATTGGCCAGCTCTGTCAAGAAGCATCTGACCGAATTTACCGTTCAATGCCTTAAGAGCATCAGCTCTATCCTTGAAGATAAAAGGCAGACCCGGAATAGAGAAGTTTTTATCCCAACCGTCCATAACCTCGATAACCGGGCAGGTCATATCAACGATGCCAGCTTGGACTGCTTCGGTTAATTCACGATCGCCCCCTACCTGTCCGTTAGGATAAATTTCAACCTCAAAACGATTGCCTGAGTTTTTCTCAATTTCTTCTTTGAATTTAAGCCATGCTTTGTGCATGTGATAACCCTCAGCAGCGCCGTGTCCTACTTTAATTGTGATATCGGCGGCGTGGGCTGCAGAGACGATTCCGAAAGATAATGCGGCACTTAAAGCTAAAGCAACAACTCCTAATTTCATGTTTGAACTCCTTAAAGTGAAATTTCAGATTGATTACCATTTTAAAAGTAAAATGTTAGAAAATAGTGATCATGAGCAAATTTTTACTTTAACAGTAGGGTAAAACCGTTAATTTAAGTCAATAATTTGAAGCGCATCGCAATTTTTGAAGATTTGTGTTGTTCTAGACTAACATTTTAGAAATATTATATATAACATTCTGACATTTCAGATTGATGCGAGGTTAACATGAAAAAAATTGTTGTAATCGAACCCGGTTACAGAGATTACGAGGAAGAAAAACAGGTTCTGGCCGAATTTGATCCTGTTTTTGAGATAGTTAAATTAGGATCTACCAAAGAGCAGGTTCTTGCCGCAGTCAAGGACGCCGATGCCATTATGGTACGTGAGGCGGTAGTTGACAAAGATGTATTTGATGCTGCAGAAAAATGCAAGGCAGTTGTTCGCTATGGCGTAGGCGTCGACAATATCGATTTGGCATATGCCAAATCAAAGAATATCAAAGTTGCGAATGTTCCTGATTACGGTTCAGAAGATGTCGCAGAGCATGCTCTTGCCCTTCTTATGGGAGCGACAAGAAGAATCGTAACCCGTGACGAGGATGTCAGAAACGGAAAGTGGGGCATTGGTCAGGATGAACCTATCCCACGTATTTTCGGCAAAAACTTAGGTGTGTTGGGTTTTGGGCGTATTGCCAAATGCTTTATTACCAAGGCTAAAGGACTTGGATTTAAGAATATTTTCGTACTGGATCCGGTCTTGACGGAAGAAATAGCTAAAGAAAACGGAATCATCAAAGCAGATCTTGACACTATATGCAGAGAATCGGATTTCATTTCCGTTCATGTACCTTTACTTCCATCTACAAGACATATGATTGACGCTTCCAAGATTGCCCTGATGAAGAAAATGGCTGTCATAGTAAATGCTGGGCGCGGTGGAATTATCGATGAAAGAGCATTAGCTCAAGCCCTTAAAGAACACAGAATTTTTGCAGCTGGTATTGATACCTTCGAAAAAGAGCCTGTGGATACTGAAAACGAACTGTTAAAGCTTAAAAACACGGTTGTAAGTGACCACAACGCATGGTACACGCAGGAATCAGTTATCGAATTGCAGTCCAAAGGTGCCCGTGAGGTTCTTCGGGTTTTAAAGGGTGAAGATCCTCTGCACTGGGTAAACAAATAATTATTGATTTTAAGGAGATTTAAAATGGCTTTCTCAAAAGAAATTATTGACGGATATCGTTCAGTTTTGTCTTCAGCTTCAGTAGCCGATGCTTGTGATTTGGTTATCGGCAAGACCTGCTTCCTGCCTCCGTTTATTCAAAATCGTATCAACGATAAAAAGATTGTAGGGCCTGCCGTAACTGTGCTTGAAACTAAAACATTGGAGATGTTGCCTCCGCAGCATGCGCTTGACATTATTGATGCTTCCGATGAGGGCAGTGTCCTTGTTATTTCAGGTGATGTTGATCTTGGTGATGTGGCAATTTGGGGCGGGCTCATGACAGCCGGCGCCGTTGCCAATAAATTTGAAGCTACAGTGTTAAATGGCGGTGTTCGTGACGGTGCTGAAATTAAGCGTGATTATGATTATCCGGTGTTTGCAAAATGTAAAGTTGCCGGAACCACTTTGGGTAGATATAAAACCGTAGGCTCGAATATTCCGGTTAAGATCGGCGATGTTACCGTACGCCCCGGTGACTTGATTTTCGGAGATATTGACGGTGTGGTTGTAGTCCCTAAAGAATTCGTTGAACCTGTTCTTAAGATGGCTTTATCAATTGATGAAAGAGAAACTGAACAGGCTAAACTTATTATCAAATCAGGCTCTTTAAAAGAAGGTCTTGCCAAGTACGGAAGAATATAAAAAAACAATAAGCAAAAAGCATAAACACTCGGTATATTTTAACCTGCCCTTCTCCCTGGCAGGTTTTTTTATGGGTGGACAGATCTTTTCTACTTTAGATTTTTGCAATAATTGCATTTTTCTAAAGTAGATTAGAATAGGTATTTGTTAAAAGTGATGAGGTGGTAGGACTTAATTCGCATAATCGGCAAACAAATCGGAGTCAATTACTTTGATCTCGTAGACTTTCTTTACACTTACTCCAAAATTGTGTTCGATCATGAGTTTGGCAAGTGTTTGCCCGTTAATTAAAACAAGATGTTGAGATTTTGCGTATTCTTTAGCACCTTCGGTAAAATCACTTAGAGTTACAAATAAACCTTTGCCGTCAAGACCGGCAATTGCTCCGACAAATGTTTGTAGCTCAGGACGTGAAACTTTATTATCTACTGCATATTTTTTAATTTGCACATAGATTTTGCTAAAGCCCAATTTGTCTTCGGAAATAATACCGTCGATACCGTTATCACGGCTCTTTTGCGTAACTCTAATTTCTCCGTCAACGCCGTAACCTACAGCTTTTAGCAGATCGAGAACCAATTGCTCAAATTGGTAATTGTTGATATTTTTCATTTCGGTGATGAGATCGTCGGCAAGGGCTGAGTTGATTTGATTAAATGACGCCTCAAAAGTGATATCTGGAGTATCCTCGTGAGTAGACTCTACAGTAACATTAGGATGGCTTGCTTTTTCTTTGTGCACTCTACTTACTTCAATGAACTCCTTAAATGAGTTGTAGCGCATCAAAATATCTTTGTCGATGTTCGTAACGGAAGATCCCGCGTTTAGTTTTATTCCTTCATCGGAAATTTTAAAGACAGCTTTTTTAGGTTTTAAAATTAAACCTGCTTTTGAAAGGTATACTCGGGCCCAGTTGCTGCGGGATTTATAGAGAAAAGCACCGCCTGAAGGTAGTTTTTGTTGTTTCTCTTCGTCAGATAAATTAAAAACGAAAGCAATGTGCTCATCGATTTCTTTAACTGTATGTTCTTTTTTATCGGATAAAAAAGAAAGGATCGGTTTCATGCATTCTTGATAGCTTGGAATGGTCATTTGTGTAAAAGCTCCATTGCTTTGTCACAGAAGGAAAAGATCTCGTTGATTTTAGCGACGATGCGGTGTTGTTCTTCGATTGGAGGAAGAGGGGTTTTTATATTTAAAATATCTTGTCGCTTAATTCCCGCTATTATTCCGCGAGCTTTTTGTTCAATAGTTTTAATTTGGCGTTGCAAAAATAATTCCATGAATTGATTAGAAATTAAGTTATCATTTACTTTTATAGCCATTAATTGTCTTGCAATATGGACTTTTCCTATTGAGTTTATAGCTATTTTTCCTACGGTTCCTTTACAGGTTATGAGAATATCCTCGCTGTCGCTTATTGCTGTAGGGTTATTTGTCCATCTGTTAATAATCAGTTTATTATCTTTGCTGAAGTGCAGAATCAAAGAAAAAAGCAAGTTAAGCCGTCTTGAGCAATGGGTAAAATATCTAAGTGCCACGGTACCTGCAGGAGAAGAAATTATTCCCGGGGATGAAATGTTTACACAGTTGTCGAGGATAGAGAAAGTGTACGGCAAAGATAAGGAAGAGCTGCTGCGATATGAGGCGGCCGAGCGGGCTGAGATGGACTTTGTCTCCGCGATAAGCTCGGCAGAGCTTCGGGGCAAAGAAATCGGAAAAGCTGAAGGAAAAGCCGAAGGCAGAGCAGAGGGAAAGAAAATTCAAGCTGCGGAAACAGCTGAAGCCCTGCTTGATATGGGACTGTCCTTACAGCAAATCACCAAAGCTACCGGTTTGACGGAAGCGGAAATTTTGCAGATTAAAAAATAATCTTTAATCATAACTCATTAATGCTTTTGAAAAAGATCTTAGGTAAATTAAGAATATAGTAAGTAGAAAAAAGCCATCTTCCAAAGAACAGAAGATGGCACATGCGGGAGAGAAAAGCTTTTACTGTTCTACTTTTTCGGAAATTGCTTCGGCTGTAGGATTTACCTGTACGAGCATTTGGGCTTGAGTCGCTGCTTCTTCGGGCTTCTTACCTTCAGTAAGTTCAGCAAGCGCGCGAGCAAGTAATGCAACGGCCAAATAGCGGTTAACCATGTTGCGCACGGTCCCTAAAAAGGTCAGGTAAATTTCAGAGGATCGCATTGAAATCTTTTCGGTTCCGATAAGATTTACCAGATCAAGCTGAGATTTATCGATACTGCGGTTTAATTTTTTGGCACGTTTGGCTATACCGTCCATATTGTCTGAGGAAGGCTCTTTGGACATGGCGTCGATATAAAGTGCAAATTTCTGAAGTTTTTGCAGTAATTCTTCAAGATTTTCTTTAAGTTGTCCGCTGAAAATGGTGTGACGGTTGGCAACATGAATTACCGCCTGAGATAAAGCATTGTGAACAGACTTAGATACTTCATACATGTTGGTAAAGGACAGATAGAAATAATGATTGGCATCAATATTTACTTTCTGCTCTTTATCAAGCGCCATCGAATAATATTCGGAACGTTCTTTTTCAAGTTCGTCCATAATGTTGAAGGCTTTATGGGTCACCTTTCTTAATTTGAATTCGTTATCGGCAAAGAACTCGTTGAAAGCTCGTTCAAGGCAGGTCAGATTATCTTTGTAGAAAACCTGTACTGCAGAAGAGATAGCCTGAAGAACCTTTTCATTATCGCCTTTAGCGTCAATAACCTGCTGCATTGTTTCGGTAACTTTGGTTTTGGCAAAGTTGGTGCGATAGATGATGATCATGGTAATGATCATGAGAATAATTAGTGCAGGATAGCTGAAGATAAAGAAAATGAGACAAACTATGAAAGTAAGGGTGAAAGCGCTGAATGCGGTTAAGAACCAGCCTGCGATGACTGTTACTACACCGGATATGCGGTAGACGGCACTTTCACGATCCCATGCACCGTCGGCAAAGGACGTTCCCATTGCAACCATGAAAGTTACATAGGTGGTTGATAAAGGCAGCTTAAGTGAGGTTGCAGATGCAATCAAAATTGCAGAAAGTACCAAGTTTACCGAAGCACGCACGTAGTCAAAAGGAAGAGGAATTTCTCCTTTTACTACCGGAGCTTTTATATAGCGAGACGCAATAGCAGCTTTTATTCTTTGGGGAATAATATTGTAGGTTGCCCGTGAAACATCTAGTCCTATACGGGTAATGACACGACCTACGGGAGTTGCACCGAACTGTTCGCGCTCGCCTTGGGTGGAACTTGAAAGATTAATCGATGTTTGAATAACGCGGCGAGCTTTCTTGGAAATCCACAAAGTGGTAACCATTATTAATCCGGCAAGGACCAAATAGAGACTGTTGGCGTGTTCGTTATTATTAAGGATCTCCATGGTCATTAAGTGAGGATCGTTCCCGCTTCCGGTCCATGCGGTAAAGGCATCCAATGCGGCAAGCGGTACACCGATGAAGTTAACCAGATCGTTTCCTGCAAAGGAGAAAGCCAGAGCGAAAGTTCCTCCTAATATGATGATTTTGAAGACGTTAAAACCAATCATGACGAGGATCTGCCCCAAGACGGTAAGACCTATAAAGAGAGTCCACAAAATTACCGTGGTGTTGGCATTGATAAAATCAATATATTCAGGCTTCATGAAAGAAGCGCCTTTTGCACCTTTCATGACAAGGAAATAAATGATTGCGGTTAAAGAGAAACCGGTAAAGAGTCCACCTAAATAACGGTAGCTGTTTTGGAATCTGAAGGAGAACAAAACACGCAATATAAATTGGATGATTGCACCTGAGATGAATGCTACGGCTACGGAAATTAAAATTCCCGAAACTATGGTCGCGGTGCGATCGGATTTAATGTAATTAAAAATTTCGGAAAAAGATTGACCGTCAGAATAAAGTTTATAGGCAGAGGCACATACGGCAGCACCTAAAAGCTCGAAAATAATTGATACGGTAGTGGAAGTGGGCAGACCGAAGATGTTGAAGACATTGATCAGGATAACGTCGGTTACCATTACGGCAAAGAAGATGAGAATTACATCATAAAAGCTGAAAAGCTCCGGGTGGAAAACACCGCTTCTTGCAACTTCCATCATTCCTGAAGAGAAAGTTGCTCCGAATAATACGCCTATTGACGCGACTATTAAGATAATCTTAAGTGGAGCAATGCGCGATCCGACTGCGGAGTTTAAAAAGTTTACGGCATCGTTGCTGACGCCGACGAACAAATCAACGCAAGCCAGAATCAGCAAAAATGCTACCAGCAGTATGAAAATTGTTTCTAACATTTAAGCCTCTTGGTGGTACATAAAAAGAACACTAAGACCGGTGTACGTGTTTTAAGGCAAGCAAATTGTAATGAGGCAATGTTAAATAGATGTTAAAGTTTAGGGTAATTTTCAGTAGAAGCTGATTTTTAAGCGTTTATTGTCGAAATTTGCATATTAGAGAAATATTATGGCGACAACTTCATGTGAAGATTATCACAA
>NZ_GL830986.1 GCF_000188195.1 Succinatimonas hippei YIT 12066
TTGTGATAATCTTCACATGAAGTTGTCGCCATAAAAAAATTTTGAACTCTGCCAAAAAATTGCAAGATTTTGATATAATTCTCGGTTAATTTATACATTAATAAGTTAAAGGAGTCTCTATGCTGCGTATCGTTGAAGAAGCTCTTACCTTTGATGACCTCTTATTAGTTCCCGCACATTCCACCGTTTTGCCTAACACTGCCGATTTACATACTTATTTAACATCCAATATCCAGCTTAACATTCCGCTTATCTCCGCGGCAATGGATACCGTTACCGAATCTAATTTAGCTATCGCTTTAGCTCAGGAAGGCGGAATAGGTTTTATTCATAAGAATATGTCAATTGAACGCCAGGCCGAAGAAGTGTCTCGCGTTAAGCGTTTTGAAAGCGGTATGGTAACCCATCCGATTTCCGTTCACCCTAATGCTACTATTGCCGAAGTTCGCGAGATGACGGCAAAATACGGATTTGCAGGATTTCCGGTAATTGATGACGAGGATAACCTTTTAGGTATTATCACGGGTCGTGACGTTCGTTTCGTAACAGATCTTAAAAAGAAAGTTTTTGAGGTTATGACCCCGAAAGAGCGCTTGGTAACCGTGCGTGAAAAAGCTTCCCAAGAAGAAGTTATCGGTTTGATGCAGAAACACCGTATTGAAAAAGTTTTAGTCGTTGACGATACTTTCCATTTAAAGGGAATGATTACTGTTAAAGACTTTAAGAAAGCCGCTAATAAACCTAATGCCTGTAAAGACGCTTTAGGCCGTTTGCGCGTAGGTGCCGCTATCGGTGCCGGTCCCGGCAATAACGAGGCTCGAGCCAAGGCATTGGTTGAAGCGGGTGTCGACGTGCTTTTGATTGATTCTTCTCACGGTCACAGCCAGGGTGTTTTAGATCGTATAGCAAGCATTAGAAAACAGTATCCGCAGTTGCCGATTATCGGCGGTAACGTAGCCACCGCTGAAGGCGCAATCGCTCTTGCCGAAGCCGGCTGTTCCACCGTTAAGGTCGGTATCGGACCCGGTTCAATCTGTACAACCCGTATCGTCACCGGATGCGGTGTCCCGCAGATGACTGCAGTTGCAAATGCGGTTGAAGCTTTAAAAGGTACTGATATTAAAGTAGTCGCTGACGGCGGTATTCGTTATTCAGGCGATATTGCCAAGGCTCTTGCTGCAGGTGCTAACTGTGTCATGGTAGGCTCTATGTTTGCAGGTACCGAAGAGGCACCGGGTGAAATTGAAATTTATCAGGGTCGTTCCTTTAAGTCTTATCGCGGAATGGGCTCACTTGCTGCTATGGCTAAAGGCTCTGCTGATCGTTATTTCCAATCTTCAGATAATGCAGCTGATAAGCTTGTTCCTGAAGGCATTGAGGGACGAGTTGCTTATAAAGGCTCGCTTCGCGGTATTATCCATCAGCAAATGGGCGGATTACGCTCTGCTATGGGGCTGACCGGATGCGCTACTATTGATGAATTACGTACTAAAGCTAAGTTTGTACGTATTACCGGTGCCGGTATCCGTGAGTCTCATGTCCACGACGTTACCATCACCAAAGAAGCACCTAATTATCAGAGCCACTGATTCAAATAAAAGGGCCGCTATAGTGCGGCTCTTTCCCTTTATTTAACCTTTAAAGTTGATTGAGCCAATGAACAGCACCAATATTCATTCAGAGAAGATCTTAATTTTAGACTTCGGATCTCAAGTCACTCAATTAATTGCCCGCCGCGTGCGCGAAATCGGTGTTTACTGCGAAATTATGCCGTGGGATGCCGATCTTAAGCATATGCAGGAATTTGCTCCTCAGGGCATTATCTTGTCAGGAGGTCCTGAATCAACCACAGAAGAAGGTTCTCCGCGCGCCCCGGCCTGGGTGTTTGAAGCCGGAGTTCCGGTTTTAGGCATTTGTTACGGTTTACAGACTATGGCCGTGCAGCTTGGCGGCAAGGTTGAAGGTTCAAATCTTCGCGAATTCGGTTATGCTGCCGTTGAAATTAAAAGCGAGTGCCCGCTTTTTGACGGTCTTACCGATCATGAAGGCAAGCATGAACTTGATGTGTGGATGAGTCACGGTGATAAAGTTACAGCTATCCCTGAAGGTTTTGAGGTTGTAGGTTCTACCGATACCTGTCCGTATGCCGCAGTTTATGATAAGAAGCGAAATTTCTTCGGCGTGCAGTTCCACCCTGAAGTAACTCATACCAAGCAGGGCGGGGAGTTCCTGCGCCGCTTCGTTATTGAAGTTTGCAAATTAAATGCACTATGGTCGCCGATGGCTATTATTGATGATGCCGTTGCGCGTATTCGCCGTGAAGTCGGCGATGCCAAGGTGCTTTTGGGATTGTCCGGAGGTGTTGATTCATCAGTTACCGCATTGCTTTTGCATAAGGCAATTGGTGATAAATTGACCTGCGTATTTGTTGATAACGGACTTTTGCGCTTAAATGAAGGTCAGCAAGTTAAGGACATGTTCGCAGACATGGGCCTTAACATTGTTTATGCCGATGCATCAGAGCGTTTCTTGAGTGCTTTAAAAGGCATTTCTGATCCGGAGGCAAAGCGCAAAGCAATCGGACATACTTTTATTGATGTGTTTGCCGATGAAGCACGTAAGCTTGAAGGTGTTGACTTCTTGGCTCAAGGTACTATTTACCCTGATGTTATTGAGTCTGCAGCAGCAAAAACCGGTAAAGCTCATGTCATTAAGTCTCACCACAATGTCGGCGGATTGCCGGATGACCTTAAGTTTAAGCTCGTCGAGCCTTTGCGTGAGCTCTTTAAAGATGAAGTACGTCGTATCGGTGTTAAGCTCGGTTTGCCTGAGAAAATGGTGCAGCGCCATCCTTTCCCGGGACCGGGACTAGGTGTGCGTGTTTTAGGTGAAGTTAAGCGTGAATATCTTGATTTACTTCGTCAAGCTGACGCCATTTTCATGGAAGAGCTCAATAACTCAGGCTGGTATCAGAAAGTAAGTCAGGCTTTTACCGTTTTCCTGCCGGTTCGTTCCGTAGGAGTTATGGGTGACGGTCGCCGCTATGACTATGTTGTAGCCTTGCGTGCCGTTAAGACCATCGATTTTATGACTGCAAAATGGGCAGAGCTTCCTTATGATTTGTTAGGCCGTGTGTCTAACCGCATCATTAATGAAGTAAACGGTATTTCCCGCGTTGTGTATGACGTTTCAGGTAAACCGCCTGCAACTATTGAGTGGGAGTAGTTATAAAAAAGCCCTAATTTACTGAAATTTAATGTAATTTAGGGCTTAATTTTTATTAGTGACACGTTTTTGACACACTTTTTATTTTTGCGTTAACTTTTCTTGCAACGACATTAAGTTAAACTCTATTTCTTCAATTTCGTTTTTAAGGTTCTCTGGTATTTCTTTTTCTTCTTGCTTTAGTTTTACAATCTCAGTGTATTTACATAGCCAAGAATAAAAATCCTCAATTAAAATTTCATCTTTAAGCTGCATCTCTGTATTTTTTAAATCAAGAGTTTTACCTAGTTCTGAAATAATTGATAAAACATTTTCTAGTTTGGAATTTAGTTTGAGAGTAAATCTATGATGTGTCTTATCAAGACTGTACTCAAGAAAACCTGATTTTATAAGAAGAACTAAAGTAGCAAGAAGATCTCCTTTTGTATCAAGTTTTATATCGCAGCTATCAAAGGATTTAAGACACAAGGGACTTATGTTAAAAGTTTTGGCAAGGTTTTGTATGTGTTGATCTTGTGGCACATTTATATCAATTTCATATTTACGGATTGCACTGTGGTTTATACCGCTAAGCTCAGCAAGTTTACCTTGGGTTAATTGGTTTTCTTTGCGCAACTCTTTTAGTTTTTGAGAAATTTTCATAAGAGCCTCAATGTATCAAGATTGCTACATTATCGCATTTTTTTATCTGTAAAAAAATTTATGTTGACATGTTGCAAGTATGCAACATATAATTAATTTAGAAATTGTTGCAATAGTGCAACAATAAAAACAGAGAAAAAATTATGGACAAGAAAATTTTTATGACAGCAAAAGATGTTGCAGATCTTTTAGGGATATCTATTGGACATGCTTATAAATTGATTAGACAGATGAATGCTGAGCTTAAGAACTCAGGATTTATTGTCGTTGCAGGTAAAGTGCCTACAAGTTATTTCAAAAAGAAATGTTATGGGTTTTTAAATTAAGGACATTTATGTATGGCTACTTTTGTTAAAGAAAAAAATGGTACTTGGCGTGTTGTTTTTGTATATCAAGATTGGACCGGAGACAGGAAAAGGACAACTAAGCGTGGCTTTTTAACTAAAAGAGAGGCAAAGGACTGGTTAGACGATTTTTGTTTGGTTAAAGCAGACGATCTTAATATGTCATTCAGCTCTCTTGTTGATGCCTATTTTGAAGATATGGCACATCGTCTTAAATTGAACACTATTATGACGAAGAGGCAAATAGTGACTACAAAAATTTTGCCATATTTCAAAGATAAAGCAGTATGCGATATTTCTGCTGTTGATATTAGAAAATGGCAGGCTGTAATGATTTCCAAAGGAAATAGTGAAACCTATTTAAGGACTATAAACAATCAATTAAGCACTATTTTTAACTATGCGGTGCGTTTTTATGACTTAAAAGTAAATCCTTGTACTAAAGCCGGATCTATAGGATCAAAGAATGCTGTCAGTAAGGACTTTTGGACGGTTGAAGAGTTTAAAACTTTTGCTGACGGGCTTTATGATAACTGGGATGCCTATATCGGTTTTAATTTACTCTTTTGGACCGGGATGCGCATTGGAGAGCTTTTAGCTTTGAATGTTAAAGACTTTGATCTAAAGGCCAAGACGGTGTCTATTTCAAAGTCATATCAGAGAATAAAAGGTAAGGATGTAATTACTAAACCTAAGACACTAAACAGTACTAGGGTTGTAAGTCTACCTAACTTTTTGATTGAAGATTTAGAAGATTATTTTTCCCATATTTATGAGGTAAATGACCGTTATCGACTATTTCCATACACGAAGCATTACTTTAATTATGAAATGCAGCAGGTATGCAAGCGTACCGGGGTTAAGAAAATACGTCTTCATGATCTAAGGCACTCTCATGCTTCTCTTTTGGTAAATATGGGATTAGGCGCCAAAGTAATTGCCGATAGACTTGGACACAAGCGAATTGAAACTACGCTTAATACTTATTCTCATTTATATAAAAGAACGCAAGATAGTGTGATTGCAACTTTGGAGGATGTAAATGCCAAAACAGAAAACTAAGCAGTATCAAAGAAAAAGGCCTATAGTTGTTGCTTTTAGGGTATCAGCGCAAGAGCTTGCAGCCATTAAAGAACGAGTTTTTTTAAGTGGCAAAAACAAGGCAACATTCTTTTTGGATTCTTTACTTCATCAAAAGATTGAGATTACTGCTGGCAAATTTGCAAGTGACAGGTTGTCTCTTGAAGTAAAGCGTCTGGCAAATGCTCTTGAAATGAAGGATGTTAAGGATGAAATAAGAGATCTTTTACTTGAGTGTAGAGAGTTAGTCTGCCAACTAATCTCTCTACTTAAAAAATAGTTATTTTAGGAAAATAACGTGGTCTCATTATAGCAAAGTGAGGCTGCGTTTAAGGACAATTATGGAATTTTTAAACGCAAGTACCAAAGTTCCGCTTAAGATCATCAACATGGAAGATGTTGCGGTTGAAGAGGTTAAATGGCTTTTATATCCGTTTATTCCTTACGGTAAAGTGACAATCGTGCAAGGAGATCCGGGAGAAGGGAAAACCACTTTACTTTTGCAAATTATTGCACGTTTAACTTTAGGCAGGAATGTATTTGATAGCGATGAAAAATCACAATTTGCAATTAAATCGTCAGAGCCGCAGCAGGTGATTTATCAAACAGCTGAAGATGGTTTAGGCGATACGATTAAACCTAGGCTTATAGCCGCGGGGGCAGATTGTCGTTATGTAAACGTCATTGATGAAAGCGATATGCCATTATCCATGCTTGATGAAAGGCTTGAGGCTGCAATTGTAAAAACCAAAGCGCGATTGGTGGTTTTAGATCCAATTCAGGGCTATATCGGTTCAAATACTGATATGCATAAAGCTAATGAAATTCGACCTATCATGAAAAGAATTTCAATTATTGCGCAAAAGTATAACTGTGCAATCGTGCTTATTGGTCATATGAATAAAAACAGCTCTAGAAAATCATCCTATCGAGGGCTTGGCTCAATTGACATTGTAGCTGCAGCAAGAAGCGTTCTTTTAGTTGGGAGAATAAAAGACAAGCCTGAACTTAGAGTTGTCTGTCATGTTAAAAGCTCACTTGCTCCGGAGGGTAAATCCTTATGTTTTGAACTTAGTAAAAATGAAGGTTTTATCTGGCGCGGTGAATGTGACATCAGTGCTGATGAGCTTTTGTCATCAACAATGCGAGAAAGCAAAGTAACTAATGCCGTTGATTTTTTAGCTGAGGTTTTAGCCAAAGGTCCAGTCAGCAAAACCATTATTGATGCCGAGGCAGAAGTAAAAGGTATAAAAAGCCGAACACTGTGGAATGCCAAGCAAAAACTTAATATTTCATGCTTTAAATCAGGTAATCAATGGTATTGGGATCTTAAAAAATAATTTCATGTTCGCAAGTTCGCAACTTCGCAAAACTCTAGGACTTTGCGATCTTGCGAAGTTGCGAACTTGATTTAAGGAATAAACAAAATGGCAAAAGTTCAGATAGAAAAAGAATTATTTGATTTGCTGGTGCGTTTTCATGTCACCGGAAAAGAGCAGGAAATCTTGCATCGAGATAGAGCTCTTATAAGACAAGGACTTGAAGAAAAGCTTCAGGCAATGAAATTGCACAATCTTTATTCGGAGTCTAAAAATTGTAAATTTAAAGAGTTAAGAGAAACAGCGCGGCAGCTGTATCTTGATGAGAAAGGAATTCACAAAGATTTTAGGTGGTAGTTTCACTTTTTGAGCTTTTACGAGAGCGTGACACGCTCTCGTTGTGCTTTTAAGGTGACAGTTTTACCCCAAGGCTCTTTGGTAAAAAGGGATATAAAATCCTATCCATAGTATTTTTATACTGATAATTATTGCGTTAAAATTATTGGCAATCAGTATGAAATCAAAGCTCTATTCTATAAATTAATATCAGAAAATTTTTATTAAGGATATATTATGGCAGATGGCACCATTATCGTTAAACTTGAGAAATTAGTAAAAAAATTAGAAAAGAAATTTGATTTTGAAGTTCTTTTTTGTGAGTTGATGACGATTTATGGAACTGCAAAGTCTTATGTCAAAGGTGCTGCTGATAATAATCGCTCATATAATCTTGCTGAAGATTTTATAGACGATTCTATGGTACGCAGAGACATTGCTTTAAAGAAAAGAGTGTACTTTAGGTTTTTAAAAAACGATGATGACGTTGCTGATAGTATCAATCAAATAAAGGAATTGTCTGTTGTTAAAAATACTAAAAATGATATTCCTTTTATTATTGCAGCAGGCCCGACAACTATATGCCTTTATAATCGCAGCGAAGACGATCAAATAACTATTGACTATGAAGATTTGCCGCAATTTTATACTTTTTTATTGCCGCTTACTGGTGATCACTCTAAAGTTGTAATTAAATCTGAGCATGACGCTGATGTAAGAGCTTGTGTAAAGTTAACTCGTTTACTTGAAACATTAGCTGCGCATAATCATTTACAAAAAGAAAATTTACACAGCTTAAATGAATTTATAAGAAGAGTTTTATTTTGTCTGTTTGCTGAAGATACCGGTATTTTTTCAAAGCAAGAAGATATTTTTTCAACTACATTTGCATCTTTGACAGCAAAGGATGGTAGCGATTGTCAGCATTTTTTCTACGATTTATTTACTGTTTTAGATACTCCTGAAGATAGGCGTCAGAATTTAAAGCATATTCCACATGAAATTTTGCAATTTCCCTATGTAAATGGTGGTTTATTTAGAGAAAAATCTTTTGTGCCGCAGTTTGATGCCAAGACCAGAAATCAGCTTATAGATTGCGGAAGATTAAAGTGGAAAGAAATATCTCCAGCAGTTTTTGGCGCTATGTTCCAAAATGCAATGGATCCTGATAAACGCCGCAATATGGGAGCTCACTACACATCTGAAAAATCTACATAAAAAAGCACATAGATCCT
>NZ_GL830987.1 GCF_000188195.1 Succinatimonas hippei YIT 12066
GGACGGGGTTTTAGCCGCTGATCTTTTTTGATAATAGCAGAATTGTTGCTTTGCTGTACGAGCATCGCTCTTTAGTCAGACCCGTAGAATTTTGTTATTAATCTTCAAGACCTGTTCTGTCTTCAATCAGTGTGATCGGAATATCAAACGTTTTTCCTTCACGCAAAATTGTAAATTTAAGTGTAGTTCCCGGAGTATTGCCGGAGATGATATCAATAAGCGATCTTAAATTCGTGATTTGCTTGTCATCAACCTTGATAATGATGTCTCCGATCTTAATATCAGAATTTGCAGCGGCTCCGTAAGGATCTATATATCCGACTTTAACTCCTACATAATTGCTGTCAGGAAGTGCAGTGGTGCCGTCATCTGAAATCCCTAAATATCCGCGAATGACGCGGCCGTGTTTGATGATCTCGTTCATGACCAGTACAGTAAGTTCGGTAGGAACGGCAAAACCGATGCCGTAAGTCCCGTAGCGGTAATTATTAAATGATGCGGTATTTATGCCGACAAGCGTACCGTTGGTGTTAACTAATGCTCCGCCTGAGTTGCCCTGATTAATCGGAGCATCAGTTTGAATTAGATCCTGTAGGCCTTCACGTATATTCATCTGATCGCGCGTTAAAAGTCCCGATCCGGAACGGGCGGTGGCGGAGACTATGCCATGGGTTACGGTTTGGCCTAAGTTATTAGGATTACCTATGGTAAGCACAACATCGCCGACATTAACATGAAGATCTTCGTCACGAGGAACCGGCGTAAGATTTTGCGCGTCGATTTTGAGTACCGCGATATCCGTTCTGCGGTCGTATCCGATGATAAAAGCCTGATATACCTTACCGTCACGGGTTTGTGCCCAAACTGCTTTATTAGGTTCATTGCTTGACGGTATTACATGATAGTTAGTGACGATATAGCCGTCAGAAGACATAATGACCCCAGAGGCGCTATTTGTAATAGTGCCTGGGTTTTTGGCTTCAGATGAGTAGTTTTGATTAAGGGTTGAAACGTAAATATTAACAACGCCTGGAGCTGCTCTGGCTACGGCGTAGGCATAACTTTGAGGATCTTTGCTTGAGGAGTACAGAAAAGAACCGAGATTTTTGCCTGCATCAGGATTAAAAAATAATACTCCGACTCCAACTATGATGCCGGCGGCGATAGGAAGTAATGTAAAAAGTAAAGTTTTCTTTTGCATATTCAATAAAAAGGCCGGTAAAAGCCCGGCCTTTATCATTTCATTTTAGCGAATTGTTATGTAGATAACTGAATCGTCTCGTGAAATACGAAGTGCACTGATATTTCCTTTGGCTGAGCTAAGGCTCTTTTTAAGTGAAGCGATATCTTTTACTTCGTCACGGTTAACGCCGGTGATTATGTCACCTTTCTTTAAGCCAAGAGCGGCAGCAGGTGAGCGCGGATCCACGCTTTGCACTTCAACGCCGCCTTCATCGGCATTAGCTAAGGTTGCACCATTTAATGATTCGGAAAGAGATGATACTTCATCAGACTGCATTTCCTGTACGTCGGCAAGAGTTACAGTAAGTTCCATAGTCTTTCCGTCGCGGAAGATTCCCAGGGTGACTTTATTGCCGGCTCCGATTGTAGCTATTTTGGCACGTAACTCGCCAAAAGAGGATATGCGCTTGCCGTTGACAGAGGTAATGATATCCCCTGATTTTACACCGGCTTTATCTGCTGCACCGCCCTTTAGCACTTCGTTGACGAAAGCGCCTCCATTATGATCATAGCCGAAATTCTTGGCAAGTTCCGAGGTAAGTTCGGTTCCCGTTACGCCTAACTGTCCGCGTCTTACTTCGCCGTATTTTTGGATTTGATCTACTACGGTTTTAACCATATTGGACGGAATGGAAAATCCGATACCGATATTGCCGCCGTTAGGTCCTAAAATAGCAGTATTAATACCGATAAGTTCGCCTTTTAAATTAACCAGCGCACCGCCTGAGTTGCCGGAATTAATGGCAGCGTCGGTTTGAATAAAGTTCTCGATATTTTCGATATTAAGGCCGGTTCTGCCTAAGGCTGAAACGATGCCTGAAGTTACGGTTTGGCCTAAACCGAAAGGATTTCCGATAGCAATTGCAAAGTCGCCTACTTCAAGCTCATCTGAGTCGGCAAGTTTTAATGCGGTAAGATTGTCAAACTTCTTAAGCTGCAGCAGTGCAAGATCGGTATGAGGATCGGAGCCTATTTTCTTGGCATCAAACTCACGCCCGTCACTTAATGCGATGCGGATTTCATCGGCATCTTCAATAACATGGTGATTGGTAACCACATAACCTTTTTTGCTGTCAATGATTACGCCTGAGCCTAAAGCTTGAAACTCACGTTGGCGAGTGCCGCGATCAAGATCCGGGAACATGAACCGGAATTCTTTAGGGATGTTGAACATCGGCGAAACATCTTTTTTACCTTTAACTGAAATATTAACAACAGCGGGAATAACGTTTTTAAGCATGGGCGCTAAGGACGGGGTTTGTCCTTCAGCGGCAGCGGCCAATAATGGGTTTGCCTCTGCTGCATACACATTTGCAGAAAAAATGCAGGAAGTGGCAACGGCTAAAGCTATTGCTGAAACACGGATCTTATTTAATATCATGATCTCTCCTTTTTATAGCGGTCTGACCGCAACTGTTAAGCGCTGTTTTTAAATATCGTTATATGCGCGGAGAAGATTCCTTTTCTTTATTTTCAGCAGAATCTTCTACGACGAAATCCTTTGGCGTAGCTATATTGTCCGCATCCTTTTTAGCTTCAGTTTCTTCTTCCTTTACTTCAGCCGGCAGGTTTGCGGTAGTGGATACGCTTGCAGCTGCTACTGTCTGCTTGGCCTCTGCTTCTTTCTTTGCTGAAATGTCAAAAAGTCCGGGATTCTCAGGGCAAATTTTCTTTGCGCTTTCCTGCATGAATTTGATGTAGGTTTGGTACTTTTTATCCATTTCGCAGTAGAAGTTATCGGCAGTGGTGAAGTAGTCGGAAACGGTTCTTTTCACGCGCGCAAGTTCTCTTTTAGTTTTGGTCAAATCATCAAGCAAAGAAGCTTTGTTTGAAAACTTCGAGAAAGCTAAAACGCAGATAAGACCTCCTACGAGAAAGCCGACGATGAAAATTAGTGCTGCATACATGGGATCCATAGCTTATTCCTTATTTTTATCTGATTTTACATAGAGTTTCACTCTCGCACGGAGGAAACAAATCTCATCAAATCAGTATAGCAAATAATATTTTTGAATACTTTGCAAAGACTTAGAATGTGGGACTAAATTAAAAAATTTTTAAAACTTTTTGGAAACGAAAAAAAAGCGATTAAAAATGTGGCTTAAGAAATTGAGCCGGAAGGCAATGATCCGTTTTTTATAAAAAATAGTAGTTTGAAATTTAAACGGATTTTGCAGGATGAATCTTGTGGGGTTTAAAAAGTAGATAGTAAGTGCTGAATTTGCGTTAAAAAATTTTTGCGCAATGCCTGATTTTTTAGCTGTTACGTATATTTTCACTACGCAAATTTAATTATAATACGCCTCAACATAGAGAAAATTTATTGAGGTAAAAGACAATGCGTCAGACTGACAGCGCAATGCGCATGCTTATAAGCGCATATAAAGCAGTATTAGCCAATTGCTACATTAAAGAAACCCTCGCGGGGGGGGGGAGTAAAGCGCTTTTGTAAAGGCGTAGCCTTAAGTTCCTTCTTAACTGCAGTTCTTGCAGGTGTTTCTTCTCTTTCCCATGCGGCAGAATTAGAATCTCCTATCGTTGTAGATAACAAAGTTACAAGTACAGATCAATTAAGTGATTATGGCTTAAATTCAAATAATGAAATATATGGCAATTTAAAAATTTCTCCAGAAGATCAAAAAGAACCAGCAATCGAAGGCGAAAATTCCTCAATAGAAATACATGTAAAAGGTGATAGCGAGAAAGGTTATAACGGCGACTTCGCATTAGAGGCTGGAGAACAAGCACACGGAATTATTTCTAAACTTGATGAAGAAAAAGAGATTAATTTAAGCGCTGACGGTAACTTAACTATTGATGTAAAAGGAGATAATTCAGAAGATCACGGTGACGGTATTAATGTTACAAGTGAAAATAAGGGCTCAATAATATTAAATGCAAATCAAAATATCGAAATTAACGCAACTTCTGAGCGAGGAGATGGCATTTTACTTGCCAAAGATTCTAAAGGAAATATCACATTAACTTCACAGACAGGCAATAATAAAATTATTGCAGGTAATAATGGTGTAGATAATTATGGAGCAGCAATAGTAAAACTTAGTGCTGAAGCCGGTTCCAATATTATTAAAGGAGGCTCTGGTCCTGATACCAAAGATGGTGAAGGTGATGGTTTGCGCATAGATGAAAAGGCAAACGGCGGACAAATAGAACTTACTGCTAAAAGTAACATAGTTTATGCTGGAGATGCCGGTCTTAATAATAGCAGTAAAAATGAAGAAGCAAAATTAACTCTGAGTGCTAGCAACGGTGGAAATTTTATTTTAGGTCAGAAAGAGGCGGTTTTATTAGGTTGTTCAGGTAAGATTTCTGTTACTTCAAGAGTAGATTCAGAGGATATCAATCAAGATATTTCCTTATTAGCGGAAGTAGGCGAAGATGGACCTTATGCAGGTTTTAACAATGTTTTTGTTGGTGTAGAAGAAAGCGGTATTCATGCAAGTGAAGATTGTGATGGTTCTTTTGAAGCTGACGCAGAAAATAACAATTATATAAGCGGTAGGGTTAACGGGATTTGGACGGAAGCCTCAGAAGGTGAAGGACCAACAATTAATATTTCAGCAGTTAATGATAATATCATAGGTTTTGAAGAAACTGTTGCAAATGATGCTGGAATTGAATTTAAAGGTGAAATTGGGGAAAAAGGTATTAATGTAAATAGCGGAAGTGTGACTTTAACTGCAGGAAATGAGAACAAAATAAGTGCTACAAAGTATGGCGTATATGCAAACGGAGAAAATACGAAAGTTAAATTTGATGCACAAGCAAATGCTTTTAACATTTTAGGCGCGGAAACAGGTGCTTCCGGTATTTTTGTTTCTGACGGTGCAGAAAAAACAATAATTTCACAAGATGAAACAACTTTTAATGTAACTGCTAACAACGGTGATGTTAATGGTATTTATTCACAGAATTCATACATTGACATTGATACTGATACTCTTAATATGAATATATCTTTAAATGGTGGAATGAATGATGATAATGTTATTGGTATCAGTGCAGATAGTATTAAATTAGACAAAGATTTAAGTGTAGATATTGATGCCCAAAATGGAATAAATTTAGATGTAAATCAGTTAGGGAATAACACATTAAGTTACTCTGCGATAATAAGCGGAATCTATGTAAAGAATGGAGGAAAGATAGATCTGCTTAGCAATAATAATGATATTAATATAAAAACATTAAGCCTAAATAATAATGTTAATGGTATATATTTATATAAAGATTCTGAGGTGATATTAACCAGTAAAAATGGAAGTGTTAATATTAATGCCATTAGTGCTAATAATACGACAGGTGTTTCGCTTAACACTAATTCTAAATTAACGCTATCTGCTGCAAAAGATATTAATATTTGGGCATATTCCACACAAAATGATAAAGCAATTAAAAGTTATGGCATATTTTCAGATGGTGGAACTGTAAATATAGATGCTGATAATTTAATTATTGCCGCTATTGCAGAGAATAGTGCAAGAGGTATTGAAATAAACACACAAACAAGTGATCCTAATGCAGTAAATTCTATTGATTTAAATCAAACTTTAGGTGTTTATGCTGAAGGTGAGGTAGCTAAAGCAATTAGTATTTCAGGTTTAAGCTCTTCAACTATAGAAGCAGATAGCGGTATTTTTGCTACAGCCGTTGGTAATGGAGGTAATGAGGTTTATGCTTTTTCTACTTCAGGAACAAATTCAAAATTATTGTCATCAGAAGATATCAATCTAATCTTAGTAAATAGTGGAAACAATAGATATGGTGATGGCTTATTTGCTGCTCTATTTTCTGATAATCAAAATGAGATATTGCAGGCTACTACTGAAGTCTCAGCTAAAAATGTTAACATTTTAGCTCAAGGAAAAGCAGTATTAGATTCTTATTCTAGCTCTTTTGGCGTTTATAACACATATTACGAAAATAATATTGCTAGTAAAGGTAGTAATACACTAACAATTCACGCAGACGAGAATATATCTATTTATGCCTCAGCTGATAATAGTTATAGTAGAGGTGTTTATGCGGAATTTTCAACTACGGAGTTTACTGCAAATAACATTTCGGTAAGCTCATATTCGAACATTAATAATGGCTATGGTATATTTGCTTATCATTATGCGGATGAGTGGACTAATATAGATAATGCTACTATAGTTTCATTACATAGCACTATGACAAATTCCGTATACGGATCGACCATGGGTATACGTGCACAGGTAACGGATTATGCTATTGGTGATGCCAAGACAGAAGTTACTTTAGTTGCTGATAATGGCAATAATAATATCGGTGCCGGAAATGTAGATAATGGCGGGTTCGGAACTGGTTGGGCAATTTATAACTACTGTGGTAATTCAGAGAGTTATGGCTCTGCAGTTTCTTTAACTGCAGGTAGAAGTAATATGATTTCAGGCTCAATTTATTCAGAAGGAAAAAAATCTTCTATAACTCTTACAGCTGATACCAACTATGTTGCTTCATATGCCCAAGGAACAACTTTAGGCGATTTGAATACAGAAGAAGCATTTGCTGGTAAATCAGTTGTTTCCGCTCTTTATGCCGAGCAGGGTGCTAAGATAGAGCTTAACGGTGAGGTCAATGGTATCGGTACCTATGCGGTTAATACTGATATAAATACTTTAGAAAGAACTGTCTGGGCCTATAATGGATATGCTGATGATTATTCGGGAGAAAGAATCGGTTCAGAGATTACCATTAACGGTAATGTACAAATAAAGACTGATAGATATGATGAAACTCCTACCAGTTTGGATGTGGCAGTTGCCGCAGGTACCGGCGTCAATTTGGATAAAAAACAAGTCTCAAGATATATAGCGGAAGGAGAGAGGGCCAAGGTTGACATTAATTATTCCAACATTTCCGCAGGATGGTTAACTGACAAAAACTCAAATGATAATACTTCCTATAATATCGAAGGCGATATCCTGTCCGCCTATGAAGGATTAATTAACATCCATACCGATGATGCTGATGCCGGAATTAACATTCACGGCAATCTTCTTGCCGGTAATAACGGTATCTTGAATGTTGATTTAGGCAAGAACGGTGTTTTAACGGGTCGCGTCGATGATTACGGTGATGCCGGATATGTAGGCGATGAAGGTCATTCTACAGAAGAATCATTTTCCGACCCGGCATTTAGCAGCAACATTTATAAAGGCGGTGTGGTGAATCTTGCCATGGGAGAAGGCTCGCGCTGGAACGTAACCGGTCAGAGCTGGATAACCAGAATTGAAGCATCGGACAGTGCAATTTCAGCAACTTCTCCGAGAATTGATTTGATTACCGCTAATACTGATAGAAATACCAATGCCCACGCTTTAACCGTATATGAACTTAAAGGCAATGCGGTCTTTAATATGAGCCTTGACGGGAACCGTAATGTCAGCGACATGCTGTATATCAAGAACGCTCAAGGCGAGTATATGGTAAACGTGAAAGACGCGGTAACGGTCGCAGATATGTATGCCAATGGTCATACCGGCTTGCGCTTTGCCACATTGGGAGCAGGTTCAAGTGCCAATTTCCGTGCCATCACCTGGGATAACGGTGTCAATAACGTTGAGTATGAGATAGATACCGATGACTATGACACCAGCACGGAGAATACGGCTTATAACGGCTCTGAACTTACCGCTGGTAAACCGGGTGATACAACGGTTGATACCTTCTTTAGTAGTGACGGTGAGCCCGGTTCAACCACCACTGGAAGCGGAGATGAAAACATCGATACTCAGAATTTGGCTGCTAAGGCTATGACGGCAAAAGCCGCACCTGAAAATGCTGGAATCGAAACTGCCGCAGCTTCCGATACACCTAATACCGATGCTACCAATTATAAGCTGGTGGCTGTTAAGTCAAGCGAGACTTCTGATGCCGGTAAGACCGTTATTAACATGTCCCGTGCTAACTACGCCAACGCGGTTTACATGGACACTTTAAATAAGCGTCAGGGTGAAGCAAGATTTG
>NZ_GL830988.1 GCF_000188195.1 Succinatimonas hippei YIT 12066
GACAGGGTCTTAGCCGCTGATCTTTTTTGATAAACTTTGCTGTTAATCTCTTGATTGTATGAGATCTGTAGAAAGAAATGATGATCAATTTAACCGAATTGCCTTTAAGTGTTACTTCCTTTAGTGAGTTTTGTGATAGGGGTAAAATTTATGTGGACAAAACGGATTTAGTTGCCGATTTGGCAAAATTCGATGCTCCGATTTTTTTATCCCGCCCGTGCAGATTCGGTAAATCTACTCTGCTCAGTACTTTCCATGAGCTGTTCTCAAACGGGCTTGATAAGTTCCAAGGTCTTAAAATCGTTACCGATAATTTATGGAATGATAGAACCTATAATGTAATTCATCTTGATTTATCTAAAATCAAAGTGATACCTAATTTGGAGGTAAAGCAGGCTTTTGTAGAATCTTAAACGAGTTTTCCTATGAAAGCGTAGTAAGTTTTAAAGAATACGCATTTCGTGACGTATATAAGGGGATGCTGCAGATACTGGGGTATAACACTTATGCGGAGTATCATACGGCTTTAGGCATAAGCGACTTATGTTTTGGGGATGGGGATAGGATTTATATCTGTGAATTTAAGGTAATAGGCAAGTCCGACAGCGGCAAAGAGAAGCTTGAGGAAGCGAAAGCGCAAATCCGGGAAAAGAGATACGGATTAAGACTTACAAACAAAGAAGTGATCACGCTTGCTGTTATTATTATCAATGAAAATAAAGATGATAAGCACGAAGCCATGCGTGAAGTGGCGGCAATTGAGGAAGTGGGAAAAACTTGTTGATTTTGGATTACAAATTAAAAACTCCTTTGTCGCATTATTTTCATAATGTTTGAGGAGCTTTAGTTTTTAGGTATGCAATAAAATTTGCTTGCGGCTGTTGCCGAATAATTACATTAAAGTTCTTTGGCAAGACGCTTAAAAAAGGTTAGAGCACCGTCTAAATCAAGCGAACGATGAGCATAGTTAAGGCGTTTTAGCTCATCGCTTAAACAGTAGTCAAACTTGTCTGTTTCAAGGTTTTTAACTTTCATTACCAAATCGTTAAGTTTAATGTCGTTTTGCCTTAGGATGTTGGCTACTGCGACTTTTAAAGAGTCAATAGAGCAGTATTCAAGCTCGATATGGCTATTGTATTGGACATTTTTAATCTGCTCTTTTGCGAGCATGAGACTGACGGTACGCATGATGCGATCTCCTTTCCAAGGGAAAAGAGCAAGCCCTTGCGGACCTGAGATCATGCACTTTTTATCAAGACCTAAATTAAAGAAAGTATCACGTCCTGCAGCAAGGTTTTCTTTAGCCTGTGAATTAAGACAAGGCGGATAGTTGCCTTTCATATAAATATCAAACATAGTCATGCGGATTTCATCATGGATAAAGCCGGTATTTCCGGAAACGGATAACGGAGATGCATGAAATTTATACGGTTTGACTGAAATGATGCGTTTTTGGGGGTTAACGTCGCTAACAATCCAACCGTTACCGGCAAAAAGAAAAGTATCTTGAACCGCTATCGGCTGACACAAAGGAATGGTTCCGATGTGTTTACCGTTATATTCAATAATGTAATCAGGTAAGGTTTCAAAAGAAGCGTAGAATTTCCATTGACTGCACAATCTTTCGCCTTCAAGCCCTAAAGTTAATGTACCGTCACGCAATTGTACGATGAGATCGTGCTCGGCAAGCGAACGCAGAAAGTTTGCGTATAAAGGTGCAGTACAAAGATTAAAAGGTCCTGTCTTGCAAAGCAGTTCCCAAAGATTTTTGGCTGAAACACTGCCGTTTGCCGCAATAACTGAAAGGGTTTGTTGGACTAATGTGGAAAAAGAGTACTCTTTTTCAAGCGGAGGCTCATACCAGCGATTTAGCAAAAGCTTAATCATTGCTGCTGACAAAACCGTGTCTTCCGAAAGTTGCTCGGTTAAATAATGTTTTGAGCTGTAATATTCAGGAATGAAAAGTCTTAAAACCGCAAGACCGTCACGGCGTCCGGAGCGCCCTAAGCGCTGACGCAATGAAGCAACGGATAACGGCGGAGATATCTGACCTATGGAGGCAACATTGCTTATATCAATACCGAGCTCAAGTGTTGCGGTGCATATGGCCGTAGTAGGCAGTCTCCCTTCCTGAAGTCTAGCTTCAAGACTTTCACGCATGTCTTTTGACAAGGATCCGTGATGAGGGAAGAATTCCTGCGGTACGTGATTCTTATCGCACAGCTCGTGAAGATCGTTTGCAATGACTTCGGTTGCGGCTCTTGAATTGGTGAAAACAAGATTAGTCGTACCGCGCAGCAATCTGAAAATATCTCCGGCAATTTCCCGATAGCGGGTATCGGAGGTTTTTATTATCTCTTCGTCCTTTGTTAGGCGCTTTACTTCATTAATTCCTTTTTCTACATCATCATTGTCAATGATATAGCCGCGCACTTGTACGGCAAGGCGAGATTTACCGACGCTGTCGTCTTTGATTAAATCGCATTTTATAGTATGGTTGTTCGGACGCAGGTATTCTGTTACTGAGCTTAAATTTGAAAAGGTGGCGGAAATGGCGATACGCCTTATAACGCGAGCAACGCTGTTTTCAATGCGGTGCAGCTGCGATTGGAGCTGATAGCCGCGCTGAGTGCCCATGAAAGCGTGGAATTCATCAATGATGACAAAATCGGTATTTTTAAACGCTTCTTTTACAAAAGCGTTATGATTCATCAAAAGAGACTCAAGAGATTCGGGGGTAATGAGTAAAATTCCCTGAGGATTGTCAAACAGCTTTTTTTTATTGTTGGCGGCACTGTCCCCATGCCATGGCGTAACGGTAATTTTCAGACTTTCGGTCAGATCTTTTAATCTTCTTGTCTGATCGTTGATTAAAGCTTTAAGCGGGCTGATGCAGAGGATCCTGATGCCTGGTTTATTTTCTTTTGCAATGTAAGTAAGTGCCGGCAAAAACGCAGCTTCGGTTTTACCGCTTGCTGTTGATGCGGAAATGATTATGTCATCGCTGCTGTTTAAAATCGGGATGATGGCATTTTTCTGCACCGGATGCAGATCCTGCCATCCCCGCTGTCTGATCCATTTTAAAAGCCGCGGATCCAGTAAATCTATAGGGTTTTCCGTCATAGGGTAAAGGCGGTCAGAGCGTCCTCGTCATTGCTGTCATCCTTATCGGATGAAGCGTCATTTTTAACCGTTACCAAAGAAGGATCACTTTCATTGGCGACATTAATGCCCTCAATCAGCGTTTGCCATTTCAGATCGGGGTTTTGCGCCAAAATAGCCAGAAGATCGGTAAAAGCCTTAATAGTATTGCGCGGTGTTCTGAAGTACGCATCGCCGATACGGTTGCTGCAATGCTGTAAGAATGCGGTAAGCGCTTCGTCCGGCAGCAGATATTTTTCTTTATCGCCGCCGGCAAACACATTGCGGATATTGCATAAAAGGACGTAAAGTTCTTCCGGGTGCAGATTTTCCAGCATCAAAACCGGACTCGTGTAATCAACGACGTTGGCAATTTGGGCAAATGAGTTTTCAGCAAGGCGTGAATGTAAAGCCTCATAACTGTAAAGACCTTTGCGCGGATCGATTAGAAATTCTGGAGTTCCGCCTAAAAGAAAACCTAAATATTCAGCAGAGCCCTGCAGACAATCATTTAAGATACGCAGAATTTGCTCATAGTTTGCCGAGCGGGAACGCTGGTTGGAGATCTTGTATAAATTGACCATTTCGTCAAGATTGACAATAAGACCTTTGTATCCTGCCTGGACGACAAAACGGGCTAATAATTTTAAGTGATCGTAAACGGAAGAATCATCGATGATGGTTCTTACGTCCAAATCGTTTCTTGCTTCGGTGCGGGTGGAATATTCTCCGCGCAGATATCTTACGGCTGCGGCTTTTAATTCTTCGTTATCTTCATTGTAGCCGCGCCAATATGCCGCAATCACTTTGGCAAAATCATAGCCGCCGACAAGCTCAGAAAGTGAGGATAGCTTTTCTTTGATAAGTACTTCAACGTCCTTTCCCTGTTTTTCAGCTTCAGATCGCTGAACGGTAATAAATTTTTCGATGATGGGAATCATCGCGTTGCCTTCGGGGTGGGCTCGGGTGGCAATATTGCGGGTTAACTCTTGATAGAGGTTGCGGGCTTGTCCGTTGCTTGCCTGCAGGCGGCGATCCGGTGACAGATCCGCATTTACGGCAACCATGCCTTTTTCCAGCGCAATGTAACGGATTAGTTGTAAAAAGAAGGATTTACCGGCACCGAAATCTCCGATGATAAGTCTGAAAGCGCTTCCGCCTTCGCAGATCCTGTCTAGATCTTCAATTAAGGCTTTAACCTCGTTAACTCGTCCTACCTGAATGTGTTCCAGTCCGATACGCGGAGTTACGCCGGCGCGCAGCGATTGAATGATTGCTGATCTTTCACGAGGTCTTATTGCTGCCATGCTTATTCCTTAAATCTACCAAAGAAAATTTTATTATAGCCCTATATATGCAAATTTACTTCTTTTGCCCTGTAATTAACGCCCATCCGTCCTTTTCACGACTTAAAGCCATGTTGAAGTCCTTACTGTAAGCGTCAATGATTTCAGGGGCCTGCTCGGTCAAAATACCCGATAAAGCCAGCATACCGCCTTGGGCGGTAAGTTTGGCAATATGCGGTTCAAGCTCTGCAAGCGGGCCGCAGAGAATATTGGCTACGGTAACCGGCGCCGGAGTTAAGACAGAGCTGGATTTTTTACCGTCGCATAAGGTTAATTTATCTAAAACACCGTTGCGCTTGGCGTTTTCTTCACTTGCTTCAAGAGCCTGCGGATCGATATCGACGCCGTAAGCTTCTTTTGCGCCGAGTTTTAATGCTGCGATGGCAAGAATTCCGGAGCCGCAGCCGTAGTCAAGAACTGTTTTATCTAAGAGGTTAAGGCCGTCAAGCCATTCAAGACATAAAGATGTGGTCGGATGGGTTCCGGTTCCGAAAGCAAGACCGGGATCGAGCATAACGGTAACGGCGTCAGAGTCGGGAACCTTACACCAAGTGGGGCAGATCCATAGCTTTTTACCGAATTTTAACGGCTTGAATGAATCCATCCAGGCTCTAATCCAATCTCTGTCTTCTAAATTGACCGACATGACAGGCACATGATCGCCTAAAATTTGCTTTAACGAATTGACGATGGCTTTATCGTCGGTTCCTTTATCAAAAAGACCGGTTACATCCGTATTGGGCCATAAGCGGCGTTCGCCGGGGAGGGGCTCTAAAATCGGGCTGTCTTCTGCGTCGGAGTAGGTGACGGCAAGCGATCCTAATTGCTCCAGCAATGCTGCGATAGTATCGGCGTTTTTTGAAGTGGTACGTATTTTAATTTGAATCCAGTCAGACATATATCACCTATAAGGGTTTAACGTGCGGCATGGGTTTTATTGCAAATGCCGGGGTTAAAGGGACTTCCTGCTCGGTCATGAAGAATTCATTGGCGTTTAGAAGCTGCAGGCGTTTTTGAAAGAAAGCCGCATTATCCCCGAAATCACAGGATAAAACCCGTTTAATGCGGTCATAAGAAATTTTCTTGTTGGTCAAAGTGTTTAAAGTCGGCATATTGATGAACGCGATATCGTTAATATGCAGGAAAACGGTACTTCCTTGCCGTTTTACGTCACGCAAATTACTAAGTCCGCCTATGGAACGCAAAATCGCAATAACACTTAAATCGGGGCTATTTTTATTATTGGCGCCGGTTCCCGCTTTTATTAAGGATTTTCTTTGCTTTATTACCTGAGTGCGCTCTTTTTTGAACATAATGCTGATAAGGACGTAAAAAACGGGGAAGATGAAAGCAAATAGGAAAAGATAAAGATGTGTTTTTCTAAAACCGATAAGGTGACTCGTCATCATATTGATGTCGGGAGTATAGAGATTGGAGATCTCGGTTAAAGCCGGCAGGATCATGAAGTAAGACAAAAAACACAGGATTACGCTGTTTAATAAAAACACGATGAAGGTCCCGGGCAGAAAAATCATTATCAGTAATGAAATAAGCGAGACGCAGCCGCCTATTGATGCAGTCATGGCACAGATAGCTGAGAGAAAGGTTAAAAACACTCTTAAGCCGGGCCCGTTAAAAAAAGATCGCACTAAAATAATCGTCGGCAATGAAATGACGTTGCTGACGAAAATAGCATTGATAAATGCGTTGCGCATTAAAGGATCGTAATTGGTTGAAGCAAGATAGCTTAAAAATTCATGATGACCGAAAGTCTGCATTACAAGAAAAATCGGTGCATAAATAAAAGATAAGAAGCTTGTTCCGAAGGACGGGCTGAAGCTGAATTCGACAAAGCTTTGTATTTGCCGCAATATGACGATCGATCCTATAAGAACGAGGTAGGGCAGGATAAAAGCCGAAATACGGTTGCCTTCATGAGAGTCATTTACGGATTGATCTTCGTCAAACAATACGGAAGACGGCAGCATCGCAAGAATTGAGGCGGAAGCGGCAAATGAGCAGATAACGGGGTTATGCAGCAGATCGGGATTGATATTGGCGACGAGAACAATGAGGATGATATAAGAACTTAAAGTGATGACAAATTGAATGAAACGGTTTTTAAGCGGAATAAGTAAAACCAGCATCACGGCAAAAATTCCGGGAAAAACGACGCGGATGATATTAAGGCACAAATGACGAAGACCCGGAGTCATTTCAGTGGTAATGCGCGGGTTAAGCGTCCATATAAGCAGAGCAAAAAGCATGAGAGGAAGCAGGAGAAACAAGCTTCTTTGCTGATAGGCCTGATTTTGCAGTCGCTTCAATTTATATCCCCGTTAACCGATCTTAGTTATTTTAACAAAAACATAGCGATTTCAATGAAAAAACGATCATTCTTTCATGAGATAGGAAAAATCTTGTTTTGGGTATGATAAATTTCCTTAAGTTTTAAGTCCGGCTTATAACCCTAAGAGGCTTTTTTCTTGTGTTACAATTTGTGCCGTTTTTAGAGGAGAGAAAAGTGAAGATTGTAAGACGGGAAAAAGTAGATGACAGTGCGCTTAAAGATTGTATTTCCGATCCGATATTGCGGCAGGTTCTGGTAAGCCGCGGAGTTACATCGGATAAAGAGCTTTCTCCCGATCTTGCATTACTTTTACATTATCGTGATTTAAAAGATATCAAGGAAGCGTCTGAACGAATTGCTGCAGCCGTAATTAATAAAGAAATCGTCATGGTTTGCGGCGATTATGATGTAGACGGGATTACGGGTACGGCTCTTGGGGTTTTGTGTCTGAAAACTTTCGGCTTGGATAAAGTGTTGTTTGATGTGCCGTCTCGGTATGACGGCGGATACGGATTGTCATTTAAAATGATTGATAAAGCCGTAGAAAATGGAGTGACACTGATAATTACCGTAGATAACGGTATTAGCTGCTGTGAAGCGGCATTATATGCCAAAGAAAAAGGAATTGATTTAGTCATAACCGACCATCATGAAAGTTTAGGTACTCTGCCCGAAGCTGCTGCGGTCGTCGATCCTAAGCGGTGTGACTGCAATTTCGCTTCTAAGAATCTGTGCGGAGTCGGGGTTCTTTTTTATGTTTTAATCGCGGTTAGGGCGGTTCTTATTGAAAAAGGATATTACTTATCACGCTCGGCAGCTCCCTGCATGGGGCAGTTTTTGGATTTAGTTGCAATCGGAACTATAGGTGATGTAGTAAATCTTGATGCCAATAATCGTCGTTTGGTTAAAGCGGGATTGCAGCGCATGCACAGGCAAAATGCGCAAATCGGGGTGAAAGCTCTTGCCGAAGTGTCAAGAATCGATATGGCAAAAATCGATCCTGTCTCTATCGCTTTTGACTTATGTCCGCGTCTTAATGCGGCAGGAAGATTGAAGCTTGATGATAATCCGGCGCTGTTGTGTCTTTTAAGTGATGATTATGACAAAGCACTTTCCCTTGCGGTAAAACTTGATTTTTGCAACCGCCGCCGCAGTGATTTTGAAAAGGTAATGCTTGCCGAAGCCAAAGAGGACGCTTTGCTGCAGGCAAACGATAATGTTTTGGTTTTATACCGATCTTCATGGTTAAGCGGAATTTCAGGACTTATCGCCGGGCGGCTTAAAGAACAATATCAAAAGCCTTGTTTTGTTTTTGCCGGAGATACGGAGAATGTTACTGGATCGGCACGCTCGGTTCCCGGTTTTTCCATAGTCGGGGCTTTAAATCACATCAATGATGCCGCACCGGATTTGCTGCTGCGTTACGGCGGACACTCAATGGCGGCAGGAGCTACTTTGAAGGTTACGCAGCTCAAGCGCTTTAAAGAGCTTTTAAATAAAGAAGCATTGATCCTTAATGATAAAGGTGAAGAGGAAGTTCTGTCAGACGGCATTTTACCCGAATCTTATTTTAAGGATCTGGATTTTGCCTTGGCACTTGAGGCATGCGGGCCTTGGGGGCAAGGTTTCCCCGAGCCGGTATTTGACGGCGTGTTTTATATTGAAGAGACTCGAGTCCTTGCCAATCGGCATGTCAGATTCAGGTTGCGTACGGATAATACGGTTTTTAGCGCGATAAGGTTTCGGGCTTCGGTTTATGAAAAAAATCTTTTGCCGGGAATTGAGGTTAAAGCTGCTTTTTCGGTAGGCGTCGATCGTTATTACGCCAATGAGCGGGTGGAAATTAAGATTGAGTATATTGAACCTGTATAGAACAATGAAAAATTTGTGTTTTTTTGATACAACCTGTCGTTGATTGCTATATAGTATGTTCTGGTAATTTCTTTTTTAGGAAAAATGAATATGAAAATCGCTCTTATTCTGGAAAATTCCCAAGCCGGAAAAAACAAGATTATTTTTGAAGAGTTAAACCGTGCTGCTAAAGCTCACGGTCATGAGGTTTTAAATTTCGGTATGTATACCGCTGAAGATAAGCGCTGCCTTACATATGTAATGAACGGTTTGCTTGCTTCATTGGTACTAAACTGCAAGGTTGCCGATTTCGTCGTAACCGGCTGCGGTACCGGTGAGGGTGCCTGCGTTGCATGCAACGCATTCCCCGGCGTGCAGTGCGGTCATGTGACTTCTCCTGTTGATGCATATCTTTTTACCCAGGTAAATGCCGGTAATGCCATTTCCTTGCCTTATGCCCAGAATTTCGGCTGGGGCGGCGAGCTTAACTTGCGTTATACCTTTGAAAAGCTGTTTGCAGCTCCGTTCGGCGGCGGGTATCCTCCTGAGAGAGTCGAGGCCGAGCAGCGCAACAAGAAGATTTTAGACGGCGTTAAGGAAATCACTCAGCGTCCTTTAATCGAAGTGTTAAAGGGATTGGATCGCGATTTCGTCAAGAACACTATTGACGATCCTAAGTTTGCCGAGCTGTTCTATCCTAACTGCCAAGATGAAGAAATCGCGGCTTTCTTAAAGTCTTTATAATCTCTGAAAGCTGTAAATGAAGCGCTGATTTTATTTTCAGCGCTTTTTGTTTAATCATCAAAACGAAGCCGAGCCGTAGTTTTTCCTTTCACTCCCTGAAATATGTTGAATGTTTGTGCATCTTTATTACCGCGGGTATATGACTGTATCATTTCTTGAGTAAATTTTTTGCTGCGTTGTCTCATATCGGTAAGATTCGGGTAGTTTTGGGCCTTATATTCCGTTATCAGTTTTTGTTCACTAAAGCTTAAAGCGTAGTCCTGAACTTTTTCTTTTAAAACTTTTAAATAACCGTAAACGTAAGCTTCGGTATTTTTACAAACTTCTTTATTTTCTTGCTGCTTGACCGTTTTCTTGATGTACGCAAAAACGGCGGCAGGAGGCATTTTAAAAGATTGTGAGTACTCTAATATTCGTTGTTCTGAAAATAAGGCTATTTTTTGCCGTGTAAGTGCGGAAAGTCTGATGCGCTCTTGTTTGGCAAATTCTTTTTTAATTACGCAAATTTGGCGGGAAAGCAAGGTGAAAGCATATCCTGCCGCTTCAACACGATCTTTTGCACCGATAAAAATTATGCTGTTTATTTTGCCGTTTACGGTGTGAAAAAAATAGTCAAGGCCGAAAGCGCTGCTTATGATGCTGCCTAATAGTCCTATCAAATGTTTGGCGCGCAGCGCGGAAGGGGCATCTAGCTCAAGTTCCGTAATTGAATTTAAATTGATATCATCAAGAGTTATGCTGTGCTCTTTCATGAGTTTTTGCGCTCGCGAAAGAGCGATAGCTGCCTCTGAGGAATTGGAACTGTGCGATAGGGCTAAAAGCTTTTTAATTTTTTCAAATATCTGCTGCCTGTTTAGCATGTTTATTTACAGTTAAAAAAGGAGCACAAAAAGCGCTCCTTATTAAAAACAGTTTAAAAATCAGTTTCCGGTAAGTCTTTGCTCTCCGTATAAGGCTGCGCCGATAATGCCTGCAAGATTAAGCGTTTTAGCGGGAATCACTTCCGTAGACAAATTAAAGCGATCAGCATATTTTTCAAATTTCTTGGAGGCTCCGCCGCCTAAAATGAAGACGTCAGGATGCATGACGAACTCCAGATGCTTGAGGTATTCATTGAAGCGATCGCCGAATTCTTTCCATTTGATGCCGGCTTTTTCGCGGGCGGCATCCGAGCAGTATTTTTCAGCGCTGTCGCCGTGGAAAATCAAGTGACCTAATTCCGAATTGGTATAAAGTTTGCCGTTTAAGAAAATAGCCGATCCGATACCGGTGCCGATAGTAAGCACGATGACCTGTTTATCAAGGTATTCTTTACCGGCGCCGAAATGCATTTCGGCGATTCCTGCAACATCGGCATCATTAGCGACGAAAACAGGTTGTCCTAAAGTTTCGGAGAAAAGTTTTTCAACCGGTGTATTAATCCAGCTTTTATCAATGTTAGCCGCGGTAAGAACCGTACCTCTTATAACGCGGGCCGGAAAACCGCAGGATACGGGACCGTCCCATTTTATAGTTGCAACCAGCTCTTTTAGCGTTTGGGCTATGGCTTCGGGAGTGGCGGGCTGCGGAGTTTTGATTCTGATCCTTTCTGTAAGCAAAGTGCCGCTGTCGGTTTCGACGATAGCGCCTTTAATGCCGCTTCCGCCGATATCTACGCCTAATATTTCCATTATGCTTCCTTCATATAATTAAGGTTTTGCATTTACTTTTAAAAAGTAATTTAAGTGTAGAAAATATTAATATAAGCTTAGGTTTTTAAATTAATTTTTTCTCACAGTTTTATAATTTTTTACTCGGTTTTTGAGATTGACTTGCAAAAAATAGAAAACATCGCCCGGTTTTCTTTACAATTTAGATAAGCATAAGGCGGAGCTTAGTATGTCTAATTTATCTCATTTAGTATTTACGTCAGCGCAGATCCGCGCTATTGAAAGATTTCATGCCAAAGAGCATGACGGGCATTGCTTTGATTTAATGGAGGAAGCGGGAAAAAGCGTTTTTAATAATATAAAGTCGCATTGCCCCGATTTCCATGACGTTTGGGTTTTTGCCGGCAGCGGCAATAACGGCGGTGACGGGTATATTGTTGCCGCTTTGCTGTTGGATGCAGGAATAAGTCATCGTGTTTTTGCTTTAAATAAGCCGCATCCCGGATCTGAGGCAGCAACCGCTTGCGAGTATTTTTTATCTTTAGGCGGAAAGATTGAGCATGCACTGCCTGAGATTAATGACGGATGCCCTGACGTGATAGTTGACGCTCTTTTGGGCACGGGGATAAAAAGTGCACCGCGTGCCCCTATTGATGAGTGGATTTTATTTATAAACCGTACTAGGGCATATACTGTGGCAGTTGATGTGCCCTCAGGCGTAAATGCCGATACGGGGACGGTTGAGGGAGATTGCGTCAAGGCTGATTTGACCGTTTGCATGCTGGCTTTAAAACCGGGGCTTTTAACCGGGGATGCCGTGGATTACACCGGAGAGGTTACGGTTGAGTCGTTAGGCGTTGACGTGAGTGTTTTTCACGGCAAACTTACGGATCTTGACGAAGAAATTCATTTGCCTTTGCTGCGTCGATCTTATGAAGATATCATTGATGATTTGCCGCATCGTGAAAAAACGGCCAACAAAGGAGATTGCGGTAAGGTTTTGATTATAGGCGGGGCCAAAGGTATGGGCGGGGCTGCCCGTATTTGTGCGCAAGGTGCGCTGCGTGCCGGAGCCGGGCTTGTCAAAGTTGCAACCGATAGTGTTAATATTAATGCACTAAATGCCGGATTGCCTGAGGCAATGACGGTTGATTTTAACGATGAAGAAGCTCTGTCAAAAGCTTTATCTTGGGCTGATGTAACTGCGATTGGCCCCGGTCTTTCACAAAATGAAAAAGCCCGTAAACTGCTTGAACTTGCTCTCTCTTTTGACGGCCCCGTTGTTTTGGATGCCGACGCTTTAAATCTTATTGCCACAGGAGAGTTTTCTCTTTCTGATAAAATTATTATGACGCCGCATCCCGGTGAGGCGGCACGACTTTTGGGACTTACCGCTGATGAGGTCAATTATGACCGCATTAAATCCGCCGTGATGCTGCAAAGAAAATACGGAGGCATTGTCCTTTTAAAGGGAGCTGGCAGTGTGATTTGCGACGGTAAGAGGATCACTATCGTTCAGGAAGGCTCTCCCGCGATGGCATCAGGCGGCATGGGAGATTTGCTAACCGGCATAATTGCAGCTTTTTTAGGCCAGGATTTAACTCCCAAGCAAGCTACCGTGGCAGCAGCATGCGTGCACGGCAGAGCAGGTGAACTTGCCGGTCGTGACGGCGGAATTGTCGGAACTTTAGCTACTGATTTAACTTCATATGTAAGAGCATTGGTAAATGGAAGAAACTGAGTTTTCATTTAACGTAAAGGATGAAGAGCACACTAAAAAATTAGGTGCGGTTTTGGCACGGATCATGCCTGCGTTTTCTCGGCGGGTCAAACGAGCGGCATGCGTGTTTTTAGAAGGTGATTTAGGTGCGGGAAAAACTACTTTATCCCGCGGCTTTATTCGCGCTTTAGGTTATGACGGGTTGGTTAAATCGCCGACTTATACTTTGGTAGAGCCTTATCAAATCGAAGATTTAAATATTTTTCATTTTGATTTGTATAGGCTTTTAGATCCGGAAGAACTTGAATTTATGGGAGTACGCGATTATTTTGCTAAAATCGGAGTATGTCTTGTAGAGTGGCCTGAAAAAGCTTGCGGATTATTGCCCGAGCCTGACGTTACCGTAACTTTGTCTTATGCTGACGGAACACGCAATGCCGTTATAAATGTCAAGGCACTTAATAAAGAAGAATTAAACGAATTTGAAAAATTGTTGCCGTGCTTAAATTAATTAAACTTTTTTGTGTAGTCGTTTGGTGCGTGTTTTCTGTCGTTTTCGGCAGTACCGCAATGGCTGACAGCATTAATAATGTCCGGGCATTTGCCAACGCTGATAAAACTCGCGTGGTCTTCGATCTTGACTATAATGCCCGTTTCTCGACGGCATTAAATGACGGCGGCAAGACTTTCGTTATCAGAATCAATAAAGTAAGTAATCCGGTTTCAAGCCCAATAAGCTTTAGCGTACAGGCAAACAGTGTGATAAAAAAAGTGTTGCGCAATATTCAAAAAAATGACGTGCGCTATATTTTCACGCTGGAAAATTCAGATAAGCCCAATGTCTTTATGCTTGCGCCGCAGGACGGCTATTCTTATCGTCTGGTGGTTGATTTCCCGCATTTAAAAAAGACTGTGGCAGCTTCAAATGAGATCAGAGTCATATCACAAGAAAGTGCTCAGGATTTAAAAGGAAAAAATCGCGGTGCGGGCGCTTATGTGGCACAAGTCGTAACACCCGACAAGGCCGATAGAGCGGAAGATGCTTTACTTAATAAAATGGGTAAAGTCGGAGATGACGGCATCAGAACTTTAACCCCGGCCGAGGTTCAGGCTTATGAGAAGCTTTTAGAGGAGCTTCGTGAGCAATATGCCAAAACCCCGGTTATTGAGGATAACAGTCCTGAAGAGTCTGTTCCCGAGGCTAAAGCGCCGCCTCCGCCTAAGGTAATAATGTCCGATCCTGATCCGTTTATCATTGCCGTGGATGCCGGACACGGCGGTAAGGATCCTGGGGCTATCGGTAAGCGCGGTGTGCGTGAGAAAAACGTTACTTTGGCAATTGCCCAGGAGCTTGCCCGCTACATCAATTCCAACAAGCAATTTCGTGCCCGTCTTATTCGTTCTAAAGACGTGTTCGTTGATTTAAATCGCCGCTCGGAAATCGCAAGACGTTATAAGGCTGATATTCTGATTTCAATTCATGCCGATTCAGTGGCCTCAGGTTCGTCGGCACGCGGTGCTTCGGTGTGGGTATTGTCAAACAATCGTGCCAAACGCGAAAATCGTAAACTTTTAAAGGACAGCGGTAAGTCGTCGCGTCTTTTAGGAGGAGCTGGTGAGGTGATTTCCGATCGCGATCAGAACCCGTATCTGGCGGCGACTATTTTGGATATGTCATCAGATAACGCACGTTCTGACGGCTATATGTTAGGTGAGGAGATCTTAAAGAAATTAGGCAGTTTTACGCGTCTGCATAACCGTAAACCTATTCATGCCTCCCTTGCAGTCTTAAAATCCCCGGACATCCCGTCGCTTTTGATTGAAACGGGCTTTTTATCCAATCGTTATGAAGAAATTCAGTTAAATCAGCCTAACTATCAAAAACAGATTGCCTATCGTATTTATCAGGGTATCAAAACTTATTACGCCAAATATCCCGCACAGCGCTTTAAGTCACGTCAGGAATCTGCTTTAAGAGCCAGTTTGCCTGAGCGTGATCATGTCGTGCAAAAGGGGGAATACCTTACTAAAATTGCTCGCCATTACGGAGTTTCGGTAAGTGCTATTCGTCAGCGCAATAATTTAAAAAGCGATACTCTAAAAGTAGGACAGCTTTTAATTATTCCGAAATAATTATGCCGATTCGTCGTTTATCCGTACAGCTTGCAAACCAAATCGCGGCAGGAGAGGTGGTCGAAAGGCCGTCTTCCGTCGTAAAGGAATTGCTTGAAAACGCCGTGGATGCCAAAGCCACCAAGATTGTCTGCGATTTGAAAAACTCAGGAAAAACTCTTATCAGAGTAAGGGATAACGGACAAGGGATCCCGCATGAGGAATTGCCGCTTGCTCTTGCTCCGCACGCTACCTCCAAAATAGCTACGCTTGAAGATCTTGAGGCGATTTTAACCTTAGGCTTTCGCGGTGAAGCATTAGCTTCGATAGCTGCGGTATCGAAGCTTACCTTAACCTCTCGCACCAAAGATGAAGATCATGCTTTTAGCGTTGAAGTCGAAGGTCCACAACAGGATCCGGAAATTAATCCGGCGGCCCATCCCGTCGGTACGTCGGTTGAGGTTTGTGAGCTTTTTTTTAACACTCCGGCAAGACGGCGCTTTTTACGCTCCGATCGTACCGAGTTCATGCATATCCGTGAAATTTTCGTGCGCACGGCTTTAGCTAATCCGGATATTGATTTTGAACTTAATCTTGACGGTAAAAACGTAGTTAACGTTAAAGCGGTAATGGGCGATGAGAAAAAGCGCTTAGTCCGTTTGTCAAAGCTTGCCGGCAGTGATTTTAACCGTAACGGTATCTTTGTCAGAGGTGAAGATCCGTGCCTTAACGTAAGCGGGGTGCTTTTGCCGCCGCCTGACGTTGAAGAAAGCGCGGTGGAAAATATCTTTTTGTTTTTAAACGGCAGACCGATTGCCGATAAAGTTCTCACTCATGCATTAAAACAGGCTTATTCGGAAGTGGCGGGAAGAAGTTGTCCGGTGCGCTGCGTTTTATATTTAAACTGCGATCCTCATGAGGTTGATATTAACGTTCACCCGAGAAAAGATGAAGTACGTTTTCACGAAGCAAGACTTGTACATGACGTGTTGCTTGAGACGGTGGCAAATTCCCTTAGAAAAGAGCTTCGTTCTGTAGATGACGGGTTAAAAAAAGAGTCGGGAGTTGATGATGTTTCTTCCTTTGAAGATAAAGATCAAGGTGCTGATGAAAATCCTTTAGGTCAATTTGTAAAAGATATTAAAAGCGCTGCTTCATCAAGATTAAAATTTTCATCTTACAGTGGCGGCAATTTTGATAAAAATAAAAGCTTTGGAGCAGATAATTATGTTGCCTTAGATTCTATCGGAAATCGCCGCAGCATCAATTACAGTCCTCACGCTATTCAAATGCCGTCAAGTAAAGACAGCGTTAAAGAAAATCTGCGCCGTTATGATTATCGTATTGCCGCGGGCAATGCTCAAAGTCGTGCCGGTATTTATGATATTGAGCGAGTTGATTTAACTTCACCTAAAGCAGCCAAGCTTCTCTCTTTGCCGGCACCTGACGTACTCCTTGTTATGCAGGAAAATCGTTATTTTTTAGTCAAAGCCTCGGTTTTAAACCGTGAACTGGTCTCCCGCGACTATATGGCAAAGGTAAAACTCGGCACGGTTGAGGTTTACGCTTTGTCCATGCCTTTTGTGCTGAAGGCGCAAAAGACGCTGATTAATGCTATAAAAGCTTGCCCTGAGGCTTTGGTTCGAGCGGGATTTACATTAAATCTTAAAAAAGAAAGCATTGAATTTTTGAAAATTCCCTCACTTTTGCAGGGTGTGGATTTGGCCGGCATTTTGTTTAAAGCTTTGCCGCTTGCTGCAGCTGGGGCTAAAAATTTAAGTATGGGTATTTGCCCAAAGCAGCTTGCCGATATGTTTGCCGCAGCAAAAAAAAGCGTGGTTTACTATAAGGATGAAGCGCAGGTGATTGTAGATAAGATCTCCGATCCGGAAATTTTGGAAAGTTTAGGAGCTGACGCGTTTGAGCTTGATATCGCACGGTGGGCACGGGAACTTGGAGGCGCGAATAATGCCTGATTTTGATGCTTTAGTGATTTTAGGACCGACAGCTTCAGGAAAAAGTGCTTTAGCCCTTAAAGTTGCCGAGCATGTTAAATGTGAAATCATAAGTCTTGATTCCGCTCTTGTGTATAAAGATATGGATATCGGGACGGCAAAACCCACCAAGGAAGAGCTGTCCTTGGTACCTCATTATTTAATCAGTATCATCGATCCTAAAGACAGCTACAGCGCGGCGCAATTTAGAACGGATTGCATAAGACTTGTAGGTGAAATAAAAGCACGAGGCAATCTTCCTATAATCTGCGGCGGTACTATGATGTACTATAAAGCTTTGGTTGAGGGGTTGTCTTCCTTGCCTGAAACCGATCCTTTAGTTAGGGATAAAGTTGCAAAGCAAGCAGAAATTTACGGTTGGCCTTACATGCACGCAAAGCTTGAGACGATTGATCCGCCTTTATTTGCAAAGCTTGCACCTAATGACAAGCAGCGCATTTCCCGCGCACTTGAGGTTTATGAAATGACGGGAAAAGCTTTAAGCTCTTTTTATGCAGCTAAAAAAGATGCCTGTCCTTTTTCCTTGTGTGAGTTCGTGATTTTACCCGATAACGATCGTAAAGCTCTGCGCAACGGCATAAGAGCAAGATTTGAAAAGATGCTGAATCTCGGACTTATTGATGAGGTGAAAAAACTAAAAGATAGGGGTGATTTATCTCTTGATATGCCGTCGATGCGCTCGGTAGGTTACCGACAGGTATGGGAATATCTTGACGGCGTTTATGATTATGACACGATGATTGAAAAAGCGGTAATTGCTACCGCAAGGCTGGCAAAACACCAGATGACCTGGCTGCGCGGCGGACTGAAAAGTGAAAACCGTACCGTTCTTGACTATAAAGATCCGAATAATCTGCAGAAAATCCTTAATAAGGTTGGTAATTTACAAGCCTAGTGCTTACACATTCTCTTAATAAGAAACAGTAAAAATTTTTTATATCAATCCTCCTTATGAAGTTGATTTTCTGATTTAGCATGAAAAGGACATTTTCCCTGCGGAAGTTAAGTCTGAGACCAATATTAAAAGCAGGAGTTTTAAAAATTTTTAAGAATTGTATGAAGATAAAGTTAAGCTGCGCATCCGCTTCTTGCTTAATAATTTAAAGCTTGACGGCGATGTTCTTAACATTCCTTTGTTCATGGCTGATCATCTGCTAGGCTGATCGGTTTTGCGCTTAAAAAAACAGTAAGGCAATGTTGAAAAATAAGTTTGATCCTACAAAAGGAAGAAGTAAAAAACAGATTTTTCAGATAGGCATAAGTAATATGAACAAAGTTTAAAAAATTTGATATTGGTAAATTTTTTAATAAAAAAGTGCCTTTTTTTACTCACATTAGGTAAGCTTTTTATTAAAATTTAGCGTCTCATCACTACTATTTATTTAATTTAGTTGTAGTTTTGTACAAAAGACGTTTAAACAACAGTAAAAATTGTTTGTCGTCTATTATTTATAATGATTAATAAGCCAATAATAACGGGATAAATATGGCAAAAGTACAGTCTCTTCAAGATCCGTTTTTAAATACTTTAAGAAAAGAGAGGATCTTGGTTTCAATATATTTGGTCAACGGCATTAAGCTTCAAGGTCAGATTGAGTCATTTGATCAGTTCGTGGTTCTCTTAAAGAATCAGGTAAGCCAGATGGTTTACAAGCATGCTATCTCTACTATTGTTCCGGCTCGTGCTGTAAATATGCAGACAGGACAGCAAGATCAGACGGCAGAAGATGTTTCGTCCTAATTAACAATAAGTGCCTAAGTTCATTTTTTAGGTTTAGGCACTTGTGATCTTATTTTTGTTAATATGTAAAAAAGCAAGAAAAACGTCGGTTTAAATATGAATCGGCGCGGAAGGATTGCAGATTAAAATCATTTTTTAGATAAAACTTTTTTAATCTCTGCTTAAAAATAGAACGAAACTTTGTTCTCTATCTCTTTTTGTGAAAGTTTGTGCTGCGTGAATTCAATGTTGTTTATATGAGTTTACAGAAATCAGCTACAATTAAAGTTTGTCGGTAAGCACTTCATCCTTTGTTTTAGATAAAAATTTCGTTACTTCATTATTTAAAGGAATTGACGGAGAAGCTCCCTTCCGCGTAACGGCAATAGCCGATGCGGCCGTGGCGGTCTTAAGCGCTAAAGCCGGATCTATGTTATTAGCCAGATTCGCTATAAGATAACCTAAAAAGGTATCACCGGCAGCAGTGGTATCAACCGCTTTTACTTTAAATGATTTGCATGAAATAACATCTTTACTCTGAATTTTAAATAGAGAGCCGCGAGATCCTAAGGTTAGGACAAAAGAAGTTTCGGGGAATTTTTGGGCAAGCGCTTCAAGGATGATATAAGGATCGGTATCTTCAGTCATATCTACCATTGAAGATCCTTCAATTTCATTGACGATAAGATAAGAGCAAAGATTAAGCGGCAGCTTTAATAATTCAGCAGTGAAAGGGGAAACGTTAAAACATACGCGCATACCTTTTGCTGATGCCTGCCTTATCATGTATTCGATATTGTTGACTTCATTTTGCAGAATTAAAAAATCACCTTTGGTAAAGCTATCCAAAGTACAGTCAATTTCTTCTTTTGTTATAGTTTGGTTAGCACCGCCGTAAAGGAGAATACAATTTTGTCCTGAGGTGTCGACTTGAATGAAAGTGTGTCCGCTGGGACCGTTACGGCGCATTAAAAACTTATCATTGATATTGTTGGCGGCAATTGCATCGGTTAATACTTGGCTGTCGTCCTTACCTACGGCTCCTGCATGATAAACTTCACCGCCGGCGCGAGATAATGCTACTGACTGATTTAAGCCTTTGCCTCCGGCAAAAACATTCCTGTTGATGGCTGCCAAGGTCTCTCCCGGCATGACGAAATGCGGAACGTTATATACATAATCGATATTAAGTGAGCCGTAATTTAAAATTTTGCTCATAGTTTTACCGCCCTTATAAAAAATTACTGACAGATTAAATTATGCTCATTAAAAGCCAAGTGTGATATTTATTTTTAAGCTATAGCTGATTTTTTTGAAGTAAGCTGTATATTTAAGATAATTAATGCCGATGTTTTAATAAGAAGCAATGATACTTGGTGTAATGCAGAGCTATCATTCAGTATTTGGAATTAATCTGCGATAATATATTATGATAAATCATAATGTTTAGAGGCTTGATAATAATTAATACTACGCAGTAAACAGGTTTAGAAACAAAAAAGAGGAATTTTATTAAGGAAAACATGTCAGATCAGAAAATTGAAGCATTAGGTCCGACACTTTTAGTTCATGTTGAGCTGCCGCAGGCAGAATCCCAAGAAGATTTAGATGAGTTGTACCGTCTTGCAGAGTCGGCAGGAGGAAATGTGCGCGATGCCATCGTTTGTAAGCGCGATGTTCCGGATGCCAAGACTTTTATCGGGAAAGGCAAAGTCGTAGAAGTAGCTGATGCCGTAAGAGCGCATGACGTATCTTGCGTTATCTTTAATTCGCCGCTTACTCCTGCTCAAGAGCGCAATCTTGAAAAAGAGTTTAGTGTTCGCGTCATGGACAGAATCGCGCTTATTCTGCAGATTTTTGCGCAGCGTGCCAGAACCTATGAAGGAAAGCTGCAAGTTGAACTTGCCATGCTGCGCTATGAACAGGCGCGATTGGTACGCGGATGGACTCACCTTGAAAGACAAAAGGGTGGTTTCGGTTTGCGCGGCGGACCGGGTGAAACTCAGATTGAGCTTGACAGGCGAGCTTTGCGTGAGCGTATAGCGGCAATCAAAGCCGACCTTGACGTCGTTGCCTCACGTCGTGAGCAAAATCGCAGACAGCGGGTTAAAAACGCTGTTCCCGTAGTTTCTTTTGTCGGCTATACCAATGCGGGCAAGTCAACACTGTTTAATCGCCTTACCAAATCTGCGGTTTATGAAGCCGATCAGCTTTTTGCCACGCTTGATCCTACGCTGCGTACCGTAAGCCTTGATGTGGTCGGAAAGGCTGTTTTTGCCGATACCGTAGGTTTTATAAGACATTTGCCGCACGATTTAATAGCCGCGTTTAAATCCACGCTTGAAGAGACGGTCAAGGCTGATCTGCTTTTGCATATCATTGACGCAGCTGACAAGCGCGTTGAAGAAAATATCAAAGCGGTAAATGCGGTATTAAAACAAATCGGCGCTGATGAAGTTCCGACGCTTTTGGTGTTTAATAAGGCCGATTTACTTGATACTCCTTACGATAAAGTTGTAAGAGATGAAACTGGTAAGCCCGTTAGGGTTAATGTCAGTGCCAAAACCGGCTCGGGACTTTCCGATCTTTTATCATGCGTAAGTGAGCTTTTATCTTCAAATTTATGCACTTTTGCTGTTAAGATATACCCTCAGGACGGTAAATTGCGCAGCATGCTTTATGAAAGTAAAGCCGTAAGTAAAGAGAGTTATGCCGATGACGGCTCATTAATTCTTGAGCTTAAGATTTTAGCTGCCGATGCCGCGCGCATAGACAAAAAGACAGCAGGTCGCTTGAGAGCTTCATGCGTTGACGGAAAAGCTCCGTGGATAACGACTGAGGCAAAAGAAGATCTTGATCTTGATTTGGTTTTTGATGATATAGATTAAATATGAAAGAAAATAATCGCGATTATATGGCTTGGAATGCTCCTGGATCGTCTGGTTCGGGTAATTCTGGTCAAGGACCGCAAAACAACGGCAGTCAAAACAATAATAACGATCCTTGGGGTCGAAATAACAACAATAATAACGATCCGTGGGGAAGACGTAAAAAGAACAATCAATTTGACGTAAACGATCTGCTAAATCGCCTTAAAAAAATGTTCGGCGGAGCCGGCGGCTCTGCAGGGAAAGCGGCTAAAAAAGGTGCCAGTTACGGACTTTATCTTTTAGTTGCCGTAGCCTTGGGCGTTTATATTTTTTCGGGTTTTTATACCGTACGCGAAGCTGAGCGCGGCGTAGTGTTGCGTTTTGGTAAAGTTTATGACGTAGTTGAGCCGGGCCTGCGCTGGAAATTTACCGGCATTGATGATGTTAACGTAGTCGATATCGAGCAGGTACGAGCTATCCAATCTTCAGGCATGATGCTTACTGAAGATGAGAATGTGGTTATCGTTGAAATGGATGTGCAGTATCGCATTTCCGATCCGGTTAAGTATTTATATTCGGTAACCGATCCGGATAATTCTCTTACCGAGGCCACCGACAGCGCTTTGCGTTACGTAGTCGGTCATACCATGATGGATGATATTTTGACTTCCGGTCGTGAAATGGTAAGACAGAATACCCGTGATTTGCTGGTTTCAATCATTGAGCCTTATGATATGGGTCTTAGTGTTGTTGACGTAAACTTCTTGCCGGCCCATGCTCCTGATGAAGTTAAAGAAGCTTTTGATGATGCAATTGCCGCTCAGGAAGATGAGCAGCGCTTTAAGCGTGAAGCTGAAGCTTACGCCAATGAAGTGCTGCCGCGGGCTGACGGTCAGGTGCAGCGTATTACTCAGGAAGCTGAAGCCTATCGTTCCCGCGTAGTTCTGGAAGCACAAGGTCAAGTTGCCCGCTTTGAGCAGATTTTGCCTGAGTATCTTGCAGCTCCTGAAATTACGCGCAAGCGTATTTATCTTGATACCATGCAGCAGGTAATGGGCAGCTCCTCCAAGATTATTTTGGATACTCCCGAGGGATCTTCTCCTGTTTTATATTTGCCTCTTCCTGAGAACAGGCAGGCACCTGCTCCGGTACAAAGCTCTGTAAATTCCGATCAAAGTGCCGATTCGGTTCCTGTAACCGTTACTGAGACTTCGGTAAATGAACCTTTGCCTTTGCCGAGAAATGAAAGTTCTCAGACATCAAGCTCAAATACTAATCAAAGATATGGAAGCAGTTCGTATAACACTTCAGGATATGGAAGGAGCGTAAGATAATGAGCAAAGTAGGTTTTAATTCAATTCTTGCCGTTATCGTCGTTCTTGCGTTAGTGGCTTTTAACTCTCTGTTTGTGATTAAAGAAGGAAATGTCGGTATCGTTACACGTTTCGGTGCCGTTGTCCGTACTTCCGATGCCGAGCTTAATGTCTCAAGACCCGGACTGCACTTTAAGATTCCGTTTATCGATAAAATCAGAATTCTTGATTCAAGAATTCAGACCTTAAGTTCACGTGCCGATCGTTTCGTTACTTCAGAGAAAAAGGATTTGATTATCGACTCCTATGTTAAGTGGAGAATAAGCGATCCTGCTACTTTTTATCTGACAACTGCAGGCGGCAACAAGATGCAGGCAGAGGAATTATTGCGCCGTCGCATCACCAACTCTTTGCGCAGCCAAATCGGCCGTTTGACCATTCATGAGATTGTCTCGGGACAGGGCAGTGAAGATATTAATACTCCAAGCGGCGCTAATGAAGAGCCTGCCGTTATCGGTGCCTCAAAACGCGATGAAGTTATGCAAAATGCCTTAAAAGATATCGGTACTTCAGCTACTGAGCTTGGCATCGAAATTGTCGACGTTCGTATTAAGCAGATTAATTTGCCGCCTGAGGTATCAAACTCCATTTATCAGCGTATGCGCGCCGAACGTAATGCCGTTGCTAAGCTGCACCGTTCCGAAGGTCGAAAAGAGGCCGAGACCATTCGTGCCAAAGCTGACCGTGAGGTGGCGATAAAGGTCGCATCAGCCGAACGTGATGCCCGAAAACTTAAAGGTGAGGGTGATGCTGAGGCTACCAAGATATATGCTGAGGCTTATTCCCGCAATCCCGAGCTCTTTAATTTCTTGCGCTCTATGGATGCTTACCGCGCCTCAATGCAGAGCGGTCGTGACGTCATGGTATTAAAGCCTGACAGCGAATTCTTAAGATACTTTAATGATTCGCATGGCAATGCTCAGTAAAAATAGCTATAATCTATCGTTTGCGATTTTTACCTTGATTTTGGTTTAAAGCGGATTTTCCGCATGAGAGAGATGCAAAATGCCGAATAATGTTGTAGTTCTCGGAACACAATGGGGTGATGAGGGCAAAGGCAAAGTGGCCGATTTGCTTACTGCAAAGGCCGGAGTCGTTGTTCGCAGTCAGGGCGGCAATAATGCCGGACATACTTTGGTGGTAGGCGACAAGAAAGTCGTGGTACGTTTGGTACCGTCAGGTATTTTACACAGTTCCTGCCAGTGCCTTATCGGCAGCGGCGTAGTGGTTTCTCCGGAGGCGCTTTTCACTGAAATAGAGGAGTTGAAACAAGCCGGATTTACCGATGCTGAATCCCGTATCAAGGTATCAGGGGCTTGTGCCATGCTGCTTCCGATCCATCCGGCTATTGATCGCGGTGCTGAGAAAAAGCGCGGCAAGAATGCTATCGGCACTACCGGCCGCGGTATCGGTCCTTGCTATGAAGATAAGGTCGCTCGCCGCGGAGTTCGTATCGGTGACTTATTTGACATGAAGCGTTTTGAAGAGCGTTTGAAGTCTTTGCTTGATTACCGTAATTTCATGCTCAAAAACTACTATGATGAGCCTGAAGTTTCATTTGAATCCGTAATGGAAAACGTCATGCGTTACCGTGAGCGCCTTTTGGCTATGGTTACCGACGTTTCGGATGTTATCGCTAAAGCACGCGCTGTCGGTACTAAAGTTTTATTTGAAGGAGCTCAGGGTACATTCCTTGATATCGATTACGGTACTTATCCGTACGTAACCTCTTCAAATACTGTAGCAGGCGGCTGCTGCACAGGATCCGGTGCCGGTCCTTTGCATATTGATTATGTTTTAGGCATTGCTAAAGCCTATACTACCCGAGTAGGCGGCGGCCCTTTCCCTACCGAGCTTACTGATGAGATCGGCAAGGGAATTTGTACTCGCGGTAAAGAGTTCGGTGCCGTAACCGGACGCCCGCGTCGTGCCGGATGGTATGATGCTGTGGCTATGCGCCGTGCCGTTACCATTAATTCTTTGTCAGGCATCGCTTTGATGAAGCTTGATGTTTTGGACGGGATGGATGAAGTTAAGATATGTACCGCTTACAAATTGCCCAACGGTGCAATTACCGAACTTCCTCCGCTTGCTGCTGATGATTATGCCATGGTCACTCCGGTATATGAAACGATGCCGGGCTGGAAGGAATCTACTTTCGGTATAACCGAGTTTGATAAATTGCCGGTTAATGCCCGCAATTATGTACGCCGCTTAGAAGAGCTTGCCGGTGTTAAGATTGCTATCCTTTCTACCGGACCTGAGCGCGATCAGACCATTTATATCGAAGATCCTTTTGCTTAGTTTTTAAAGATCTTAAAGAAAAATGCCCTGCAATTTGCGGGGCATTTTTACTATGGTGATATGTTTTCTGTTTAGAAATCGTAAGTGTCGGGATCCGGTCCTACACGCTCGTCTTTATTTAAACTGTCTATAAGTGCAATATCTTGAGCGCTGAGCTTAAAATCAAAGATGTCAGCATTGGAAATAACTCGTTCTTTTTTAGTGGAGCGTACGGCAAGACATAGGCCTTTTTCAATGATCCACCTTAAAACGATTTGAGCTGCGGTTTTGTGATATTTTGCGGCGATCTTATTGATGGTTTCATCATTTAAGACTAATCCTCGCATTAAAGGAGACCATGCCTGAACTACGATATCCTGTTGTTTACAGAATTCAACTAAATCTTTACGTGTATTGTAAGGATGAAATTCTATTTGATTTAAAACCGGCTTTACTTTAGCAAAAGTGAATAAATGTTCTAAATGATGAATTTGAAAGTTGCTGACACCAATGGCTTTTGTTCTTCCGCTTGCGTAAATTTCCTCAAGAGCTTTCCACGGCTCTACATAAGCCTCGTTTTGTCCGGGCCAGTGCAGCAGGTATAAATCGATATAATCAAGATTAAGCTTTTGCAGGCTTTCGTCAAAGGCCTTTAATGACTCTTCTTTTGAAATATGCTTGTTCCACAGTTTTGTGGTAACGAAAATGTCTTCACGCTTAAGTCCGTTTTTTTCAAGTCCAAGCTTGATGCCGATACCGGTTTCAACTTCATTACCGTAAATTGCGGCGGTATCAATAAGGCGGTATCCTGCACTTATAGCATCTTCAACATTTTGTGCGGTCATATTGGTATCGACTTTAAAAACGCCGAGACCAAAAGCGGGAATTGCGGTTTTGTTATTAAGCGTGATCCTTGAAGCAAGTGAATCAATCATAGAAGCCTCTACGGTAAAAAAGAAAAAGCAGCAATTAATATGCTGGTACTGTCAAAGTATACTTTAAAAAAAGATTATAAGTTTCAGCTTGTTCATCTATTGATCTTAAAAAGGCAAAATTAACTGTATATAACGGTTTGTTTTTTTACTTGCCTTGCTCAGATTAAAATTAACAGTTTTATTTTTTAGGTTAATAAGTTTTATCAATAGAAAAGAGCCGACTGGGAAGTCGGCTAAAAGACAGAATTTTTAATTGAAGCTCTTACTTGCTCAAGGCTTTTTCAAGACGTCTTGCGTTTTCAATCGGTACCAGCAATCCGTACTGGTGTTTAGTCTTAAGCGAGTCGGTTAAATAACCTGCGTTTAAATGCTGCAAGGTAGTGATCTTAACGCCTGAAAGCTCGGCAGCTTTTTTCATGGAGTTAATCTTTCCTGCAACTTGAACGCGTTTGAAAGCAGGACGATTCTTAAGCATAGGACGTTCTACGCCGTATTTTTCAGGGAAACGCAGAATGTCAGCATATGCATGGAATCTTCTTACATATAAGCGTGCATGTTTTGAAAGCTTCAAAGTGCTCATATTGTAAGTTTTCACGCCGCTTTTTTGGGCGTTGCGGATTGCTCGCTTAATAGTGAACTCGCCTTGGTTATAAGCGGCGATGGCAAGATCCCAGTTATGATTGAGTTCGTTGTATAGATGAGTCAAATAACGCAATGAGGCATCGGTAGAGCGGATGAAATCATAAAACTCATCATAGTTTGAAGAGGTCTTAAGTCCGTATGATTTTCCGGTGGCACGGATAAACTGCCACGGACCTTTAGCCCCGGCATTGGAACGGGCACGCTGATTATAGCCGCTTTCAAGCAAAGGAAGAGCTACAAGCTCTACCGGAAGATTGCGATTTTTAAGCTCGGTGAGCAAATGGTGCATAAACGGCGCACCCTTTTCCATATGTGACTCAAAAGAATTAACCAGCTTTTTTGCCTCCTTCTTTTCCGCCTCGGTAAGTTTTATGTTGAGCATAAAACGTGAAGGATTAAAAAGATCGCTGCTCCATAAAGAACCGCTTGAGTTGCGGTTTACAACAACGGAGTTTTCCGTTTTATAAGTTTGGTTTTTGTTTACCGTAGCAGATTGTGCTGAAAATACGGTCAATACGCATAATAATATAGCTGTCGCAAGCGCAATAGTTTTACTAACCATTTTCACCAACTTGGCTAATGCCGTTTACTTTCTCCCTAGGAAAAGGAAAAACCGGTATCTTCCTGTTTTCCTTCGCCGCTGGCCGCGGCACGGGCAAGTTCATCGCAACGCTCATTCTCAGCGTGTCCGGCGTGACCCTTTACCCACTCCCACTTTACAAGGTGTTTTTGGCAAAGTGAATCAAGTCTTTGCCATAAATCCTTGTTCTTGACGGGCTTTTTGTTGCTCGTCATCCAGCCGTTTCGTTTCCAGGTTTTGATCCAGGACGTAATTCCGTTTTTGACATATTGACTGTCACTGGTAACGGTTACGCAGCACGGCTCTTTTAGTTGTTCAAGTCCCACAATGACTGCCATTATCTCCATGCGATTGTTGGTCGTTTGAAGATAACCGCAAGATAATTCTTTTACGTGTTCCTTATATTTTAAGATTACCCCGTAACCTCCGGGTCCGGGATTGTTTAGACAGGAACCGTCTGTATATAAATTTATTTCTTTCATTATTATTCGCAGCTAGATTTAACTTGGCTGTGCGTAGATTATAACATAAAGTTTATTAAAATACTTTCTTATAAATCAATAAGTTACTTACAGAAGGGCGAAAATTGGATGGTTAAAAAGCGTGATCGGAGTCAAAATTTGAAAAGAGTGCACAAAAAGTCATAGTAAGGCAGAGATTAAACAACAAATTATTTTAATTCGCTGTTTTTCTTTTTTACTTAAAGTGATTTTCTCACTTTTGTATGTTTTGTCATCTGCATTATGTATAATCACATAACTTGTATATTCTCTTCTCTTTTTAAAGATCAAGCTGGTTTTCTTTTGTTTTATAAGCGCAATTGTTGCCGCATTTTTAGAAGAAGGCGTTTGTGAGTTTATGGCTCTTTTAAGACAGGTTGCACTGGATACCGAAACTACCGGTAAATCCGATGACGGAACCACCGGAACCCATCGTATTATCGAAGTCGGATGCGTGGAGATTATAAATCGCCGTCTTACAGGGAGGCAGCTGCAGTTTTTTGTCAATCCCGATCGTCATATTGATGAAGAAGCAACGGAAGTTCACGGAATCACCGATGAGATGCTTGCCGATAAACCGCATTTTGCCGATGTGGCAAATGAGCTTATTGATTTCATTCGCGGTAGTGAGTTATTAATTCATAACGCAAAATTTGATAGCGCGTTTTTGGATAAAGAGTGGGATTTGCTCAAATTAAACGAGCATACAAAGGATATGTGCAAAATTGTCGATACTGTGGAGCTTGCCAGAAAAATTAATCCCAATAATCAGGCAAACCTCGATAATTTGTGCTCTATTTACGATATTGATAATTCGCGTCGTACGGTGCACGGAGCGTTGCTTGACGCCCAGCTTTTGGCCGAAGTATATCTGGCGATGACCGGAGGTCAAAGTTCTTTTGATTTCGGTGAAGACAGCGTAAATGCGTTAAGCCGTCATTGGGAACGCCCTAAGGATATAAAGCTTCCTTTGATGCACGTGGAGACGGATAGGCATGCAGTTCACGTTGCACAGATGATTTCTTTGGCACAGAGTACGAAAATATCTGATGACGGAAACGGCAACGTTTTGGCCGGTTCGTATTGGAGCGATGATTTTTCGATGCCTTTTCTTGCCAAAGGTAAAGAAGAAGGTAAAAAGGATTACGCCAAGCGCCTTGCCGCTCAGAAGGAGGAGATGTTGAATAAGCTTCTTTCGCAAAAAGAGCGTGAAGGATACGCTTCTTATAAAGCAAAAGATCAGGCTCTTTATGATGCCTGGGTGGCAAGAGTTATGAAAACCCACTGATAAGGAGAAATTATGCTTTCTTTTTCTGTAATGGATGATTTGAAAGAAGCTTCGAAGGTACTTAATGATTTTATCAATAAGGCAGATACCGAAGAAAAAATAGAGAAAGCTATTTCTCTTATGGCCGATTCCATAAAAAACGGCGGCAAAATAATTTCTGCCGGCAACGGCGGCAGTATGTGCGATGCACAGCATTTTGCCGAGGAGTTAAGCGGACGCTATCGTAATGATCGTCCTGCGTATCCGGCGATTGCCGTTTGTGATTCGAGTCATTTAACTTGCGTCGGCAATGATTACGGTTTTGATTATGTCTTTTCTCGATTTCTTGAGGGCTTAGGTTTTAAAGGAGATGTCTTTTTAGGCATTTCAACTTCCGGTAATTCCCGCAATATTATCGAGTGCTGCAAGGTATGCAAAGACAAGGGACTAAAATCCGTAGTGCTTTTAGGCAAAGACGGCGGCAAGTTAAAAGATGTATGCGATTTGCCGATAATCGTTCCGCATTTTGGCTATGCCGACCGTATTCAGGAAGTTCATACTATGATAATTCATATTATGATCCGCGGAATTGAAGATCTGCTGGCAAAAAAATAATTTTTAAAACTTTAAGTAAAAAGCCGACCTGTGCGTCGGCTTTGTTGTGAACCGTCTTTGCTTTTTTTCAAGGTGTTATAATTTGAATGCCGGATTTTAAATATTATGATTTTTACTAAATTAGCCGTCACAAGGAGAAAGACACATGATGATGTCTGATCTTAGCAAAGCCGGAATTATTTTTAAGCAGGGGCTTACGATTGCCTCAAAGACAACTGTTGTTGATTTGGAAAAAGCTTGCGGTACGACTTTCTCAGATGATTACAAAGAGTTTTTGGAGAAAGTGAACGGAGCAAGAATTGCCTTAAAGGACAAAGATCCAAAAAGTGTTCCTTCGGCGACTGTAAAGTGGGAGAGTGCAAGTTTTCTGCATCCGGAGCAAGAATTTGTCGGTGTTGATTATATTTACGATAAGGATACTGCGCTTAAAGTTTATCGTAATATGAAACATTATCCTGTAGGACAGGTCTTTCCCGTAGCTGCGGCTAACAATAATACTTGTTTTGTAATGTCACTAAATGAAAAAGATAAAGGATCGATACACGCAGTTCGTGTGTATACTGAAAGTACGCACAATATTATGGGCAGTGTTATCGTGTGTACTTCTTTATCTATAGCAAAGAATGTGATTGACTTTTTCTTAAGTTTAAAGTCAGTAAAGCGTGCCTAATTAATTTTTAGCGGACATAAAAAAACCGGCTGATGCCGGTTTTCTCATTATCTTGAAATCTACACTGCTATTAAGCAATAGTAACCTGAGCGCCGTCAGCACCTTGCTTGACGATTGAGCCGATACGCCAGGCTTTTTCTCCTTCGGCATTTAAGACAGCGATGGCCTTTTCGACTTCGGTTTCAGGCATTGCAATAATCATGCCGGCGCCGCAGTTAAAGGTGCGATACATTTCATGACGATCGACACCGCCTTTTTCCTGCAGCCAATTAAATACTTCAGGCCACTGCCAGGTTGAAGAATCACAAGCAGCGCAAGTGCCTTCAGGCAGAACACGAGGGATGTTATCCCAGAAGCCGCCGCCGGTGATATGGGCTAAAGCATGGACTTCAACTTCTTTTAAGAGCTTAAGTACCGGTTTAACATAAATACGGGTAGGCTCAAGCAAAGCATCGGCAAGCAGCTTGCCTGACGGTAGTTTATCCTCAAGCGGTTTTGCTCCTGATACTTCAACAATGCGGCGGATTAAAGAGTAACCGTTGGAGTGGGGGCCGGATGAGGCAATGGCAACTAAAGCGTCGCCGACTTTAACGGCAGATCCGTCAATAATCTTGGAAGCTTCGACAACTCCGACACTAAAACCTGCCAAATCGTAATCGCCGATTTCATACATGCCCGGCATTTCTGCAGTTTCACCGCCGACCAATGCACATCCTGCCATTTCGCAGCCGCGGGCAATACCGGTTACAACTTCGGTAGCGATATCGACATTAAGTTTGCCTGTTGCATAGTAATCAAGGAAAAACAGCGGCTCTGCGCCTTGAACGATAAGATCGTTAACGCACATGGCAACCAGATCGATTCCGACAGTTGAGTGACGGTGTAAATCAATAGCAAGACGCAACTTGGTTCCGACGCCGTCAGTACCGGAAACTAAAACCGGCTCTTTATAACCTGCAGGAATGCGGGTCAGAGCACCGAAACCGCCGAGGCCTCCGATGACTTCAGGACGATTAGTTCTTTTGATTGGGGCCTTAATACGCTCGACGAGCTCTTCACCGGCATCAATATCAACACCGGCTTCCTTGTAGGTTAAATTAGTAGCCATAGATCCTCCGAAATAAGCTGTGCATATTGTACAAAAAAAGAAAGGCCGGTTGAATGTAAAAGTGGCTATTTTTAGGGAAAGGGTCAAGAATATTTTTTGCTTTTAATAAAAGATGTAATTGCATAAGCTAAAATTAAAACGTGATAAGTGGGCTTAAAGGTTTTGGTATGAACGGTTTTAAGAAAAGTTGTTTATCGGCAGTGTTTTTGTTTTTATCTCCGTGTGCGTTTTGCGCGGCACAAGGAAGCAATAATTCATTTTATGCTGATTCTCTTTCTTTGCGAGACGGTCTTGATGCTGCAGTTAAGTCCGCTTTTTTCAAAGCGGCAGAAGATATTTCTTTAGGTTCGACGGATAAAGTAAAAATTAAAGATGACGATGTATATTCGGCAGTAACGAGCTTACGCTTGAATGCAGGAAAGCTTGACGCGGTTTTTGATACTAATAAAGTCGCTGCAGTTTTGGAAAAGTACGGAGCGCAGGCATGGCAGGGCCTTGCCGATCCTATAATCGTGTGGATGTATGAATCAGGTAATGATTCAGGAAGCTTTGTCGGCGGGGAGCTTACTGCTTTTGCCAAAGCTTTTGCCGGCAGCGCCGACAATAATAAATATCGTCTTATGTTTCCTTTGCTTGACCTTGAAGATATTCAAAGCGTCACTTACGACACTATGGCAACAGCGGATAGCGGTGCTTTAGTTGCGGCGTCCAAGCGTTACGGCACCGATTTTGTAATTGCCTGCGTTGTAGATCATTTAGCAGACGGCAATATTTCCATTTCCTGTAAACTGCTAGATAAAGACGGTAAAATTTTATATGAGTATGCAGGAGTCGGTGCAGCAGATTCTCTTGCCGACAATCAAGCCAAAGCTATAGCCGGAGTTTTAAGTTCCTTGCAGCAGGGAAATATGCTGACTGCTGCGGCAATTGCCGATCCTGATACACTAGGTGCGCACGGAGACTTTGTAAGACTGAAACTGTACGGTATTAATAATTTAAATGATTTAGTGGCATTTGAGCGGGTTTTATCCGGTATCGGGGTTGAGGGAAACGTAAGCTGTGCGATGGTAAGTGACAGTGATGCCATCATTGTCAACGTTTATACTCAACTTGATCCGGCATCTCTTGACGGATCTTTAGAGCATAGTTCTGAATTTTCAAAAATAGAGCCTTTTGCCTACAGTTATAATCACGGCAGTGCTAAATTGAATCCGCAGATAAACAGTATAGGCAAAGCTTCGGCGCAGCGTCCTGATACCAGGGTTGCCGTTTCTGCAGATTCTCTTGTAAACTTTCCTGCATCTTCAAGCGCGTATTAAAGGAAAAGACATGATAATTACTCCTAAGGCTCCGCGTCAGGAGCCTTTGGCACTTAAAATCAATGATGAGGGCTTTTTTGATTCTTTTGTCCCGGGAGGAAATCGGGCGGCAGTGGATTTGCTGCATGAGGCGGTTTTACGCAACAAAAATGAATTGTTCTTTGTTTTCGGGCCGCAGCACGTCGGAAAAAGTCATTTATTAAACGCCCTTTTTAGGGAAATAAAAGATCCTTCATCTAATGCTTTTTTTGTTGATTTGCGTCTGGTAAAAGATATTTCGCCGCTGCTTTTGTCGGTTGAACCGTATCCTATCATTATTCTTGACAATATTGACGCAATTGCTGGAGACAGTGATTGGGAGTTGGCGCTTTTCGGCTTGTACAATCGCTGGATAGATAAAGGGGAAGGAACCTTTATCGCATCTGCCCGCACATCTGCGGACTTAATTCCTTTTTTGCGCAAAGATCTGAATACCCGTTTTGAAAACGGAGTTTCGCTGCCGCTTGATTTTTTAGATGAAAAATCATGCTGCGATGCTTTGCAGATAAGAGCTAAAAAACGCGGATTTATCATTCCTGAAAAGGTTGCCGCTTTTTTAGTCAAGCACAGCAACCGTGATATGGACAGTCTGGTTAAAATTCTGGATCGTCTGGATGAGGCGTCTCTTAGTGAGCAGCATGAACTGACGGTACCTTTCGTAAAGAAGGTATTAAGTATTTAGCTCTTATCAGGATTTATTTAGTTCTGCGTCAAAAGCCCTTTGTTCAATCAGCTCGCTTACGCGGGCTTTGATTATTTCTACTGTCAGATTGTTGCGGCAGACATTTAAAGCCTCGTTGTAGGATCCTATGGCACGATTGTAGTTTGCTTTTAACGCATAGTCCTCTCCTTGAGATTGCAAAGCTTCGCAGCGGTTGCCGCTTTTTAAATAGGCTTCGGTCAGCAGAGTGTATGAAAGCGGATAGCTGCGATCACGTTTTAAATAATCTCTAATAATTCTTATGGCGCTTTTATTTTGTCCGCTCTGAATGTATGCGTTGGCTAAGTTAACGACAACCGCTTTATTGCGCGGCATTCTCTTGTATAAGCCGTTAAGACGATTGATGGCGCTTTGATAAGCGTGCTCTTTAAGATCGATATCGGTTAAAAGATCGACGACAAAAAGATTGTTTTGCATGTTAGCGCCTAAATTATTTAAATATGTTTTGGCTTCTTTAAATTCGTTTAACTCAAAACAGGTTAAAGCCAGTGCGTAGTTTTTGTAATAACGGTTTGCCTTGAGGTCATTTTTTAGTACTTCTTTTAAATCGGCAAAATCGTTTTTCTTATAACGTACGTCAATACGGGCTTTGGCCATAAAAAAGTCAGGATTGGTTGAATCTTGTCTCTTTTTTAATTGAGCAATACGGTTTTCGGCCTCGGCAATACGCACTTCGGATAACGGGTGATCGATAAGTAAAGCAAAAACAGGATTAATATTACCCTGCATGTTCAAAAGTTTTCTGAACATGTCGGTGGTTCCTTCAGGATTAAATCCGGCACGATTGAGAAGATCGATGCCGATGCGATCGGCTTCGGATTCGTTGTCCCTGGTAAAGTTGATGCGGCTTTGTTGCGCAAGTCCGAGCGAAGTGGAAAGTGCTGCCATTCCTACGGCCGGATTAATGATGGACAGTGCGATGGCACCGACTATGGAAGCAATTGAGGTATTGCTTTTTTTGACTTCGCTTTCGATAAAGCGCGCGATATGTCTTTGGGTAACGTGAGAAATTTCATGGGCAAGAACCGAAGCAAACTCGTCTTCAGTATCGGAATAAACGAATAAGCCGGTATTTATCTGAACTTTTCCGCCTAAAAAAGCTGAGGCGTTAAGGTTTAAATTATTTACGATGAAAAATTCAAAAGGAAACTGCACGCCTTTTGCATGCATTAGGAGTTTGTTGCCGACAGAACTTACATATTCATCTAAAACCGGATCGACGATGATCGGCAACTGCGATCTTGCAGCTCGCATAAAATAATTACCGATTTGCTCTTCTTTTTGTACGGTCAGCCCCATGATTCCGGCGGTTCCTATATCCGGCACTGATATTTCAGCGTATACCGGTATTGATAAGAATGAACTTAATGCAAGACTTAAGGAAATTTTCTTTAACGCTTTAAGCATGATGTTCTCGATTTTGTTTTTTTTTGTATGACGGCGTTTCTTATGATTGTAAACAAAAAAATTATATATGGACAAAAATGAGTAAAAAGATAGCGGCAGCTTGTTTAATACAAATAATTAGTCGGTAAAAAGGTCATTGGCAAATAGTTTTTAGAGTACAATCAAAGCAAAAGAATAGGGATTATTATGATAGAACTGTTTAAAAACTGGTACCGGAGACATTTTTCAGTTCCCGGCGCGCCTGAATTTGCCTGCGTGCTTATCAGTATTTTTATTATCATTTATTTTTTCATGTGGCTTGTCGGCCCCTTGGTGGTTGCATTGTGCCTTGCTTATTGCCTTGACGGCGCAGTATGTTTTTTTATGCGACACCTGCATGTCGGGAGAAGATTAAGTGCAAGCATCGTTATGTGCCTGTTTATAGGAGCCGCTCTGCTTGCTTTGATCTTGGTCGTACCGCAAATAATCAATCAGGGAATTTCTTTTTACAACATTATTCTTTCTATGGGCGCTGATGTAAGCCAGGCAATAAGCGCAGAGGCGGCACATTCTGATGAATTTGTTATGTCGGTAAAAGACATTGATTTGCTTATTACTCAACACATTATGAATTTTGTCAGTACTCTTCCTGATCCTATACCGTCAATGGTGGCAGAAAATACGGTATTGTCGGCTCTTACTTCGATTCGCTCTCAGCTGATGAAAGCAACGGCGGTACTGATGCGTACGCAGTTGGTGCCTTCTGTTTTTAATGCTTTTAGCTGGCTTATTTATTTAATTATCGTACCGATTTTCACTTTCTTAATGCTTGCAAATAAGTATGCTCTGCAAAAACGCGTTCTTACTTACATTCTGCCCAATCGCCAAAATATCATTAAAGAATTTTGGCCTAGTATCAACTCGCAAATTGCAGGTTATATTCGCGGCAAGATTGTACATATCATTGTTATTGCAATTGCTAATACTCTTGCTTTTAAAATCATGGGGCTTAATTACGGAACGCTGCTTGGAGTCGGTGTAGGTCTTTCCGTTGTAGTTCCTTATGTTGGCGCCGTGCTTATCGGTGTTCCTGTGATTTTAGTGGCATTGCTGCAATTTGGCTTTAGTATGACTTTGGCATGGGTGCTTGGCGTTTATGTTATTATTCAGCTGCTTGACAGTAATGTTTTGACTCCGATGCTTTTTTCCAAAGCTTTAAATTTGGATGCGTTTTCTATTTTGGCGGCAATTTTGATTTTCGGCGGGCTGTGGGGCTTTTGGGGAGTGTTTTTTGCTATACCTCTTGCTACGCTTATAAAAACGATTATAAGCAGATGGCCTTCGGCGGATGCCGATCCGCAAAGACTGCTGCTTAAAGCTAAAGACTAAAACTGTGGGAATTTTCTGACAATTTAGATATGCAGTAAAAATCGGTATGAAACTATAAGACTCATACCGATTTGCATCAGAAGGTAAAATGTAAGTTAATTGCCAAGATGTTTATCAAAAAACGCAGTCAGATTTTTGTAGTGATCTTGAAGCTCTTTTGCTGTAGGCGGCAAGCCTAAGTAAAATTGGCAATGAGACTGCCCCTCATAAACGATAAGATTGTTTTCAATTCCCGCTTCATTAAGTTTTTGCTGCATTCTTACCGTATTGCTTAAAAATAAATCCCTGGTTCCGGAAACGAGTAAAGTCGGCGGAAATCCTGTTACATCGCCGTAAACAGGTGACAGATACGGATCTTTTAAATCATTGTCTTGTGCATAATAACGCGCGGCATCGTCAATCCATCCTTCATAGCCTACAAGTGTGTTATCGACGTGTTTGTTGGTGAAATAGCTGTCGCCGGTTTCGGTCAAATCGGTCCACGGGGTACATGGTGCGATGGCCCCAGGTACTTTAACGCCGTTGTCGCGGGCCTGCATGGCCAGTACTAAAGTCATGCCGCCGCCGGTTGATGATCCGAAAACACCGATGTTCTTACTCGGGTACTCGTTTAAAAGTTTTTTATAGACGGTAAAAGCATCGTCAATTGCTGCAGGATATGGGTATTTAGGCGCCATTCGGTAATCCACGGCGACCACTTTATATCCGCCGATCCCTGACAGCATTACGCCTTCATCTATTCCGGCAATTCCCGGATTTAAAACATAACCTCCGCCGTGAATGAATAAAATTACTTGATTTTTGTGATTATCGGGAATATTCGGCGGGGTGATGGTATAGGTATGGACGTTTCCTATATATCCTTCGTCAATACTTACTTTAAAATAATCAGCCATTATTTTTGAATTATGACTGCCGTATTGATATGAAGAGTCGATAAGAGGGAACCATTCATCTGCGGATTTGATGTCGAATTTCCAGGTGTTATTTTCTGCGGCGATGCTTTTTTGCATATCTGCACTGACAGTTTGCGGTACGGGAAAATCTCGTGATGGCTCGGATGCCTGAACCGTTCCTGAAAAAATAAGGCTGCTTAAAAGAAAAAGTGTTGTTTTGCGCATCATGTTAATTTTTATCTCCTTGCTGCATAGTTATTGTCTGGTACTGTAATACAAAAACAGCGCGTAATTAATGCGCGCTGTTATAAATGCAAAAGAAAGATTGAATTTAGTACATCAAAGTATAAAGATTGCGGCGATACTTGCTTTGCAGAGGATCTCCCTGCATAGTGTTCAGGATATCAATGATAAGCTGTTTTACTTGAGCGTTGCCGGTGTCTTTTTTGAAGGCTTCAAATAAAAGATCTAAAGCCTGCTGGCGTTTTCCTGCTTCGCTTAATGCGGCTGCAAGCTGCTTTAAGATTTCCATATCATCAGGGTGTTCTTTGTATTTTTCCTGCAACAGCGCAAGCTCCGGGCTCTCTTGGGCTTTTAATGCCAGATTTAATGCAGACAACAGATCCTGGTAATCTTTGCTCTCTTTTTCTTCTCTGGTGGCAGAATCAATAAGTTCTTTGGCTTTATCCAAGTTTTTTTGCTTTAAGCACAGCCTTATGTAGATAAACTTTGCCTGGCTGTTTTTAGGATTATCGTTATAGACTTTTGCTATTTTCTGCAGCGCGGTACCGAGATCTCCTGCAGCTTCCGCTTCAAGTGCGGCCCGCAGGGCAAGCTCTTCTTCAGAAGGCATATATTTGTTTAAAAGTTCATTTAATTTTTCAGTAACATCCGCTCCCTGCAGTGCATCAACGGGACGGCCTTCTTTAAAAACGATTAGAGCAGGAACATTTCTTAGTCCTATTTGCATGGCAATAGCTTGGGCAACTTCGTCCTGGACATTTGCCATAACGAGATTCACATAAGCATTGTTGTCCCCTATGGCACTTTGTACTGCAGTTGTTGCAGCGGCACATTCGTCTGCGTCAACATAAAAATAGGTAAAGACCGGTTTGGTCATTGAGGCATCGATTAATACTTCTTTTACGTTTTGAGCTGTAAGTTGCATTTATTTTTATTCCTTAAAACGATTAAGAGTGCGCATGGCGCGAATTAAATTTTCAAGATTAGGTCTGATGCGTAAAGCTTTGCCGTTGTCTTCTATTAAAGCATTGCCGTCATCACTGTAAACAGTGGTATCTTTACTGCCGATAAGAATGATTTCAGGTTCATCGCTGACGATGAATTTGCGATCGCTTAGCTCTTTTAGATTTTCACCCAAAGAATAATCTGCAGGTACGGTGGTTACCTGTAAAATTTCTTTAGCTACCGTTGCCGGCAAATCAAAAGGTGAACTTAATTTATTAACGGCTACAGCCATATTGTCACTTCCCGGCCATTTGATGATAAGCGGAACATGCTGACTGCTGCGGTTAAATGTCAAATCACTTTGTATAAAAGGATTGCCGGCAGCCGAGGTGACGATAATCATCGTATCGTCATAATGAGCGTTTATCTTAAGCACGTTGAATAAATCAACTATGCGGCTGTCTAAAATCTTTAACTGCCAATCATATTCACTTCGGTTCCGGGCTTTAAATAAATCCGACAGCACTACGGTAGTAGAATAAGGTCGATCGTGATCCCAATCGGCTATTTGCTGCGCAGCTTTATTTAATGTTTCATTGTCATCTTTTGCAAAGATGATTTGATTGGCGCGGGCTCCAGTGGCTCTTTCGATGACGGCGGGATCAAGATCCGAGCTTTGGCTTATGACAAAGCGGCTTATATATTCTTGAGCTGCCATTTCACTGAAAATGACCGGCTGAATATTTCTATTTAAGAAAGTATCTTTATATAAAAGCGGTACGCCGTAGCTTGAGGCAAAAAGGTTATCTTTTAAAAGTCGGTAAGGCAGATAGTGCTGCTCATAGCTTTCGCTTTGCTGCTTTAAAGATAAAAGGTAAGGAGTAACTTTAGGATCCTGCGAGTCATAGCTTAAACCGTTAATAAAAATAGTTACTATGTTCTGCGGCTTTCCTGACGGCTCAGACACAATCGGCTGCAGCGGATAATTGATAGCGCTGATGTTGTTGGATTTGGCGCTGCCGTCAATCCAACCGTGGCTTGAAAGGAATGATTTTGCGGTCATCGGATAATGTGCGGGGAAAGACGACCTTAAAATCGTGATTTTATCGTAACGGGTTGCATCGGCCCAAATGTGAATGCAATGAGAGCTGACGAAAGCAGCGATAAAAATAAGGCTGGTGATTTTGACCCATTTTTTACTGCCGTTGCGATAGAGGTTTTTGGTGGAAAGTTTGGCAAAAAACAGTTCGAAAGCGATTACTATAGGGATAGCTATAAACAGGAAGTTGTAATTAAGTCCGGTATTGAAATCCAGTTCGCGGAAAATGAGGTTTAGTGCGGTAAGCGATAAATGGATCTTGACGTATAAATATAATTTGGCGTCAAAAAGTAAGATTGAATGAAATAAAACGGCGATAATTACCGAAAATACTCGGTAGTAACGGAAATTGCCGATAAAGGTTAAAGGAAACAGAATAATAAGATAGGTAACAAAAGCCAAAAAGCCCATGTGCCCCATCCAGGTTACGATTAAGTAGAAAAATGCGGTAAAAGAGTCGGTTGACGGCGCTGCGTAAACATAAGTAAGACCGATTAAAAGCGATAGAAGGACATTTAAGAATAAAAAGTGATGTCCCCACAGGGCTGAGCGGGAAACCTGTTCTTTATACGAAAAATTTTTTAAATAATTTATCGAATTGTTCATTATCAGGTCCAAAAATGTAAAGCTTTAATTTAGCATTGTAACTTAGATGAAGGGTCTTTTTTTAGGCTTTGCAGCTTAAAAAATTTTTTACATTTTAAAAATGGCTTGTTTATGCTGTTTTTAATGCGGTTGTGTGTATTTTGCAGTGTTTAAAAAAAAAGACGGTTTTAAGTTGGGCGACAATATGGCTCTTTAAAAAAGGAGTTATACGTGAAAAACGCAATGCCTATAATCGTAGCCAATTATGCTAAGGCTTTTAATATAAATGTAAGGATGCAGGGGAATTTTGCTTATACCGACGGTAAGGAAATAGTTATTCCGCGACTTAATCTTACTGATGAGCGTGTAGCAAGACTTGCTTACGGCTATTTGGCCCATGAGGCCGCACATGTGCGGTATACGAATTTTAAAATTGTAAAAAGTATAAGCGGCAACTTTACTTTCTTTTCGCTATTTAACGTTCTTGAAGATGCCCGTATCGAACGGCTTATCGGCAGAGAATTTGTCGGAGTCTGGGAAAACCTTGAATTTTTGCGTTCAAGTTTTGATGAAAAATTAATTGAGATTTTAAATAAACCTCAACACCCGTTTACGCTTATCTTTTCATTTATTTCATATTATTTGTGCGCAAAAAGCCAGGGCTTTGCTTCCCAAAGAAATAACGCCTTTTTATTGTTTAAAAAAGTAAAGGAATTGCTTTGCGCTAAAGCGCTAAACCGGCTTACTTTTTTTATTAAAAAGGCGCCGTATCTTAAAAACAGCGCAGCAGTACTTAAATTGTGCGAACAAATAGGAGAACTTTTGTCTTTAAAATCTTCGTATAAAAATAAAGATACGGTTTCCCAAAGCGATTTACGAGCAATAAACGGTAAGGATTATCTTAAAGAAAGCAGGTTTTTACGGGATGATAATTTGTTTGCCAAAGTATGTTTGAATAAAGCGGAAAAAGCTTATGTCGGCGCGGATAAATCCGTCCTTTTAAATTATGAGGCCGCAAAAGACGAAGGATCTTCTCGCGATGACTTGGGTCTTGTCGGTTCTTGCGTATGTAAAGAAGGCAACTTTAGAAACATTATGGCGGCTGCAAAAGATCTTTATCCTTTAAAAAGGGCTTTGATGCTGTCGGCCCGTGCATTTATCGATAAGAAGCGATCAGGCAGGCAAAGTCATACGTATCTTGATACCAAACATTTATCAAGGCTTTTTATGTACGATGACAGATTGTTTCTTAAAAAGGAAATAGAGGAAGACTTTTCGACCTATGTTCATATTCTGGTAGATGTTTCCGGCTCGATGATGTTAAAAGAGAAATTAAGCGGACGCATGCGCAGTGAAATCGCCTGTAGCTGCGCTTATTGTCTTGCAAGCGCGCTTGAAGGAATAGACGGGATATTTTGTGAAGTGACTTTTTTCCCGGGATTTAGGTCTGAATATGAAATTGCGCTAAAGCATAACGAAAAACCGAGTTTTGTCATTGCAAGATTTGATCAAAAGCCGCGGGGCTCTACTCCTCTTGCACAGGCATTATGGTATGCCATTGGCAGACAACAGGAGTTTTCATGTCAGCGTAATATTTTTATAGTAATAACCGACGGAATCCCCGACAGCGTTAAACAGACCGAGAAAGCATTGGCTTTTGCTAAGGAGCATTCATGTGAAGTTTACGGCTTCGGTATAGAAAGTGCGGTAGGAAATGATCTTTTTACCAGTTTTGCTGTGGTAAATGATGTAGGAGAATTGCCTAATGCAGTTTTTGAGACGATGTTTATGATCTTTAAAAAACAGCGTGGCATGCAGTAAAAATTTGCTGTCTCTTACGTTTTTTTACGTGCATTTTTTACCGTAAAAATCATTAAAAAATGCTAGAATGCTTCGAGTTTTTTTGAGGTTATGACAGTGTTACGCAGTGATTTTAATTTTGATTTGCCAAAAGAGCTTATAGCCAATTATCCGAGCGCCGAGCGCACAAAATGCAGGATGCTGTGTCTTGACGGAAACACGGGAGAGCTTTGCGATCGTACTTTTATCGATCTTAAAGATTTTTTACGGCCGGGCGACCTTTTAGTGTTTAATGATACTAAGGTGATTCCTGCTCGTTTGTACGGTACGAAGAAAACCGGCGGAGCTGTCGAACTTTTAATTGAAAGAATCACGGGTCTTAATACCGCTTTGTCGCATATAAGAGCGAGCAAGGCGCCTAAAGCCGGTTCGGAGCTTTTTATCGACGGCGGCTATGTTTTAAATGTAACGGGCCGCGACGGCGATTTATTTATGATTGAGACAGCAGACGGATCATCGCTTCTTGATCTTTTGGATAAGGTCGGACATATTCCTTTGCCTCCTTATATTGAAAGGGAAGACGAGGCTTTAGATAAAGATCGCTATCAGACCGTTTACAGTAAGGTTCCGGGGGCTGTTGCCGCTCCTACCGCAGGGCTTCATTTTGATAATGCGCAGATTGAGGAATTAAAGAGCCTCGGTGTTAATACCGCTTTCGTTACTTTGCATGTCGGAGCAGGAACTTTTCAACCGGTTCGCGAGGATGATATCGTAAAGCATCATATGCATAAAGAATTTGTCCAGCTTCCCGAAGAGGTGGCAAACGCGGTCAAAGCTACTCACGCAGCAGGTCATCGCGTTATAGCCGTCGGAACTACTGCCGTCCGTTCTCTTGAAAGCGCTGCAACTTATGCAAGAGAAAACGGTCTTGGAGAAATCGCTCCGTTCCATAACGATACTTCAATCTTTATTTATCCGGGGTACCAATATCAGGTGGTTGATTGCTTAATCACTAATTTCCATTTGCCTGAATCAACCCTTATTATGCTGGTGTGCGCTTTTGCCGGTTATAAAAACACTATGCATGCCTATCATCACGCAGTTAAAGACAAATATAAGTTTTTCAGTTATGGCGACTGCATGTTTATAACTAAGAGAACCAAGCCGATGGATTTGCCTCCTTCCGCTTAAAAAGGATCACAGATGGAATTTAAAATTTTAGCTAAAGACGGCAAAGCCCGTCGCGGTGAACTTCATTTTAAGCGCGGTATCGTACGTACCCCGGCTTTCATGCCTGTAGGAACTTTGGGGACCGTTAAGGGAATTCGTCCCGAGCAGGTTGAAGAGTTAGGGGCAGATATCCTTTTGGGAAATACTTTCCATTTATGGCTGCGTCCGGGAACTGATGTTATAAAGCTTCATGGCGATCTTCATGATTTTATGCACTGGAATAAGCCGATTTTGACCGATTCGGGCGGATTTCAGGTTTTTTCTTTGTCCGGTATCAGAAAAGTAACGGAAGAGGGCGTTAAGTTTCAGCACCCTATAAACGGTTCGAAATTATTTTTGTCGCCGGAGATTTCCATGCAGGTGCAGCACGCTTTGGGCTCGGATATTGTTATGCAGTTTGACGAGTGCATCGGTCTTCCTGCCGATTACCGGCGCATGGAACAAGCTATGGAGTTGTCGCTGCGCTGGGCAAGACGCTGTAAAGACGAATTTTTAAGGCTTGAAAATCCCAATAGCCTTTTCGGTATTATTCAAGGCGGAACCGATGAGGGGCTGCGTGAAAGATCTTTAGAGGGGCTTACTAATATCGGCTTTGACGGATATGCAATAGGCGGACTTGCCGTAGGTGAACCTAAGGATGTCATGTACAAGGCTTTAGGCCATATTGCTCCCCTTATGCCCGATGATAAACCGCGTTATTTGATGGGAGTGGGCCGCCCTGAGGATATTCTGCAGGGAGTTTTAAACGGAGTTGATATGTTTGACTGCGTAATGCCGACCCGCAACGCCAGAAACGGACATTTGTTTACATCTCAAGGCGTGGTTAAGATCCGTAACGCAAAATACGCGACAGATACGACTCCGCTTGACCCTAATTGCTCCTGCTATACCTGCAGACATTTCTCCCGTGCTTATTTGCATCATTTGGATAAATGCGGAGAAATGCTCGGAGCACATTTAAATACTATTCATAATCTGTGGTATTACGAGCACTTGATGCAGGGAATTCGTGATGCTATTGAGAGCGGTACGCTTGAATCTTTTGCCGAGAACTTTTACAAAACGGCTTGCAAAACCGTATAGCCTTTTGTTGGGCTGCTCTTTGCATTGATAATATAAGCTCTTTGCGATATGTGCTATACTTGTCGCAATTCAATCTATGCGGTCTTTGATTGGGGCATGTTTTTTGCTTTGAAGAAAAAACCGCAACTTTTTGCGCGATATAGTAATATTATCTCTCGTGCATAAAGTTTCTTTCTTAATGAAAGAAAAGATGTTAATCAGCTGATGAAACGGGATTTTCAAAATCTCGTAATTTTTAACTTTACTTAAGGTACTTGTACTATGTCTTTTTCTTTAATTCCTGCAGCTTATGCCGCTGAAGCCGCTCCTGCCGGCGGTGATATGAGCATGATGATCGTTCTTGTGATGTGCATGCTCGCGGTGTACTTTTTCGTAATGCGCCCGAACTCCAAAAAGCGTAAAGAAATGCAGAAATTGCTTGACGGTCTTTCCGTGGGTGATGAAGTTTTAACTAACGGCGGTATTGCCGGACGCATCAGCAAATTGCCGGAAAACAAGGAGTATGTTCTTATTTCCGTAGCAGACGGCATCGTTATTCAGATGAAGCGTAATTACATCGTTGCCGTTTTACCTAAGGGCACTTTAGTTGCCACCGGTGCTGAAAGCAAATAATAAAAATATGCCGCGGCAGTAAGTCGCGGCTTCTTCTTTTGGGTAGTCATCGTGATTAATAAATTCCCTTTGTGGAAGAATCTTTTAATCGCAGTTATTATTTTGCTGGGATTCTTCTACGCACTTCCTAATTTATACGGTGAAGATCCGGCGCTGCAGATTTCAGGCACGCACGGAATCGAAGTAGATTCTACAGTTTCTTCTCAGGTTCAAACCTTGCTTGACGGCAAGAATATTAAGGGTGATTATGAGCTTGAGAACGGTCAGTTGTTAATTCGTTTTGCCAACACCAACGATCAGATTTTAGCCAAAGATATAGTTGCAAAAGCTTTGGGTGACCGTTTTATTACCGCTTTAAACTTAGCTCCAGCAACTCCTGCATGGATGCGTTCTTTAGGCATGCATCCTTTAAAACTCGGACTTGATTTGCGCGGCGGCGTTCATTTCCTTATGGAAGTTGATATGGACGAAGCTATGAGAAAGATGAAAACTCAGCTCGTGTCCGATTTCAGATCAGAATTGCGTAATGCCGATTTACGTCTTGCCGGCGCTCGTACCGAGGGTGATGACGTTGTCGTTACTTTCCGTGATGCCGCTACCCGTGACGCTGCAGAGAAGCTGCTTTCCGATCATCATCGTGATTTTGTTTTTCAAAGCTATGATCGTGACGGCAGATATTTCATTTCCGCCAAAATGACTCAGCAGAAGTTGTCTGAGATCAGAACCAATGCTGTTGATCAGAACATTAACATCATTCGTAATCGTGTGAATGAATTGGGTGTTGCCGAGCCTTTAGTGCAAAGACAAGGAGCTGATCGTATCGTGGTAGAACTCCCAGGTATTCAGGATACGGCTCGTGCTAAAGAAATTTTGGGCGCAACCGCTACTTTGGAGTTCCGTTTGGTTGACAGCTCAGCCGATTTGAATGCTGCGATGCAGGGGCGTGTTCCTGCCGGAACCGAACTTCATTTTGACAAGAATAATTATCCGGTCGTACTGGAAAAACGCGTGATTTTAACCGGCGACCATATTGTTGATGCTTCTTCTTCAAGCGATGAAAACGGTCGTCCGCAGGTTAATATCAGCCTGGACTCCCGTGGCGGCAGTATTATGTCAGCATTTACCAAGGATAATGTCGGTAAATCAATGGCAACTAACTTCATTGAATATAAAGTTATACCTAATGAAGATGAGAATGCTCCCAAAGCCGGAGAGGAAGGATATAAGCCGCGTTTTGAAAAGGTTGAGCAAATTATTAACGTCGCAACCATTCAGACCCGCCTTGGCAGTAATTTCCGTATTACCGGTATTGATTCGGTAAAAGAAGCTCATAACCTTGCGCTGTTGCTGCGTGCCGGCGCTTTGATTGCTCCGATTCAAATCGTTGAAGAGCGTACTATCGGACCGAGCCTCGGTCAGCAGAACATTGACAGCGGTATGCAGGCAATGTTTTACGGCGTATTGTTCCTTGCCGTATTCATGCTGATTTACTATAAAGCTTTTGGTTTTATCGCTAATTTGGCATTGATTTTTAATTTGGTTTTGATTGTCGGAGTTATGTCTCTTATCCCGGGCGCGACAATGACCTTGCCGGGTATCGCGGGAATCGTATTAACTCTCGGTATGGCAGTTGACGCGAATGTGCTTATTTATGAGCGTATTCGCGAGGAACTACGGGCCGGAAGAACGGTTCAGCAGTCTATTAACCTAGGCTATGAGCGTGCTTTTGCAACTATTGCCGACTCTAATATCACGACATTCATCACCGCTTTGATCCTCTTTATGGTCGGTACCGGCTCGGTCAAAGGTTTCGCTCTTGTCCTTATGGTCGGTTTGGCATCTTCAATGTTCACTGCTGTCACGGCTTGCCGTGCCATCGTAAATATTATTTGGGGCGGACGTCCTAATTTGAAGAAGCTGAGCATATAAGGAGGGAATGGGCTATGATGCAGTTTATTAAAGAAGGTGTCGTCATCCCCTTCATGAAAATCAAGGAGATTGTCGAGATCTGTGTCACTATTTTAGTTATCTCCTGCATTGCCGTTATGGCAATCAAAGGTCTTAACTGGGGCCTTGATTTTACCGGCGGTATCGTGGTTGAAACCAAGTATTCCGAGCCTATGGATTTGGAGAAAGTGCGTGAAGCTTATGCCCAGCAAGGAGTAGAGGGTGTAACGCAGCATTTCGGCTCTACCAGCGACGTTATGATCCGTGTGGCACCTAAAGAAGGCTTGAATCAGCAGATTGTTGCCGACAAAGTCATGACAGCGGCAAAACAGCTTGATCCTAACGCTACTTTAAGCCGTTCCGAGTATGTCGGTCCTGCTGTAGGTGAAGAATTGGTACAAAGCGGTATTTTGGCTATTGTCGTTTCCTTGATTGCGATTTTGGCTTATATCGCTTTCCGCTTTGAGTGGCGTATGGCGACCGGTGCCGTTATTTCTCTTGCTTACGATGTTATCGTGGTTTTGGGCGTGTTCTCTTTCTGGCAGATTGAGTATGATTTGACTGTTTTGGCGGCAGTGCTTACTGTGGTCGGTTACTCCCTTAACGATAAGATCGTTGTGTTTGATCGTATCCGTGAGAATGCCAGCCGTGTTTCACGCGACGTAAGTATGGAACATTTGTTCGATATTTCATTGACACAGACTTTGTCTCGTACGATTATTACCTCAGGTACGACTCTTATCACGGTAATATGCTTGCTGGTTTTCGGCGGATCGCTGATTTTCGGCTTTGCTTTGGCCGTGACTATCGGTATCGTATTCGGTACTTTCTCGTCAATTTACGTGGCAAGTACCTGGCCGCTCCTGCTCAAGATTCAAAGACGCCATATCCTGCCTATGAAGATTGAGAAGAAAGAAACGGACGGTATCGAAACCATGGATTAGTAAAAAATAAATGGTTAAATCGTTAAAATTAGTAAAGGCAGGAACCGAAAGCTTAGTTCTTGCCTTTTTCTTATGCGCAGGTTTATGTTCCTGCTCTTTGCTTTCTCCAAGAGAAACGCAAGGAGAAGCTCTTTCTTTTTTAGGAGCATTTAGTGTTCCTAAAGAAGATATCGTGATTGTCGAACCCTCAAAAGAAAATCGCGATCGCGACCAGCTTATCGTGATTCAATTGTCGCAGATGCTTGAGTCTTCTCAGGTAAAGACTCCATCAGCTCGAGCCGAAGTCTTTTATGATTTGGGCATTATTTATGATCGTTTAGGACTTGAAGCGTCTGCCCGCAGCATGTTTTTAAATTCTCTATCCGAGCGTCCTGATTTTGCCCCTTCTTACAACATAATAGGCGTATATCTTGCGCAAAACGAGAATTTTCAGGATGCTTATGAGGCGTTTGATTCGGCTTTGGAGCTTGATCCTGACAATTTGTATCCGCTAATGAATAGAGCTATAGCTTTATATTATGCCGGACGCTATTCACTTGCCGTTCCCGATATGGAACGCTTTTGCGATGATGATTTAAACGATCCTTATCGTATGCTGTGGCTTTATCTTATAGAAAGCAAGACTCTTTCCCACGGGGAAGCTCTTGCTCATTTAAAAGACCGTTATCAAAAGGCGACAGCAGAAGCTAAAAACGATAATTGGGCCTTTAATGTCGTTGACTATTATTTAGGAAAGAAAAGCAAAAAAGATTTGATTGAAGAGATGTCAAGCAATGAAGTTCCTCTTGCTGAAAAACAAAGCCGCTTATGTGAAGGATATTTTTATATCGGAAAGGAATTTGAAAGACTGGGGCAGGATAAGCTTGCTTACGATTATTTTAAGCTTAGCATCGCTACGCAGATGTACGGTTATCTTGAACACCGCTACGCTTTTTCCGAAATTAAAAACCTGCGCAAGCAATATGACTTTTTTGAGTATTCAGAACCTTCCCAAGATAATGAAATAGACTTAGAATAATTTAAAAGTGTCGGGACTGATCTACAAATTAAAGTAAGTCTTACAGTATATTAAACGAAAGCACATGACTGCGATACCGTAAGTTTGCAGTCATTTTTTTAAACTAAAAAAGCAGAAAAATTGACTGCTAAGGAAAAAATGATGCAAGCTGATTTGCTGTTTAAAAATGCTGAAATTTTCGATCCTGATACTTTAGAAATAAAACGCGGAGAGCTGGCCGTAACCGGCGGGATTATCAGCGGTAAAGGTGAAAAGCTTGACTGTCAGGCTAAAAAAGAAATTGATTTAAAGGGAAATATTTTAAGTCCGGGATTTATCGATCATCACTGCCATGTCTTTCCTGTAAGCTCGGTTTTAGGTATAAGCCCCGATCTCTTTTTCTCTTTAGGCTGTACTGCCGTAGTTGATGCCGGTAGCGCCGGTTTTGCTAATTTCAAAGCCTTTGCCAATGCCGCAGCCTATAACATGATGGATGTTTATGCTTATTTGAATGCAGCCTCTTACGGTCAGGTTATTTTGGATTGCCCGGAAGATTTTAGAAGCGTGAAAATTCATGCTGATGCGATTAAGGAAGTTGTAAAGCAGTACCCCAATAGAATTCGCGGCATCAAGATGCGTTTTGATAAATCTTGTGCTCTTGATGAAGATAATAAATCACTGCAATTTTGTGCAAACCTTGCTCATTCCCTTAATTTGCCTTTATGCGTACATGTCACCAATCACGGCAGTACTTTTGTCAAAATTTTAGATCCTCTTGAAAAAGGTGATGTTGTCTGCCATGTTTACCAGAATATGGGGCAGACAATTCTTGACGATAGCGGTAAAGTTCGCAAAGAACTTATTGATGCCCGAAATCGCGGCGTGATTTTTGATGCTGCAGATGAATATGTTAATTTCTCTTTTGATGTTTTAAAGCCTGCTGTTGAACAAGGTTTTTGCCCTGACATTATTGCGTCAGATTTAACTACTCTTTCGGCTTTTAATAACCATGTTTACGGCTTGCCTTTGCAGATATCAAAATACCTTGCTTTAGGAATGGATCTGCCTAAAGTCTTAAATTGTGTGACTAAAGCTCCTGCTGAGGCTATAGGACTATATGGCAAATCGGATCGCTTAAGGTAGGTGCAAAAGCCGATCTCACAATCTGCAAGCTAGAAGATCATGACTTTACGTTTAAGTCATACGATCATGCTTTTGTTAAAGGTGAAAAGCTTATTAAAGTATTGGCTACTTTAAAGCACGGTGCATTGCGTTTTGCCTCGTTTGATTATTATTAGAAGAAATTACTTATAGTTACGTTTTGATTAAGTGATAATTTAGCATTACTTAATATGCGATTTAGCTATTAAGTAATGCTATTTTCATATTAGAAGTGCAATGTTAAGGTTGAGGGCATAGTTTAAGTCCCACAACACCGATAACGCATAGACATATGAAGAATACTTGATACAAATTAATTTTTTCGTTAAACAGGAAAATTCCGGCAATAATGATCCCGACCGTACCGAGGGCGGTCCAAACAGCATATGTAAGACCGGCGGGAAGATAGCGCATTATATGGGCAAGTAAGGCCATATTAATTAGACTAAAAATGATTGGAATTGCTATAAAAAAGCGATTGAATGAAAAATACGATAGAGCTTTTAAACTGCAGCCCCAAGAGATTTCTGTTAATACGGCGATGATAAGCAAGCCCCAGGCAAGTAGCATAATACAATCCTTTAGGGCTCATATTAGTGAAGATTCAAAAGTTATGGAAACCCTTAGATAACCTTCAAATCGTTTTTTGCTAATTGTACTTGTTTTAACCGCTAAGTCAATCTATTTAAAGAATAAGGTAAACTCTTAAAAAGACTAAGGAGTATTTCATGATTGATTTAACCAAACTGCCTTTAAGCATTACTTCATTTAGTCAGTTTGCTGCAAATTCGATGATCTACGTTGATAAAACGGATTTAGTGGCAAATCTTGCTCGTTTTAGAAATCCGTTTTTTTTATCCCGTCCGCGCAGATTTGGTAAATCGACATTAGTAAGCACTTTTCATGAGCTGTTCTCAAACGGTCTTGATAAGTTTCAGAGACTTAAGATTGCCACTGAAAATTTATGGAATGATAAAACCTATAAAGTAATTCATCTTGATTTATCTAAAATCAAGGAGCAAAGCGGTGATGTTACTTTTAATGAATCATTTTTGCAGCAGCTTGACGATGCATTTAGTCACAGCGGCTATGAAAATATATTAAATGAAAAGATAAAGACTCCGGCCAGATATTTGGATATAAGATTCAATCAAAAAGATATTACCAATCTGGTTTTGCTTATTGACGAGTATGACGCCCCTTTAACCGCGGTGATGGGAGATAAAGAGGAGTTTGAAGTACGAAGAAGAGTATTGTCCAACTTCTTCTCCACGATAAAAGCCTATTCAGGCAAATTTCGCTTTATTTTTATCACTGGAGTAACGCGTAATTTCAATGATTCGATATTCTCTTCATTTAACATATCTTGAAGATATCAGCTTTAATCCTACTTATGGTGCTCTTGTCGGGTATACGCAGGAAGAGCTTGAGCATTATTTTAAAGATTATCTTGAAAACGCGGTAACGGAGCTTAATGAGGATTTAGGTGAAGATAAATATACCTATGATTCATTAATTGAAGCTCTAAAATTAAATTATGACGGTTACTCTTTTGATGAAAGGGGCCGTAATCATGTTTATAACCCCTGGTCGATATTGAACTTTTTAAGCGAGCTGCAGCGGGGTTTTAAACCTTATTGGCTTGAGACGGGCGGAGCGAAGCCGTCGCTTTTAGTAAATTATCTAAATACTTTTATTGATAAAAAAGTAAAGAAGACCGAGCTTGTTGATTATTTAAATCTTGAGTTTATACAAAGAACCAACACCGCGGCATTATCTCCCACGATAACCAGTATCGAGGATGAGAACTTTCCTTTCTTTGCCATTCTGTATCAGGCAGGGTATTTCACGATAAAAGATACGGGGATTAATTATCTTGAAGTGGGACTTCCCAATCTTGAGGTAAAAAAGGCGTTTGCCGAGCTTATCGTCGACAATTTAACGAATAAAACCGCATCGCAATTAAGTGATTGCTACGGTTTAAAGATAAAGGCGGCCTTGGCTGCGGGAGATTTTTCTGCGCTCAAGGATGAGTTCAACAAAATCTTAAACGAGTTTTCCTATGAAAGCGTAGTGAGCTTTAAAGAACCGCTTTTCGAGATGTTTACAAGGTGATGCTGCAGCTTATAGGCTTTAATACTTATACTGAGTATCAGACGGCGCTGGGCAGAAGAGACTTATGTTTTGAAAATGACAGAAGACTTTATATCTGTGAGTTTAAAGTCATAGGCAAGGCAGATAATGTCCGAGAAAAACTTGAGGAAGCCAAAGCGCAAATCAGAGAAAAGAGATACGGATTAAGACTTACAAACAAAGAAGTGATCACGCTTGCAATTGTCATCATCAATGAAAACAAGGATGAGACGTTCGGACCTGTGCGTGAAGTGGCGGCAATTGAGGAAGTGGGTTAAATATAGAAACAAACTACTGACAGCGTCATTAATAAAGAAAGTGTAACTTTAGTTTGCCATTTGGTTTTGTGATCGATAATCTGATCTTTAAAGAACATCATAACGATTACGATACCGAAGGCCCCGCGTAATGATTGAATGATGTTTCCCGAGACGACACCGCTTAAATTAAAGGCAATTACCATTAAAGTTGATGAAACGATCCAAGTTATAGCTACATATTTACAGTTATACATGTCGTTTAATTTGACTTTTTTGATAAAAGCACAGGGGATAAAGAAGACAAGTGCGGCAATATAGTTGTAAATATTAAGAATAATCGCCTGCTCTATAGGCGGTGCTTTAAAAGTTTTGGCAAGTGTTACTGTTGCGATATCAGCTAGAACATAGCAAAAACAGGCGGCGAAGATAAAAATTAAAGCTCTAATTCTTATTTGACCTGAAAGAGAGGAGAAGACCCACGATAACAACAAAATCGCGGTAATGGCAAAATATTGGTGCAGTTCAAAACTGTCGTGAAATAAAATCAATGATATTGCGGTCAGAATAGGTATCTTTAATACCAAAAGAGGAGAAACGATTGACGCGTCGCTTGAGCGCAGTGCCATAATCATAAAATATTGCGCCATTAAAAACGGAATGTTGATTTCTAACAGACCGAGAATAATCCGCCATTCAAAAATTCGTAATACTTAAAGAAAATAAACGGCCAGAAAACGATAAACGCTATCGCAAGTTGCTCGGCGATAAGCATTCTAAAACCGTAGATATGATAAGTATCCTGACAACTTTTGGTTATCGCGTAGTTAAGTCCTTGTAAAACTGCTGCAATGATACTTGATATAACGCCGATTAAAAACATACTTGATGCCCGTTTAAAATATAGCGCTATTATAGACAAAAGAAAGAACTTAGCTTATTTAAGCTTTACGGTTCAAATTAAATTTATTTAAAAACTGTAAATTTTTAAAAAGAAAAAGAATTTTTTCTTATATCTTAAACTTAAATAAAGATAGTTGTTAAAATAATTGAACAATTGCTCAATATATTTTGTGCTTAACAAAGAGATTATGAAGATGAAGGAAAAAGAAAACAGTCGTGAAGAACTTATTGAAAGCGTTAAGTCGCAGATGCTCGCTCCTGACGACGTGGATGTTACCGCAGAGTTTTTTAAGGCATTAGCCGATCCTACAAGAATTAATATAGTAAATGCGCTGCAGATCCATGAATGGCTGTGCGTTACCGATCTTGCTGAAATTTTAGGAATGACCAAATCAGCTGTGTCTCATCAGTTATGCTATTTACGCTTAAATAATCTTGTGATGGTAAAACGAGAAGGACAGCGGGTTTATTATGCTTTATGCGATGAACACGTAGAAAAAGTTTTTGAAATGGCGATTTCTCATATTAAGGAATAAAAAAATGAATCGTCCTGTGTACATGGATTATGCTGCGGCAACGCCGCTTGATCCTCGAGTTGTAAAAGTGATGGTGGATTGCCTGACGCTTGAAGGATCATTTGCCAATCCCTCCTCTAAAGATCATGTGTTCGGTTGGGAGGCTGCTGAAGTTGTTGAAAACGCTAGAGAGCAAGTGGCAAATTTAGTCGGATGCTCTCCTCTTGAGATTACTTTTACTTCAGGAGCGACCGAAAGTAATAATCTTGCCGTTATCGGTCTTGCCCGCGGTCTTAGGCATAAAGGAGATCCGCGCCGCCACATCGTGACTTCTATGGTTGAACATAAAGCGGTGCTGGAGGGATGCGAGTATCTTGAAAAATATGAAGGTTACAAAGTTTCTTATATAAAACCGCACCAGGACGGGAGCATTGATCCTGAGCTTTTAGCTTCATATCTTACAGAAGATACGTTTTTGGTTTCTATCTGTCACGGTAACAGCGTACTCGGTACGGTAAACGATATTCATGCCCTTGCTTCGTTATGTCGGGCAAAAGGGATCTTTTTTCATACCGATTGTGCGCAGACTGCAGGATGGGAAAAAACGGATTTTGCTAATTCCGCAATTTCCATGGCTTCGCTTACACCTGAAAAAATATACGGACCCAAAGGTGTCGGAGCTTTATATATAAAACGTGAGGCAAATGTTCCAGTCGAAGCTTTAATTTACGGCGGTGGTCAGGAAAAGGGGTTGCGCGGCGGTACTGTAGCGACGCATCAGGTTGCTGCTATGGGTAAAGCTTTTGAAATAATGGCAAAAGATGCAAAAAAGGATAAAGAACGCATTTTGCAGCTGCGTGAATATTTAGTTAATGAAATTAAAACCATAGACGGAGCGGTTATTAACGGCAGCAGCACCAGGCATTTACCCGGCATCATTTCTGCAAGCTTTGCCGGAATTGACGGGCGAATGCTGCTTCCGTCCTTGTCGGGAATTGCCGCATCAACAGGATCTGCCTGTTCTTCGGCAGAGCTAAAACCTTCTTACGTGTTAAAGGCGATAGGTCATAGTGATGAGCTTGCCAGAGCTTCAATCCGTTTATCACTGGGACGCTTTACTACCGAACAAGAGGTTAAACAGGCAGCAGACGAGCTTAAGACCAAGGTGGCTGCATTACAAGCTTCAGGCAGTATGTGGCAGGTAAGGAAAGATTAATTAAGGAAAGAAAAAATGCCGAAAATTAAAGTAAGTTCAGTAAAGAATGTTAATGCGGATGAGTTTATTTATGTAAAGCTTAAAGACGGAGATGCTCCTAAGCCTTTTAATAAGAAGGCAAAGCTTATTCCCGAAGGCAAAAACAGCGTAAGCCTCATGGTGAATAAGGAGAACTTCAGGTTTTATCAGGAAGCAGGTCGCAGTCTTTGTAATCTTGGAATTAATAATGCATTAATTGACAGCGGTGATATCCCTTTGTCCGTGCTTGATGCCGTATGGATGATTCAGGGAATGTACGACGGTAAATCGGATATAAATATCGCCTTTGCACTTTTGAAAAAAGATTGTGATAAAGTCGCCGGAATTTCCGATTTAATTATTGATTTTCGAGAACTGGCCGACTCTGACTCCAAGACGACTACGCCTGAGTCGTTAGTCAAAGAGGTATTTTCTAAAGTAAAGAAAGCGGCGGATAAAAAAGGCGGGGAGGCAACGCTTAAATTAATTAAAAAAGGGCACAAGGATTATCACGAATGTGTCGGACTGCAGGCTGTCGGGCGCGGCAGTGATAATTTGCCGTGTCTTGGTATAATCGATTATTTCCCTGACGGGAAAAAGGACGGGGACATTGATATTTCGCTTGTGGGCAAGGGCATTACCTTTGACTCAGGCGGATACGATATTAAGCCTCCTTCATACATGTCATCCATGCATTCTGATAAGTCCGGCGCCGTATATTTAGGCGGTGCTCTGACCTTGGCTATTTTGCAGGGACTTAAAAAGCGCGTTCGTCTTTATTTATGCTGTGCTGAAAATATGCTGTCAGGCAAATCAATGCTGCCGGGCGACATAATTTCTTATCCGAACGGCGTTAAAGTTGAAATCGGCAATACTGATGCCGAGGGACGTTTGGTGCTTGCCGACGGTTTGATTCATGCCTGCAAAGCAAAGAGTAAATTTATTCTTGATGCCGCAACTTTAACCGGTGCCGCAAAAATTGCAATAGGGCGTGATATGTGCGCGGCTTTTACTCCGTCAAATGAACTTCCTTTAGATTTACAGCACGCGTTTAAAGACTCGATGGAAGAATTGTGGCTCTTGCCGATGCGTCCTTACTTCAAGCGCTTTATTTTAAGTAAGCGGGCAGACATTTCAAATGCTGGTACAGGTGATGGGAATCCAGGTGCAAGCTCTGCTGCCGAGTTCTTGCATTGCTTTGTAGAAAAGGATATTCCGTGGGTACATCTTGATTTGGCCTGTGCATATCAAAAAGAAGGCTCTGCTTTTTATGCTCCGGGCGCCACCGGCGCCACTATCTTGGCATTAGCGCAGTTTTTAAGCGGCAAGAAATATTAGGAGTGTATATGAAATTAGCAGGAGTTTTAGCAATAGCTTCCGTGTTTGTTTTCAGCTTTACTGCTGTTGCTGATGAGGAGTTATCTCCGGGCTATAATGCCTGTATGTCGGCATCAGGAGGTGTTACCGTTCAAATGCGTAAATGTCAAAATGATGCTTTTATTTATTTGGACGGCAAGCTTAACAAGATTTACAAGCAGGCAATGCTGTCTTGCAATGATGAAGGCGATTCTAAGGCTTGCAAGAATACTATATTAAAAATGCAGCGCGCCTGGATAAAGTATAAGGAAGCTACTGTTGATTATTTATTTATGGCATTGGGCGACGGCACTTTAACCCCGGTAGTTGTTGATGATTTTGTTAATCAGACGACAAAAGAGCAGGTAAAAAAACTTGAGCTGATGCTAAACAGGTAAGAAATAAGCATGAGATATCAAAACATAGTTATTTTGACGGGAGCCGGAGTTTCAGCAGAGTCCGGAATTCCCGTGTTTCGCTCTGAGGACGGGTTGTGGGAACATCACAATGTTGAAGATGTCGCAACCTATGAAGGTTTTCTGCGCAATAAGACTTTAGTGCATGAGTTTTATAACAAAATGCGACTTTCATTGCCGACCAAAAAGCCAAATGCGGCGCATAAAGCGATAGCGCATTTACAGACAGAGTGGCAAAAACAAGGAGGGGAAGTTTTTCTTGTTACGCAGAATATTGATGATTTGCATGAAAGAGCCGGAAGTAAGCAAGTTTGTCATATGCACGGTGAACTTTTAAAAATGCTGTGTGAAAACTGTCATTCTTCTTTTCCTTTTTCAGGGGCAAGTTCGGTTAAAAGCGAGTGTCCTTATTGTAAGCATCAGTCTTTACGTCCTGACATCGTATGGTTCGGTGAGATGCCGTATGATATGGATGAAATTTACGCAAAGCTTGTAAAGTGCGAGTTGTTTTTAGCTGTCGGTACGTCAGGAGTGGTTTATCCAGCGGCGGGTTTTTGTCAGATAGCTGCAGGAGCCGGTGCCGTATGTGTTGAGTTTAATCTTGAGAAAAGCTTGACCGCTTCAAATTTTACTTACGGAATTTACGGTAAAGCCGGAGAAACCGTAAGCAAGTTTACCGAGTATCTTTTAGGAACCGGAAAACTCCTTAACTTTAATTAAAAATTTTTAAACTTTCACGCATTGCGCTGCGTGAGGTTTTTAAGTTTAAACAGCTCTTGTCTTTGCGGATATCCCGTTAAAGAAAAACATACGATCCTGCTATAATGTATTATTTAAATTTTTAAGAAAAATCTATATTTTTTGAGTACTTGTTTAAATGTCGGAAACTCGCATCAATTTAATGAATTTAGGCGTTGATGAGCTCAAAGATTTTGCTGTTTCTTTAGGTGAAAAACCGTTTCGCGCCACCCAGTTTTTAAAATGGATTTATCAATACGGTGTAACCGATTTTGATTTAATGACTAATATCAAAAAAGATTTACGGGAGAAATTAAAAGAAATCGCGTGCATCAAAGCCCCTGAAATAGTAACGGAACAGCGTTCAAGTGACGGTACCGTGAAATGGGCTCTTGACATAGGTGACGGACAGTTGGTCGAAACAGTCCTAATCCCTGAAGAAGGCCGCAATACTTTGTGCATCTCTACTCAAGTAGGATGCCCGGTGAAATGTGCCTTTTGCCGTACCGGAGCCTCTGGGTTCAACCGTAATCTTAGCGTCAGCGAAATAATAGGACAGGTCTGGAGAGCCGCCTCAAGAGTCGGTTTTTCTCAAAATGAAGAACAAAAACCTATTTCCAATGTCGTGATGATGGGAATGGGCGAGCCTTTATATAATGTTGATGCCGTATTGAAAGTAACTGAAATTTTGTTAAACGATAATGCTTTTGCTCTGTCAAAACGCCGCGTTACGATTTCAACCTCAGGGGTGGCCCCCATCATTGATAAAATCGCCGGAAAAGTCGATGTGGCTTTAGCATTGTCTTTGCATGCTCCTAATGATGAATTAAGGGATGTTTTGGTGCCCCTTAATAAAAAATATAAAATTGATGTGGTGTTAAAAAGCGTGCGTAATTATTTGTCAAAATCTAACGCCAATTGCGGAAAAGCCACGATTGAGTATGTGCTTTTAGATCATATTAATGATTCTACCGATCAGGCCGAAGAGCTTGCCCGTCTTCTAAAAGATACTCCGTGCAAAATCAATTTAATTCCGTTTAATCCCCATGAACAATCGGAATTCAAGCGCCCCTCAAATAGCAGGGTTGACCGTTTTTATAAGGTGTTAACCGGTCACGGCTATACCGTAATGACCAGAACCACCAGAGGAGATGATATCGCTGCCGCATGCGGACAGCTTGCTGGGCAGGTTAAAGATAAAATCGCCAAAAACCGTATTACAGCCGCTAATATTTAAAAGGTTGGAAAAATGGATAATAAGTCTCATTCATCTATACCGCAAGGCCTCCGCAATCAAGAGGGTTCTTTTAAAGCAGATCCGTTTGAAAAAGAAGAAAAGTTTAAGTCAAACGCAAATTCCCGGTTGAATCAACAGTCCTACCGTGAAGATATCGGAAATAATATTTACGGGGAAGATCAGCGTTTTGGCGGTAATTTAAACTATAACGGCGACGATCCTGATAAAGTTCCGGTCGTTCCTTCTTTATCGGATGATGAGGTGCCTAATCTTCCAGGGGCTATTTTAAAGCATGCCCGAGAAATGTTGGGATTATCTCAGCGCGAGATTGCTCTGCGCCTTAAATTAAGGGTCAATACCATAAGCGATATTGAGCATGATCGCCTAACCCAGCCTACGGCTGCGCCGTTTGCTCGCGGATATATCGCCGACTATGCCAGATTGGTCAATATTGATCCTAAAACCGTTGTGGAACTTTACAATCACAATGTGCTTGAAGTTTCTGAAATGGCCAAAAATCAAAATAAGGTCGCGGCAAAGAAACGAACTGCAGTTCCTAAAAATGATTCGCAAGCAAAAGAAAGGGCCGAATCTTCTCATTTACAAGATATTCCTGCTTCTAATAAGGCAGGGAAAAGCAATAAAGGAATGTTAGTTAAGTTAGGGGCCGTGCTCCTTGTTCTTTTGCTTATTATTGTTTTAGTATGGATGCTCATGTCTGACGATACCGAACAAAGCGGTACTTCAGGTACGGTTTCCGTTAATGAGCCGATTGTTTCGACGCAGAGTGATAATCTTTCATCCGGCGAACTTATTATTAATGATGTATCTTCAGAGACATCAAGTTCATCAGGTGGCTATCAGGATTTATTAAATGCGCCGCAAGAAGATCCTTTTGCTAAGAACTCAGGCACTGCAGCACAAAGCAGCACTGAGGAATTATTGATAAATTCAGCACCTGCTGCAGATAAGACGACAGCCGCAAACACTTCGGAAAATGCTGCACCATCAACTGATAAAGAACTTGCTGTTGTCCCTTCTCCTGCTAAAGATGAAGCCGTAAAGACTGCAAAAGAGCAAGCATTGCAGGAACAACAAGCTGCAGAAGAAAAATTAAAGCAGGAAAATTTAAAGAAAGAAGAAGAGGCTAAGGCCGCGGCGGCACAAACTCCGAAGCTTAGCTCTAATCTGCGTGATATAAGTTCTGCTGCAAAACTTTCAGGTAGAGAAGGTCTTGCTTCTTTAAATAATGTTTCAGTAATAATTAAAGCTCCTGTTTCTTTGCAGATCTCAGACAGCCGCGGCAAGGTTTTGGTAAGCGGTTCTTATAAGGCCGGAGACAGAGTCTCCGCTACCGGAATTCCTCCGCTTAAAGTTGCGGTTACCGATACATCAAGCGTTACCGTAAATTATATGGGCGGAACTATTGCCGTTCCTGCAACTAAGCAGGCAACATTTACTTTACCCAATCGTTAGGAGTACAAGAGAAAAATGGAATGGCAAGCTCCTAAAATCGTTAGACGCAAATCAAGACGTATTATGGTAGGCTCCGTACCGGTGGGTGACGGAGCTCCGATTTCCGTGCAGAGTATGACGTCTACCGATACCCTTGACGTTGAGGCCACGGTAAAGCAGGTTCTTGATCTTGAAAGCGTCGGTGCTGATATTGTGAGAATTTCGGTTCCGTCAATGGATGCCGTAGCTGCTTTTTCACAGATTGCAAAAAGAGTGCATGTTCCTTTGGTTGCCGATATTCATTTTGACTATAAGATTGCCGTAGCCGTGGCGCAAAACGGAGCGGCAGCCTTGCGTATCAATCCCGGCAATATCGGTTCAAGAGAAAAAGTCGAAGCGGTATGCCGTGCCGCACAGGATCACGGTTTGCCGATTCGTGTCGGAGTAAACTCCGGCTCTCTTGATAAAGATATAATCCAAAAATACGGATCCCCGACTCCTCAGGGCATGGTGGAGGCGGCTCTGCGTTCTGCCGATATTTTAGATTCGCATCAGTTTTATGATTACGCTTTCTCGGTAAAAGCTTCCGAGCTTAATTTATGCGTCGCAGCTTATGAAGAGTTAGCGGCAAGAACCGATGCTCCTTTGCATCTGGGTATTACGGAAGCAGGAGGCCTTACCGGGGGAACGGTTTTATCTTCAATCGGAATTTCGTGGCTGTTAAAGCAAGGCATCGGTGATACTTTGCGCGTATCATTAGCTGCCGATCCGGTTGAAGAAATAAAAGTAGGCTGGGCAATTTTAAAGAGTATGCATTTGCGTTCCCGCGGTGTGGATATCGTTGCTTGCCCTACCTGTGCAAGACGCGGTATTGATGTCGTAAATACCGTAAAAGAACTTGAATCCCGCTTAAGCGATATTCGCAAGAGCATAAAAATTGCCGTTATGGGCTGTGTGGTCAACGGTCCGGGCGAGGCCTTGCATGCCGATGTTGCAGTGTGCGGCGGCGGCAACGGTAAATGTCTGGTCTATGAAGACGGCAAACTTATGGGTAAAATATCCGCAAATGATGTAGTGTCGGTGCTTGAATCCAGAGTTCGGGCTCGTGTCAATGCGGAAAATCAGAAATAAAAATTAGGAAAACTTAATGGCATTAAGCGTACAAGCCGTAAGAGGCATGAATGATTTGCTGCCTGAGGATACTTCTGTATGGCAGCAGGTTGAATCTATTTTGCGTGAAACCGTAGCATCTTTCGGCTACAGTGAAATTCGTCTGCCTATTTTGGAAAAGACCCCGTTATTTTGCCGTGCAATCGGTGAAGTGACTGATGTGGTCGAAAAGGAAATGTATACCTTTGAAGATCGCTCGGGAGAAATGCTGTCTTTGCGTCCTGAGGGCACTGCAGGATGCGTCCGTGCCTGCCTTGAGCATAATCTTATTTATAATCAGGAACAGCGCCTTTGGTATATGGGTCCGATGTTTCGTCATGAGCGTCCGCAAAAAGGCCGTTATCGTCAGTTCCATCAACTTGGCGTAGAGATTTTCGGTTTAAAGGGACCGGATATTGACGCTGAGATTATCATGCTTACGCACGCTTTATGGAAAAAGCTCGGAATTGCCGATGATCTTTCTTTAGAGCTTAATACTTTGGGGACAAAAGAAGAGCGTAAAGCTTTTCGCGATGAGCTTGTCTCGTATCTTGAGGCTCATTTTGACGAACTTGATGAGGACAGCAAAAGAAGAACTCACACTAATCCGCTGCGCGTTTTAGACAGTAAAGATCCGAAAGTGGGCGAGGTGTTAAAAGGCGCTCCTAAACTTAGCGATCATTTCGGTGAAGAAACTAAGGCGCATTTTGAAGGCTTGAAAAAGCTGCTTGACGCAGCCGGAATTAAGTACACGATAAATAATCGTTTGGTTCGCGGCCTTGATTATTACAATTTAACCGTATTTGAGTGGGTTACTACCGCATTAGGTGCACAAGGTACCGTTTGCGGCGGCGGACGCTATGACGGTCTTGTCGAGGAACTCGGCGGTACTGCAACTCCGGCAGTAGGCTTCGGCATGGGGCTTGAGCGTCTGATGCTGCTTTTAGTCACTTTAGGAAAAGTAAAGACCAAACCGAGCGTTGATGTTTACATCGTAGGAAGCGGAGAAAACAGTGCTAAAGAACAAGCGATGACGGCTTTGAAACTGCGTGATGCTCTGCCCGGCGTTCGCATCATGAATCATTGCGGCGGCGGCAATTTCAAGCGTCAGTTTAAACGTGCCGATAAGGTCGGAGCTAAGGTTGCCGTAGTTTTAGGTGAAGCTGAAATTGCATCAGGAACTCTGGGCGTTAAGGATTTGCGCAATGAAGGATCGCAGCAGGAATATGATTTTGCAGGAGCTGTTGCGGCAATATCCAAGATGCTGCAGGCATAAAAATTAAGAGCAGTCGTTTTTCTTACGTGAAAGATTGCTCTTTTCCATGTAAACTTTAGATTTAAGAATTAAAAATTAAAAGGATAGCAGAATGGACGTATTAACCGACGATCATGAGAGAGAAGAGGTTGTCAAAAAATGGTGGCATGAGTACTGGAAACCTATCGCCTTGGGGGTGGTTATCGCTCTTGGCGGACTTATCGGTTTCAGACAGTATCAGTCTTATGAATTAAACAAATCGCAGGAACAGGCTCTTGCCGTTTATCAGCTGCAGGAACAGCTTAATGAAAAAGGGCTTGATGTTATTGCGGATGCTCAGAAATTTATAGCAGAAAACGATAATATTTACGGTGCCTTGGTTGCTCTTGATGTTGCAACTTTGCAGATGACTGAAGATAAATTCACTGACGCAGCCGCTACTTTGGAACAAGCTACGGCAAAAGGCGGAGATTTGTTAAAACCTGCTATTACTCTGACCCTTGCACGCCTGCAGGCACAAAATCAGGAATATGATAAGGCGGTAAGTACTGCAAATTCAGTAAACTCTGATGCTTACGCTTTAGAAAAGTTTGAGGTTTTAGGCGATATTTATATGGCATCCGGTGATCGTCAAAAAGCACATGATGCATATAAAAACGCTATCGAATTGTGCAAGAGTAAGAAGTTGCCGATTAACGGTATTTTGCAGATGAAGTTTGACAACCTTATAGCAGCCGGAGACACTCCGGCATTTAGGGAAATGTCAGCTTTACAGCAGCAATAAAAAATGTTTGGGCGGATGATGATTATGTCGAAAATTAAATCTTTGGCGTTAATTCCTTTTGTGGCCGGAGTACTTTTCGGATGCTCGGGCAATGAGGATTTATATGCTCCTGTAGAAGCTCCGGAAATTGAAAATCGTTTTGATATCGATAAATTATGGTCATCATCCGTAGGAGGAGTCGGAGACTTTTATTCTCAGCTGTCTCCAGCCTTTTCCGGCGGAATCATATATGCTGCAGGCCGAGACGGGGATGTTTACGCGTATGATGCTATGTCAGGCGATCGTATTTGGCATACCGATCTGGACGATGAGGAAGAAAATGATGATCGCAGATCTGCACGGCTTGCAGGCGGTGTAACCGTTTATGCAGGGAAAGCTGCGGTCGGATCCGAAAACGGTTATATCTACGTTTTAAATGCCAAAGACGGATCTTTATTGTGGAAAGACTTTGTCGGCGGTGAAGTCATTGCCAAACCTGCTTTTTCAAAGAGCGGCAGCGCTTTGTTCGTTCTTGATTCCCGCGGCAGACTCACTTCATATTCAAGCGATGAAGGAACTGTTAATTGGGCATCGGGCGATGCATTGACCGATTTGCGTCTTAGAAGTCAGTCAGCTCCTTTGGTGATTGGCGATGAGTTCGTACTTTTAGGACAAAGTAACGGCAAAGTTAACGTTATTTTGCAAAGCACCGGAGCTATCGTCAACCAGATTGATGTAGGTGAGCCGTACGGAGCAAACGCTTTAGAGCGTGTGGCTGACGTATCGGCGACTCCGCTTGTTATCGGTTCCACTCTGTATTCCGTTTCTTATGGCGGCGGTCTCGTTCAATACTCATTTGAGAATAATCAGGTCCTGTCTCGTCTTAACTATCAAAGCTCTAAAGATTTAGCTATTGATGACAGTTCTATTGTCATCGTTGGCGATAACGGGTATGTGTATTGTTTAAATCGTTCTGATAACAGTGAACGTTGGGTTAATACCGTTTTGACTTATCGTTCCGTTTCGGCTCCGGCCATTTACGGTGATTATGTTGTCGTAGGCGATCTTGAGGGCTATTTGTACTTTATGTCCTTAAATGACGGCACTATAGTTTGTCAGCATGAAGTAGACGACAGTGCTATTTATACTGCGCCGCTTGTTGCTGACGGTAATTTATATGTAAGTACCCGCGATGGCGATTTGACTGCGTACAAATACGATCCTAACGGTAATGCTATGGTAAAAGAGCTTGCCGTAAACAATCTTTTAGCTTATGCGGGAGCTTCAGTTAATATGGCCCGTCCCGGTGTCGGCGAGGGCGGTATTTATGCTCCTTCGGTTATGGACAGAGAACAGCTGCAGGCCCGCCGTGCTGCAATATTGCGTGCTGCAGCCGCAGCAGAGGCTCGCCAGAATGCAGCAATTGCTGCTCAAAGACGCGCCTATGAAGAACGCAAGCGTGCTTATGAAGAGCGTGTCCGTGAATATAAAGAAAGAGTTGCCGCCTATGAAGAGGAGCAAAGACGCCGTCTGTCAGGTTTCGGCTTGATGCCGGGAGTCAAGAGCAATGCTGATTCAGCCCCCGAAGCTCCGGCGCCGGAGGCTCCAAAGGCTCCTGAAGCTCCTGAAGCAAGTGCACCTAATCCTCCGGTTCAGGAAGTGCCTGAAGTGGATGTTCCTATGGAAAATCCCGATGAAAAAGCCTCGGGTTTTGGACTTTAATTTAGTTTTTTGATGTGCAGCCGCCGATTTCGGCGGCTTTAGTGTATCTATTATTTTCTGTTTTGGTGTGGTCAGCCGTTTTTTATCTTCGGATGAGGAAAAGACCCTTACTTATGAGGATCTAAGATGAAAGTTGTGGCTTTGGTCGGTTGCCCTAATGTGGGTAAATCTACTTTATTTAATCGCTTAACTAAAACCCGTGATGCTTTGGTGGCGGATTTTCCGGGCTTAACCCGTGATCGTAAATACGGACGCGCGTTGTTTGACGGCAGAGAATATATCGTCATTGATACCGGCGGTATTGCGAAAGATGCCGAACAGCCTTCCGATTTGACTTCAAAAATGACCGAGCAGGCTCTTTTGGCTATCGAGGAGTGCGATTTAGTTCTTTTCATGGTGGATGCCCGGGCCGGAATAATGCCCGGAGACTATCAGGTAGCGGAGTATATTCGCAAATCCGGCAAGAAGTGTGCGGTTGTTGCTAACAAAATTGACGGACTTGATCCGGATATTGCCGGTACTGAATTTTACGGTTTAGGTTTAGGTGAAGTTCATCAAATTGCAGCGGCGCACGGACGCGGAGTTCAGATTTTAATTGAGGACGTGATTGCTCCGGTGCTGCGTGAAGATGGTCCGCTTGACAGTGATTTGCCGGAGGTTCCTGAAGGCGAAGATCCTGAAGGATACATTTGGGAACACGGTTATGAGTTTTTAGAAAACGTTCCTGCAGAAAAGAATGCAGGAGGATTTGATTGGTACGCATTTCGTGAAAAGCAGCGCGGTCTTCAGCATACTGATGATGAAGCGGAAAAAGCTGCTGAGCATACTCCGTTTGCCGATTTACCGATTAAATTTGCATTGGTCGGAAAACCTAATGTCGGAAAATCAACTTTAACTAACCGCCTTTTAGGCGAAGATCGCGTGGTTGTTTGCGATATGCCAGGCACGACGCGGGATTCAATTTATATTCCTTTGGAGCGTGAGCATAAAAAATATATCGTTATAGATACTGCAGGCGTGCGTAAGCGCCGTAAAGTGTCGGAAGCGATTGAAAAGTTTTCAATCGTTAAGACCTTAAAAGCTATTGAAGACTGTAATGTTGCCGTATTGGTTATTGATGCTCGTGAAAATATTACTGATCAGGATCTGTCGCTTTTAGGCTTTATCTTGGATTCGGGAAGATCGCTTGTTATAGCGGTTAATAAATGGGACGGTCTTTCTAAAGAATATAAAGATGACATAAGACGCGAGCTTAATTTACGTTTAGGTTTTGTCGATTTTGCCCGTGTCCACTTTATTTCAGCACTTCACGGAACCGGTGTAGGTAATATTTTTGATTCCATTGATGAAGCTTACGAATCAGCTACTCGCCGTAACTCTTCTGCTACTTTAAACCGTGTTTTACAGGCAGCCGTGCAAGAGCATGAGCCGCCGATTTCAGGAGGAAGGCGTATTAAGCTTAAATATGCTCATGCCGGCGGTTACAATCCTCCGCGTATCGTTATTCACGGTAATAAGGTATCTAAGATGCCTGATGCGTATAAACGCTATTTAATCAATTGCTACCGTAAAGCTCTTAATATTATGGGAACTCCGGTTATTTTGGAATTTAAGGAAGGAATTAATCCTTATGCAAACGAAAAACCGGTACAAAAGCGTCTTACTCAATCTAAGTTAAGAGAGCAAAAACGTCAGGCAGAAACCGAACGCCGATATGAACGGGCAGCAAAGCGTAAGGAAAACGAGAAAAAACGCCTTATCGAAAAGGCTAAAAAGAGCGGAGAGGGCATTGTTTTGTCAGCTACCGCCAAGAAAAAGAAAAAAACTAAATAATTAGTTAATTAAGGCCCGTACGGGCCTTTTTCATAAGGATAGCATATGCAAATTGAAATTGTTCCTTTTAAAAGCAGTTATTTAAAAGGTGTGTTAGATGTTTGGAATGAAGTTGTAATTGCCGGAAAAGCTTTTCCTCAAACAGAAATACTCAATGAAAACACCGGCTATGATTTTTTCATGTCACAGTCTTTTACCGGTATTGCACTTGATACAACTACTGCTGAAGTAGTTGGAGTATATATTCTCCATCCGAATAATGTAGGAAGGTGCTCTCATATATGTAATGCAAGTTATGCCGTAAAATCAGAATTTCGCGGTAATGGTATAGGAAAGATGCTGGTTATTCACTGTATAGAAAAAGCACGTAAATTATCTTTTAGAATTCTGCAATTTAATGCGGTGGTTGCTTCAAATAAGAACGCATTGTCTTTATATGAGAGTTTAGGTTTTATTCGATTGGGTATAATTCCGGGAGGTTTTTTGAATAAGGATAATGTTTATGAGGATATTATTCCGCATTATTTTATTTTGTAATTTATTTTACGAGACATAAAATATGTTTATAAAAGCCGGATATAAATATATTCATAATGCAGTATATTGTTGAAGGATAAACTTTTTAAGTAATTAGTTAATTTGATTATATGTTATTTAATTAAGCTGAAATTAAAGTATATGGCGACAACTTCATGTGAAGATTATCACA
>NZ_GL830989.1:0-53417 GCF_000188195.1 Succinatimonas hippei YIT 12066
AATCATCGGCCTTTAGGCCGGTGAGGATGTCAATTGTCCGGTCAAACATTTAAAATTTCGCTAAGAGCCCGCCTGAGGCTGGCTTAAAAGGCCGCCGTTTATTTGCCGTTAAATTAACCTTAAAGTTAACGAACTCCACAGATTCAGACTTAATGCACAAATTCTGATCTTCAAAAGAAAAATTCTCAATTATTTGCCGCCATTAGTGATAATCTTATAGGTTGTGCTTTGAAAATAACTTCTTACATGAAGAAGAAAGCGCTTATAAATCTTTTTTATGAGCAAACACAAAAAGCTAAAAAGCTGCATTTTATAAAAAGCTATAGCTTAAAATTAACGTCAAAAATAAGGGGGACACCTTGGATCATCAGCAACTTCACGACGAAGCGTTAAAATATCATGAGTTCCCGACTCCGGGTAAGATCAAAGTCGTCGTTACAAAACCGGCAGAAACTTCTAGTGATTTAACCTTAGCCTACAGTCCCGGCGTTGCCGAACCGGTACGAGAAATCGCCAAAAATCCGTCTGATGCATTCAGATACACCGGAAAGGGCAACAGCGTAGCCATTATTTCCAACGGTACTGCAATTTTAGGCCTCGGCAACTTAGGACCTTTGGCTTCTAAACCGGTTATGGAAGGCAAAGCCTTACTGTTCAACCGCTTTGCCGGAATTAATGCTATTGATATTGAAGTTAAGCACGATACCGTTGATGAATTCATCAAAACCGTAGAATGCATCGCCGACACTTTCGGCGGCATCAACCTTGAAGACATTAAAGCACCGGAATGTTTCGTCATCGAGCGTGAATTAATTAAACGCTGCAAAGTTCCGGTATTCCATGACGACCAGCACGGTACCGCCATCGTTACCGCCGCCGGTATTTTAAATGCTCTTGAACTGCAAGGTAAGAAGATTGAAGATTGTAAAGTAGTCTGCGTAGGTGCAGGTGCAGCAGGCGTTGCTTGCTCTAACTTATTACTTGCCTGCGGAGCTGACAAAAAGAAATTCTTTATGGTTGATCGTCACGGTGTTATCCGCTCTGATCGTCCGCAGTACAATAACGGTGAAAAACCTTCATTCATCAACGATGCAGGTCCTAAGACCTTAGCTGAAGCCTGTGACGGAGCTGACATTTTATTGGGTGTATCCGGACCGGGTCTTGTCACTGAAGATGAAGTTAAGAGCCTTGCTCCCAAAGCGGTACTCTTTGCCTGCTCCAACCCGGATCCTGAAGTCGATCCTGAGCTCGTAAAACGCGTCCGTCCTGACATTATCATGGGTACCGGCCGTTCCGACTATCCGAACCAGATTAATAACGTTTTGTGCTTCCCGTTCCTCTTCCGCGGAACTTTGGATGTAAGAGCCACCTGCATTAACCTGGAAATGAAGAAAGCCGCAATGAACGCCATTCGCGAGCTTGCCAAAGAGCCGGTTCCTGCTGAAGTAGTTAAGGCTGCCCAAGTAGATAAGCTTGAGTTCGGTCCTGATTACGTAATTCCTAAGCCTATGGATCCGCGCCTGTTAAAACAGGTTTCCCGTGCCGTAGCTCAGGCTGCAGTCGACAGCGGTGCTGCCACTATTCCGATGCCGGAACACTATATGGAAGATTAATTTTCTTCATATATAAAAAAAGCCCTGCGGGGCTTTTTTTATGCTTAACGATTTTTTAAAACACTGCCAAGCGGCCGTTTTAAATCAATAAAGCCGCATAAAGCTCCTGCAGCAATCCCGCCTATATGACAGAAATTAGCAATGCCGTCCATAAAGAAACCTAAAGCGATAAAAACAAGACTTACCGTAAAAAGCCCTTTAGGAATATACAGCTTATAAGGCAAATCTTTCCTTAAAGACAAGACCGCCATATAACCGATTAGCCCGTATACGACCCCCGACATTCCGCCGAATACCGCGCCTGTCGGCAAAAACCACAGCTGAGCAATATTCGACAAAAGAGCAACTAAAATAAAAAGACCTATGAGCTTCAACGTTCCCAAATACCGTTCTATCGGTCTGGCAAAAGCTTCCCACATAACAAGATTAAAACCTATGTGCATAATGGAGAAATGCATAAACGCAGGCGTTACCAAGCGATATATCGCAAAATCATCACTTATAAGCCTGCTGTCGTATAAGCCCAAAGCATCAATAACCGAAGTTCTTGCCACGAACATTAACAAGTAGACGATAACGCAAACCGCCTCAACGGCCGTAGTAAAAGAAACCAGATCCATTGAAAATAAAGTAAAACCGCGTGCTTTTATTTCCGGTCTTTTGCGCAAAACCCGTCCGCGCTGCCATGCCGCATTCTTATATTTACGGTTTAGAGGATCGCGGGCAAACTCGGCAAATTCAGTACGCGCCCGATAAAGAGCAAGCTCATTATCCACGCATACCGAATAATTGCCGCCTAATTTTTCCCTAACGATGGCTTTTATATTTATTGACACTAAATAGTCGGCAAAAGTCAGAGCCGCGTCTTTTTGCGCAATGACTCCGACTTCAAAAGTAAAATTATCGTAGTTCACTATTTTTTATTCAGCCAATCCAAATACTCGGCCACGCCTTCGGCTACGGTTTTGAATTTAACATCGCAGCCGGCGGCTCTTAACTTGGTTAAATCAGCCTCCGTAAAGCACTGATAATGACCTACCAAATGCTCGGGGAAAGGAATAAACTCCACCTCTCCGCGACCGTGGTGTTTTATTACGGCTTTAGCGATATTTAAAAACGGCTCAGCACGTCCCGTTCCGCAGTTATAAATTCCGGACGGTCCTTTATGTTCAAAGAACCATAAATTTACCGCGGCAACATCTCCTACATAGACGAAATCACGAGTCTGTCCGCCGTCGGGATAGCCGTTGCAGCCTTTAAAAAGCTTAGGATTTTCACCGCGCAGCATCTGATTGTTAAGATGGAAAGCAACGCTTGCCATAGTGCCTTTATGCCCTTCACGCGGTCCGTACACATTAAAATACCTAAAACCTACGACCTGAGATTTAAGCTTGGGTAAACGTGCTCTTACATACTCATCAAAGAGGAATTTCGAATAACCGTAAACATTAAGCGGTCCTTCGTTTTTACGATCTTCGACAAAAACTTCGCCGCCGCCGTAGGTTGCTGCGGATGAAGCATAAAGGAAAGGAATACGATGCGCCGTCGCAAATTCAAACAAAGTTACGGTATACTCGTAATTGTTCTTCATAACGTATTTACCGTCCCATTCGGTAGTGGAAGAACAAGCACCCTCATGGAAAATCGCGTCAATTGAAGCTGCGCCGTAACGCTTGTCAAAAGCCTTTTCGTCTTGTATAAGCTCGATAAAGTCTTCTTTATCCATATAATCCTGAATATCAAGATCGATTAAATTGACAAACTTATGACCGTTTTTCAAATTATCGACCACTAAAATATCTTTTCTGCCTTTATCGTTTAAAGCTTTGACGATGTTGCTGCCGATAAAACCGGCGCCGCCTGTAACTATGATCATGGCAATTCCTTCAAATTTAAAATCCACTGGTTAAATTATAGCCGACATGAAAGCTTTTAGCTTCCACTTGCGATTTTACTTTTAACGTTAAGCGTTTTAAGATCGGTAGAAATACCTTATAAAGAGAACAAAAGAGTGCGAATTCTAGTTATTGCCCCCTCATGGCTTGGCGATCTTGTTATGTCGCAAAGCCTATATAAAGCTATTAAAAAAGCAAATCCCGACGCTACGATTGATCTTTATGCCTTAAAGTGGATGTTCCCTATCATAAAGCGCATGGATGAAGTAAATAACGTCATCGAAAATCCCTTTGCCCACGGCAGTTTTGATTTTTTAAAGCGTAAAAACGAAGGCATGAAACTGCGCGGCAAATACGATAAAGCGATTATTTTGCCTAATTCCTGGAAATCGGCATTAGTTCCGTTTTTTGCCGGGGTAAAAGAACGCTGCGGATTTATCGGAGAGTCCCGCTATTTTTTATTAAACGACTATCGCAATAACAAAAAAGACTTTCCTTTAATGGTGGAACGCTACAGCGCTCTTGCATTTTCTAAAGACTCGGTTAAGACGGCACAGGATCTGCCCGACATTTTATATCCGAGCTTAAAAACTCAAGAGCCAAGCTGCTCTCTCTTAGAAAAACTTAACCTCAGTCTTTCCCGCCCGCTGCTTGCATTAGGCTGCGGAGCAAATTACGGACCGTCAAAACTTTGGCCGCCCGAATACTTTGCCGAAGTTGCCGATAAATGGATAGAAAAAGGCGGTGCGGTCTTAGGTATCGGATCTAAAAACGATATTCCGACCGTCAATAAAATAAAAGAGCGAATTGATGTAAGGCATCTTTCTTATTTTTATGATATCGCCGGTAAAACCAACCTGGTTGAGGCGCTTGATCTTACTGCTAAGGCTGCTGCTGCAGTTTGTAATGATTCAGGTCTTATGCATTTGGTTGCGGCTGTCGGGGTTCCTCAAGTCGCTATTTTCGGTTCAACTTCTACGGGCTACACTCCGCCTCTTTCTGACAGAGCTGTTTGTCTTGAATCGGATGAACCGTGCCATCCGTGCTTTGAGCGCACCTGCAAATTCAAGACCTACGCTTGTCTTAAAAAGATAACCCCAAAACTTGTTATTGAACAATTGGCAAAACTTACCGGGATCTGACATGAGCCTTAAGTCTTCTTTAATTCTGTGCGCTTACAAAACGGCAACTGCATTAATCGCTCCTTTCGGTGCGATGTTTCTTGCCTATAAAAAACGCCGCGATCCGCCTTACGGTATGAGAATTTTCGAGCTCTTAGGCTTTTACAACGTAAGCTTCCGCCGCAGTATCTGGTTTCATACCGTAAGTGTCGGGGAAATTAACGCTGCCGCTCCTTTAATTAAAGCGTTCGTTAAGAATCATCCCAAACTTAACGTAGTAGTAACCACTACCACCACTACCGGAGCTGCACAGGTAAAAAAAATTCCGGGCGTCACTCATTTATTTGCGCCCCTTGATTCTCCCATTGCGTTAAGAGGCTTTACCAACGCCGTAAAACCGAGCCACCTTTTTATAATGGAGACGGAACTATGGCCGAATCTTCTTGACGAGGCGCACAAAAAGAATATCAAATTAATTGTTTTCAACGCTCGCATGCCGGAAAAGACCTGCGTTAAATACGAAAAGCATCTGCCTTTAATCAAAGATTTGATATCAAGTAAGCTTGATGAAGTTATTTGTCAAACTAAAGATGATGCCAAACGCTTTATCAGGATCGGAGTACCTGAGAACAAAGTAAGTATCAGCGGATCGTTAAAGTACGATCTTAAACCTAATGAAGCGCTGTTTTTTGATGTCAAAACCGGTATCAAGCACAACTTCAAAGATAAATTTGTCCTCTGCGCCTTCAGTACGCATGAAGGAGAAGAGTCCATTCTTATCGATGCCTACATTCAAATTCGCAGTAAACACCCTAATCTGCGCTTTATTATCGTACCGCGCCATCCTCAGGATACTGCCGCCGCGATTAAATGTCTTAAGGAAAAAAGCCTGTCTTACGCTTTAAGAAGCTCTTTTAATCAGAATTTGAGTGCATGGGGAGACGAAATCCTTATCGGTGATACCATGGGAGAAATGGAGCTTTACCTCGGGCTTAGCGATGCTGCTTTTGCCGGAGGAAGCTTTGTCGATATCGGAGGGCACAACCCTTTAGAACCTGCCTTCTTTGCTTTACCGGTTATCACAGGGCCTATCTACTATAACTTTAAAGATTTATTTGAGACCTTATTTGACAGTGAAGGAGCAATCCTCGTTCACAACAAAGAAGATCTGATTTCAGCGATTTCCTCCCTGATGGAAAATCCCGACAGATTAAAGCGTGTCGGACTTAACGCCATGGCCGTACAGCAACAGGGCCGCGGAGCACTTGATAAAACTTTAAAAGCAATAGAAACTAATTTAGTCCGCTAATGCGGCTTCTTTTAGTAAAGCAAAATCGCTTTCTTTAAAGTACGCCGCGTTTGCCGTTATGCGTACTTCTTTATTAAATGAGCGTAAAAGGCGGGCAAGCATAGCCTCCTTGTCCTGTCTGCCTAAGTCGGTGATTTTGCATTTATCAAAATCAATAACGTAAACATCTCCTTTGTTATCAAGAAGAATATTACGTATATTCAGATCGGTATGCAGAACGCCTTCATCAAAAAAGCGCTTTAAAGTACTGCCGATGCGAATAAACTCATCAGCACTTAAATGTCTGTTTTTAATTACATAAGACAAATCAGCGCAGTTTTTAATCTGTTTTATGATAATGTAATTGCGTAAAAATAAACCGCTTTTCTCTTCTTTAGCCGCAACCGGCTCGGGAACGGGCAAACCTTTAGCTTTTAGCCTGACAAGCAAAATAAACTCATCAAAGGCCCGATGCGCATCATGTGATGCAATGAAAAACTTATCATGCATAAGTTTTCCCCAAAGGCCGCCGCGCAAATACTGCCGCAGCACTAAATCTTCACCGGATAAAGAAAATAAAGCCGTCTGCCCGCGACCGCCTTTAAATGAAAGAGCGGCTGCATTTTTTTTAATAAAGTCTAAAGAAAAAAGCCTATTTAACTCAGCAGCACTTTTATACGGCAATGAAAAATCATCTGCCGTAATAAATTTTGCATTTTTAAAAACAACCTGCTCTGTCATTTTTGTGCTTCTTGCTGCGCTTTTAACTTCAAAACCTTATCTAAGTCGTCAGGAGATAAGGAACACTTATCCTGATAACGGTCATAGCAGAACATATTTACCTGATCGACGTAGCTGACGCTTTCATGGAACTTACGGGAATTCGTGGCACTGACGAAATTCATGGCTACCATAAAAGCAGCAAAATAAAACATATATTTAGGCTTTAAGAAGAAAATCTTTTTTTCTACAAGGCATAAGACCGGCAGCAGCGCAAAAGCAAATAAAATAATTATCTGCCAGTAATTTAAGGTTAAAGTCGCAGCTGCGGCAGCTGCCACAAGCGCAATAATTGCAGCAATCGAAACTTCGCGCACGAAATTAAATTCAGGATCCTGCTCTTTTAACTCACGTTTTTTAAACAGCAAAATGTAATTTGCATAAGCGCTTATAAGTACCGTAATACCGCCTATAACCTGGGTAAGCACAAGCCAGGAGTAACGCAAGATATCAAAAATAAAAGGCATGTCTCCTGCAAGCGGTGCTGAAACAATAGATTTTTGGGTTACCAACAACGAGCCGAAACGCAGCCAATACAAAAGAGCTTTAAAAATCGGATAGACGTGCACCAATCCGTAGCCGAAATACCTGTCTTTAGCATACTCTTCAGGATTGCTTATAATGCGCTCGTTTACCATTATCTCCATAAAATACGGGATCAAAGTAAGAGCAATCAGCACAACACCTACCGCCACGCCTAAATAACTTACTTTAATGGCCTTTCTAAGCCATAACACACCGGACAGGGCGACAAGAACCGGCCAAGAATAATGAAACTGCATACACCAGCCGGCTGCCAAAACCAAAACTACCGAGAGAGAAAAACGCATTAGGGCACTGACTTTGTTGTCTTTCCTCAGTCTTATTAGCATATTTAAAAATAATGCCGCGCCGAATGACAAATATGACGGGTTATACAAAAGGCTGTCATATAAAAACCACGGATTTAACACATATAAAAGCGCCCCGGAAACTACCGTACGGCGGGAAAACAGCAAAGTTAAAGCGTTAACGAAAATCGCATAGCCTATAAGTCTTATTACAAGCAGCAGCAATACGGGCGACAAAGGATGAGCAAAGATAATAAGCGGCAAACCTATGACGATGGATGACAATGAACCGGGCACATTGCCGACGGTACTTGCCTCATTGCCGTAGGGCAGGAATTCTCCCGTCATTAAAGCGTGATAGCCCTTTTCAATCATCTGCAGCTGATCACCGCTTACGATTTGATTTGACTCATAATAAAAAGCCAAAACAAAGGAAATAAGCGCAAAAAGGCAGATTGCCAACAGATCTTTTGAAGTAAGCTTCTCCGGCATCACTTATTTATCTCCCAAATACTCGGAAAAAGTTCTTACGGCATCCAGCAAATAAGCATCGCGTGCCGTATTGTCGGTATCATTGTAGTGTTTATCTTTAAAACGCAGCATGCCAAGTTCGTCGATAAGCACAATGCGATCTTTCTCAACAATAGCGTTCTCAAGATAAGATCCGCACAAAACATAGTTAACCGGTTTTAAATTAAAAAGATTTTGCCCGATACTGAAATCACTAATAGGATTAGTAACACCGAACACTTCGGGCAATATGGTTGCGGTCAAATCATAAGCACTTGTCGTCATATCCACGCTGCCGCGGCCTTTACCCGGCCATTTGATAATAAGCGGGATCTTGATCTGGGCATTGGTAAAGTTTGAATTATGTCCCCAGAAATTATCCCCGTTATCGTTAAATTCCTCACCGTGATCGGAGGTAATAACTATGACGGTATTTTCATCATAACCGTTGTCTTTGAGCAGATCCAAAACCTTTTTGATATTGAGATCCGCGTAGTACACGGAGTTTTTATACAAATTAAAATACGGGGTCGGATCGGTGTCTTCCTTTAATGCCAGATGATTAACCGTAGTCCATGCCGGCTGGAACGGTCCTTTAAACCCTTCTGGTACTGCCGTACTGTGCACATTATCAAGGAAGATAAAGCTGAAGAAATTTTTATTATCAGCTTTACGCTTGCCTAAAAACTCTGCAAAATCATTAATCGCATCGGCATCGCGCTCAAATACGTTATTGCCATCAGACTGCGGACGCAGATTCTTCTCACCGACAAAAACGGTATTATGAAACTCAGGCTTAAATACGGTAGCTGACGTAAATACGCCTAAAGCATAATTCTGATCGCGCGTTGCCTGGACTATGGCCGCAGGAATTCCGGCGGACAGTGCAACCTGCCAATAAGAAGGCGGCAAGCCATAGAAAAGACCGAAAATACCGCCGCGCGTTGAGTTAGAGCTTGAATAATGATCGTTAAAGACATAGCCGTTTTCAGAGAAAGCGTAAGTATTAGGCATAATGTCCTTAGTAAAGGCGTCATAACGCAAAGTATCAATGGCAAGCCATAAAACATTAAGTTTTTTCTCAACCGGTGCGTATTGAAGCTTTTCTTTAGGATATTTGAAAAAACCGCTTTGACCTACATGCACTTTGCGATTTGCTATGTCATCCTCAGTAATATAGCCGACCTTTATAAGGAAAGAATTCATGGTTAAAGGCTTGTACACAGGAAGACGATTGGCAATCTCAGTGATAGACAGCACCGCCTTTGCCGAAGCAAAAGCGTGAACAAGATTGGCACCAAGATACAAAGAGATAGCGATAACGGCAAAATATATTACCTTACGGGATTTTTTCGCAAAAGAAAAAGCCAAAATTACCGCCGCTGCGGAAAAGAACAGTAAAACGACAACCTCAAGCACAATTGATAAAATAGTTGCCGTCGAGAATGAAATAATTTGTCCGCCGCCGTTTACAAATAAATCCAGCATGGCAAGATTTACATGAAAACGGTACAAAGAAAACACATGCGCATCAACGGCTAAAACTATTTGCAGCAAAAGTGCAATGATAACGCCGTAAAAAATAAATCCTTTACCCCATTTTTTCTTTAAAAGCGCAGGCACAAAAAGGAAGATCAGGCCGCCTAATAAAAAATAGATGAAAAAAAGCCCGATAGCGGCTGCGGCAAAAGTCATAAGAACTCCTGCCGAACTCTTATTAAAATCCGGGGCAAAAAAAGTTGAATAATATAAAGCTAAGGGTAAATTTAAAACTGCAAACCAGCTTATAAGACGTAAACTTTTAACCATGACACTTCTTCTTTTTCTTTTTAAAAAGATATGTGCGATCTTAACAAAATTACGTCAAAAGCGTTCTAATTTACCGCCGGAAAAACACCGATATACCGATTTTTTGCAAAAAATCGAACAATCAGTGTTGTTTTTGAAGGTTTAAATGCCAAGAGACTCTTTTAATTGATCTGTAAGCTCAGGCATCGCTCCTTGCTGCGTACAGACATAAGCTGAAATCTCCACAGCCTTTTCGTGGGCAAAGTTAAGGTTTTTGCCCTGCATAAGCAAACTTACCAAAGATGCGGTAAACGAATCTCCGGCTCCTACCGTATCTAGCGCCTTAATGACAGGGGTTTTCTTTATGGAAGTTTCATCATTTATGAAAACAGTACTCTGCTTGGCACCTTCGGTAAAAATAAAACCGTAAATACCTCTGTCGGCAAGATAGTCCCGATAGGCGGCAGCCGAGGCGTTTTTAATACCGGCAATTTCACACAAAACAGGCAGCTCATCTTCATTGCATTTAAAAATATCGGTACGTTTTAAAGATTCTTCTATAACTTCTTTAGAAAAATAATTGCGTCTTAAGTTTACGTCAAAAACTCTGATGCGTTTATCTTCATCCATCGTATCAAGGAATTTCATTACGGTTTCATGGGTCATTTTGCTGCGTTGTGCCAAAGTTCCGAAACAACACATCTGTAGTTTTTGGGCCACATCCTGCAGCAGCTCATCAAACGGAATATTGTCAAAAGCAGTGTCCTCAAGAAATAGATAAGTCGGAACACCTTTGGCATTTAACAGGACATTAACCGCTCCGGTATTTTTACTGTTAGGCAGAAGCAGAGCCGGCAAAAATTTAGCGGCCAAAATATTTCTTGCTTTAAACCCTAATTCATCGTTGCCTACAGAGCTGATAATTATGGAATCAAGTCCCAACTGCCTGCAATGAAACGCAAAATTGGCAGGAGCTCCGCCGATTTTGGCCTCATTAGGATAGACGTCAAAAAGAACCTCCCCAAGACCCGCGCATTTAATGCGCTTTCCGCCGAACTTCCTGAAGTCCAACATATATTCACCTCAAAAATTTGTAAAATTTATCTATTTGAAACCGCAATTCCAGCTGTTGACGCTCGGGTAAGCAGCATCGGTTCAAGACAAATGTGTTCAAAATCACCGGTCTTTCCGTTTATTCGTTCAAACAACAATCTGACCGCAACAGTGGCCATTTCTTCTACCGGTTGTCTTAAAGATGTCACAGGTGTCGGATAAAAACGTCCCCACTTACTGTCACCATATGCAACTACCGAAACTGCATCCGGGATTTTTATCCCTTTTAAATTGAGTGCATACAAAATTCCGGCTGTTATAGCGTTATTAGCTCCGACAATTGCTGTAGGTCTGCTCACACCGTGACGCATCAGCAAAATACTGGTTTGCTCGAAGGCTCCCATATATAGTTCATCGAACTCGACAGCATTAATGTCAATAACTTCAATATCATTTGCGTAGTTTTGTGCAGCCTCCGCCCTTTCGCTAAAGGTATACACTTTACGGCTTCCTGACAAAACAACTATTTTTTTATGCCCTAATGCCGTCAAATGATCCAAAATCTGCTCCATCCCGCCTTTATTATTGACAACCACGCTGTCACAAGACAACTCAGGCAAGGTTCTGTCTACCATCACTACAGGGATGTTGGAATCAAAAGATCTGTACGTTGCGGCAAAACTCTGTGAAGGCATTGCTACTATTCCCTTCAAATTAAGGCAATCCCATTGCTTTAAAAGCTGAGCCTCAAGCGCACTCTGCTCATAAGTACAGCCGACAACTACAGAATAATTTCTTGAATATGCAAAATCCTGAACGGTCTTTACAATCATATTGGAAAAGCTGTTGGTCAAATCAGCGACCAAAATACCAATAAGGGCAGAAGGGTTATGTAATGAATAACTGCCTTTTGTTAATTTATTTAAATAACCTTGTTCTTTTGCCGTTTGCAAAACCAAATGTCTGGTCTTTGCCGAAACCATTTGCGGTTTTTGCAAGGCGCGCGAAACGGTAGACGGAGATATTCCTAAAGACTTAGCAATAGTTGTAATACTTGCCATGACATACCTTTTGATTCTTTGCTTTCAAAAATGAAGATACCACTTAAATTCGAGCATATAAAGTTAAGTTAACAGCAAATTTGCAAATTGTTAACCTTATACACAAAAATTTATGCAAAGTTTTGCATGAATTGCACTATTTTCTTTTAATTTTTAATCTTATTTTAACTTAAATTTATCATCTTATAATTTATTGATATTAAACGATAATTAAATATTTTGTTCTGTTTTTACATATTCTGTTTTTAGAAAAAAATCACTAGACTTTCGTAAAATTTCTTCGTTTTTTATTTCACATAACACGTGTTATGCAAAATTTTGCAATAATTTTTGAGATTTGCAAATATTTTTTCATTGTTCGTTTATTCCATTATTTACTCAACACAAATCGTGTCCGTAACACGAAACATTATGCAGGTGGTATTTATATGAACAAAAGACTTTTACTGTGGGCCGTAACCTCGGCCCTTGCCGGATTGCTATTTGGATTTGATACCGTTGTCATTTCCGGCGCTGAAAGCAAAATTCAGCAACTGTGGTCATTAAGCGGAACCATGCACGGTCTTGCCATCAGTGCCGCCCTCTGGGGTACCGTATTAGGTGCTTTAATCGGCAGTATTCCTACCGCTAAATGGGGCAGAAAAAAGACTCTTATTTGTAACGGATTTCTTTTCATTTTTGGAGCAGCCGGTACCGCCTTTGCCTGGAACTTCACATCATTTGCGCTGTGCAGATTTGTAGGCGGGATCGGGATCGGTATTTCAACTATTGCCGCACCTCTCTTTATTGCCGAAATATCACCGGCGCAAGACAGAGGCAAATTAACCGGTTTATTTCAATTTAATATAGTATTCGGTATCTTGCTTGCGTTTTTCTCAAACTTCGTAATTATGCAATTTGCTCCTGAACATACAGCCTGGCGCTGGATGCTCGGAATTCAATTGGTTCCTGCCGTTTTATATACGATTTTATGCTTCTCTTTGCCTGAATCCCCACGCTGGCTTATAACTGCCGCCAATAAGGACGCAGAAGCCAAACATGTTTTCTCTTTAATTAACCCTACAATGAATGATACCGAGCTTGACAATCTCGTAGTTCAAATCAAGCAAAGCGCTATTGAAGAAGGCAAAAACAAAGAAACAACAACCAAATTCTTTACAAGACGCTTACGTTACCCGATTTTATTTGCCTTTTTAATCGCTGCATTCAACCAACTTTCAGGAATTAACATCATATTGTACTTTGCGCCGCGCCTCTTAGGTCTTGCAGGTATAGAAGATCCTGTTGCAGCTTCAATTTCTTTAGGCGTAACCAATTTAATCGCTACCTTCATAGGTATACGCTTAATCGACGTACTCGGGCGAAAGACCCTGCTTTTAATCGGATGCGTAGGCTATATTTTAAGCCTTGCCGTCTGCACCTTCTCATTCTTTAATTTCAGCGAGCTTAAAGTCGTTTCATCCTCTATAGATACAGTTGCATCGGCTCAGCAACTAATAAATATGGAAGCAGGAAATATATACTTCACACCTGAAGACAAAGACAATGCCGTTATCAAATATAATCAGGCCCGCGACAATCTGATTGTCGTAACTGCTAACGATCAATTCAAAGACTTAACTGCAAGTCTTGATGCAAACACTCCTGTAGATAAAGTCCTTAGTGTCGCACAGCAAGTCAAACATGAAGCATCTTCCGACTTGGGATCTGTAAGTTTTGTTGTCCTCATTTGCATGATTATCTTTATCGCTTCCCATGCCATAGGATCAGGAACAATCATATGGGTATTCATCTCTGAAATCTTCCCTAACGATCAACGTGCTAAAGGACAATCACTGGGCAGTTTCACCCACTGGATTTTTGCCGCCGGACTGACATTAGTCTTCCCGATCGCTATCGCAAAGTTTGATGCGGGTTATATGTTCGGATTCTTCTGCTTTATGATGATCCTCCAATTAATTTGGTGTAAATTCATGATGCCTGAAACCAAAGGTAAAACCCTTGAGGAAATCGGCGCAATTCTGGCTAATAAATAAAAAGTCGACTGTAAAAGCTCTGCAAATGCAGGGCTTTTTTACTTCTGTCTCATTTTCAGTAAAAAAGCCACTATTCTTTTTAAAAAGACCGCAATAATTTATTTAAAATCAATAAATTATTATTAACATTATATGTTTTTGAGGTATTTCATTATGCGTTTTTGAGGTAATTTATTATATATTTTTGAAGTGAGTTCATTTTTTCCGCTACCCCAAAAACATGCTTATACCGGAAGAACTATAAACGATTGCTAAAGTAAAGCCGACTACTTTCCTCTTTTGCTAAAATTAGTAAAAAGGAAATTAACTCTATGGCAAATTTAAAAAATATCTGCGTATTGCGTCTTTCTGCCTTAGGAGACTGCATCAACGCCTTCGGTTTTATCGGCGGTTTAAAAAAGGCCGACCCGAATCTTGATATCAGCATGATCATCGACAAGCGTTTTGCTTCCATGTTCAAGGATGCAAATAATAATGACTTGATCCCTCTTTATACGGTTGATTTTAAAAACGAAGGACTTAAAAGTATTTTATCCCTCAAAAAAGAATTAAAAGGAAAAACTTTTGATGCCCTTTTAAATATTCAGACATCAATTAAAGCGTCACTTTTATCTCTTGCCGTAAAAGCCCCGCTTAAAATCGGCTACGATAATGCAAGATCACGCGAAGGCCAGCGTTTTTTTGTCAATAAGACCGCACCGGCCTCTGCTAATCCGCATGTTCTTGCCGGATTTATCTCATTTGCTAAAGCTTTAGGCTATGACAATGTCACCCCGTATTGGGACTTTAAGCTTGAAGAGGCGGAATTATCAGAAATGCGCAATCAACTTCCTGATAAGCCGATTTTTGTCATTGCTCCGGCCTCAGCAAAAGCTGAAAAAAATTGGACGATAGAAGGTTACAGCGCTCTTGCCAAACTTGCGCTTAAAAAGGGATTTGTCCCGGTCCTATTAGGATCCAAAGCTCCGCTTGAGTTGAATTTATCTAAAGCTATTGCCGATACGGCAGGAGACGGCGTTATTAACCTCTGCGGTAAAACCACGCTGCGCCAAATGCTTTGCATTCTGAAAATCGCCAAACTGGCTTTATGTCCCGACAGCGGAACCATGCACGCGGCAAGTGCAGTCGGCACTCCGGTTATAGGTTTATTTGCCCGCCACAGTGAAAAACGGGTCGGACCCTGGAATTATATGAACCTGTGCGTAAGCGTTTATGATAAGCTTGCAAAGTCCGAATTAAACGGTAAAGATGCGCCATGGCGATACCGCGTCAAACAGAACAACGCCATGGAACAAATAACTATTGATGCAGTAAAGGATATGTTTTTAAAGGTATTAAAGGAGATGGGTTATGAGTAAAAAAATTCTGGCAGTATTTCCGGGTACTTTTGATCCTCCGACTTTAGGACACTTTGATATCATCACCCGAGCATCCCGTCTTTTTGATGAATTGCTGATTGCCGTCGCCAACAGCCCGAGCAAGCATACTTTAATTACCCTTGAAGATCGCATCATGATGATGAAGGAAAGCTGCAAAGATCTGCCTAATGTAAGGGTAGAAGGTTTTTGTGAGCTTTTAGTTTCTTTTCTTGCAAAACAGCAGGCCAAAGTACTAGTACGCGGCGTAAGAACCGTAGCCGACTATGATTATGAAATTCAGCTTACCGGAATGTACCGCACCATGATGCCGGATCTTGAAATCGTCATGCTGCCTACCTCAGGCAACCTGTCTTACATTTCATCTACGCTCGTACGTGACGTAATCATTCACCGCGGCGATATCTCCTCTTTCGTACCGCCGGCAGTTACTGAGCTTGTAAACAATAAATATATTCACTAAATTTTTAGTGCTGGCAATGTCCGCAAAAATAAGTATGTCTCTGCCCTTGTACCGTTCCCAGAATCGGGTGACCGCAGCGAGGGCACTTTTCTCCTTCATGTCCGTACACATTTAAGTTCTGAACGAAATAGCCGGGCTTTCCGTCGGCACCTGAAAAATCCCTGATTGTAGTCCCGCCTTTTTTAATGGACTCGTGTAAAAGTTTTCTTATCACTTCAACCAGCTTTTCACACTCTTCACGCGTAATCGTAGATGCGCTTCTTAACGGCGAAATTTCAGCAAGAAATAAAGACTCGCTGGCATAAATATTACCGACGCCGACAACTACTTTACTGTCCATGATCGCCTGCTTAACCGCAATATGACGTTTTTTTAATGTGTTATACAGATAATCGGCGTTAAAAGCATCGCTAAAGGGCTCCGGACCTAAATTTTTCAAAACCTCAGAGGCTAAAGGATCGTTGCCTTCTTTTACGTAAGCCACCAAGCCGAAGCGTCTTGGATCGTTCAGGCGAACATCCTTACCGTTATCAAGAGCTAAAGCGAAATGATCGTGCAGAATAAAAGGAGCCTCATGATCCACGACTTTCAAATGACCGCTCATGCCCAAATGTACGATAATCGAGCCCTTGGTCGTAGTAACAATGATATATTTGCCGCGGCGCTGCAGCGACAATACTTTTGCGCCTTGCAATTGATACAAATCATCACTAAGCGGGATCCGAAGTTTCTTTTCACCTTTAAAAACAGATTTAATGACACTGTCTTTTAAAGCAGGAGAAACTCCGCGCATCGTAACTTCAACTTCAGGTAATTCAGGCATAAATTTACTCCGCAGAAAAAACAAAACCCCGCAGTTTAACGTGCAGGGTCTTATGTTAAAACAAGAAAAATTACTTAATCTTGCCTTCTTTGTACAGGACGTGCTTACGAACTACCGGATCGTATTTCATCATCTCCATTTTGCCCGGAGTGGTGCGACGATTCTTGGTAGTGGTATAGAAGTGACCGGTACCTGCAGAAGAATTCAAACGGATCTTTTCGCGACCGCCTTTCTTAGCCATGATAGTCTCCTTTAAACTCTAACGCCGTTTGCACGCATATCGGCAAGAACGGAATCGATACCTTTCTTATCAATAGTGCGCATGGCTTTGGTGGTAACACGCAATCTTACGAAGCGGCCTTCACTCTCAACCCAGAAACGGTGGTACTTAAGATTAGGAAGAAAACGACGTTTAGCCGCATTCTTAGCGTGGGAACGATGGTTACCCACAGCCGGGCGCTTGCCCGTTACTTGGCAAACTCTGGACATGTCTCTCACACTCCAAAAAACGATACAGGGCCACAGCACCTGAAGCTGTAACCGAAAAATTTGTTTTATTTATTTAGTTGCGCTGATAAATGCGCAAAACCCTATGATCGGAACGATCTCTATTTTGCGCTGCGTCAACTCAAAAAGCTGAACATGCCTTGTCATCATGCTCGCAAAATTCGTGGTTTGCAGATTATAGACTAAAATCGCATAAAAAGATCATTAACTTTGAAATTTTACAGATCTTTTTTACCGTTTTCCAAGAAAAACGTTGTTTCATGCGTCATTTTAATCTTCACAAAAGATTTTTTTGATCCTTTTTCTATATTCAAAAGGACCGATTCCCTGCCTCTGTTTAAAAGCACTGCTGAATTTTCCCTGGTTCTTATATCCTAACCTATGTGCAATTTCCCCAATCGAAAGGGAAGTGTCCGAAAGAAGATCGGCAGCTCTGTTCATCCTTATTTCTTTTACAAAATCATCTACGGTTTGCCCGATTATATCCTTAAAAGATTCCTGCAAAGTCGTCGGATTTATACCGAAGATTTCAGACAAATCGGCTATGGTGTAACGTTTTTGCAAATCTTTTTTAAGAAAATCTGCGATTTTTCTTATTTTTTCAGTTTTTATTTGGCTATTGAGCCTAAGCTTACAATGTTTAAAGCGATCAAAGGCTCCCAAATAAATTAATAGGCTATAACAACTAAGCTTAAAAAGAGGTTTTACGCATTGCAGATTGACATCTTGTAAATTGCTAAAAATTCCGGTTATAAAAGCCTCTGCAGCAAATGACTGTGAATACTCCTTCAAGCAAAAATTTTTCACTATGCCATCAAATGAAAAATCCGTATCTGTTTTTGGTATACACACAGGATCAATAAGCTGTAAATCAAAGCTTACGCTTATCCCGGAATAAAAACCCAACGGAAGTTTTACCCTTGACTGTGCACAACTGTCGCCATTACGGATCATAAAATCATTTTCACCGGCAAAAATAGTATCCCCGTTTTGCATGGTCCATTCGATACGCCCTTTTTTACAAAAATCAACTATAAGCGTATAAGGACGGTGTTTATGAGAAAACGAAAACGTCTCCCCTTTAAGATTGAAAAATGCCACCTCAATACCGGCATCGACGCTGACTGTTGAAAAACTCTCTTGTCCGTTGCCTGATGTCTTAAGCGAGGCATAAACAGATCCTTCGATCTTTCCTTTACTTTCTTTTAAAACATAACCGGCCATTCAATTTTGCTCCGAAAAAGGACTCTTTTATCCGTTTATAAGCTTTTTATTCAGTTGACACATTTTTGTCCTGGTATTTATACAATATATATAAAGATTGAGAAATTGCTCAACTGTTCAAAAATTTAATTTTGGAGAAAACATCATGAAAAAAACTTACAAAATAGATGTCGACTGCGCCAATTGCGCCAACAACATGGAAGCTGCCGCCAAAAAAGTTTCCGGTGTAAAAGACTGTACCGTCAACTTTATGGCTTTAAAAATGATTGTTGAATTTGAGGACGGAGCTAACGTTAAAAACGTTATGCAGGATGTCCGCAGCGCCTGCAAAAAGGTCGAAGACGACTGCGAGGTTTTCCTTTAATACCCAGACAGCCTCTTAGACAAGAGGCTTATTTACATAAAAGGCGGGAGCAAATCACATGTCCAAAAAACAAAAAATAATGTTATGGCGCATCCTAATTTCTATAGCCATGCTGATCGCTTTAGGATTTTCAACGGTTCAGGGCTATCTGAAATTTGCTCTTTATATGGTTGTATACCTAATCATCGGCTATGACATTTTGCTAAAAGCCCTAAAGGGTATAAAAAACCGTCAAATGTTTGACGAAAGCTTTTTGATGACAATAGCAACCGTAGGCGCTATAGCCCTCGGCTTATATAAAAGCGGCGACTATACCGAGGCCGTGGCAGTAATGCTTTTTTATCAAATCGGTGAATGGTTTCAAAGCTATGCCGTGGGTAAAAGCAGGCGCAACATCAGTGAGCTGATGGACATCCGCCCAGACTATGCCAACTTAGAGCAAAACGGAAAAATTACTAAAGTGGATCCTGATGAAGTAGGAATCGGAAGCGTCATTGTCATTAATCCCGGCGAAAAAGTTCCTATTGACGGTATTCTGGTTCAGGGTTCAAGCAGCCTTAATACTGCAGCTTTGACCGGAGAAAGCTTGCCGCGCGACGTTTCAGCAGGCGATGAAATAGTCAGCGGATCGATTAATCTTACGGGAGTCATCAGAATTCAGACAACTAAAGACTTCGGAGAATCCACCGTTTCAAAAATTTTAGACTTGGTGGAAAATGCCAGTTCAAGAAAATCAAAGTCAGAAGACTTCATCTCAAAATTTGCCCGTATCTATACTCCGGTTGTATGTATTGCGGCATTGATTTTGGCAATTGTTCCTCCTCTTGCACGCATGCTGGTTTTAAACCTTGAGCCGATGTTTGACGACTGGATCTACCGGGCTCTTACCTTCCTCGTAATAAGTTGTCCCTGCGCACTGGTAATAAGCATTCCTTTGTCCTTCTTTGCCGGAATCGGCGGTTCAAGCCGCGAGGGAATATTGATTAAGGGCTCAAATTACATGGAAACACTGTCAAAAACCAAATATGTGGTTTTTGACAAAACCGGCACCTTAACCCAAGGCGTATTTGAGGTAAACGGTGTTCATCACTCAAAGTTGGAACCCCAAAAAGTCATTGAGCTTGCAGCTGCAGCCGAGTGTTCTTCATCCCATCCTATAAGCAAGAGTCTGCAAAAAGCTTACGGTAAATTAATAGATCGCAAACATGTCGGCAACATTACCGAATTAAGCGGCAAAGGCATTATCGCCGAAGTTGACGGACATAATGTTGCAGTCGGCAACGCAAAACTCATGGATCATGTCGGAGTTGTTGCCATTCCCTGCCATCAGGTAGGAACCATCGTCCATGTTGCAATTGACAATGAATATGCCGGACATATCATCATCTCGGACATAATAAAACCCCACGCCAAAGAAGCAGTCTCAGAATTAAAGCGTGCGGGCGTTGAAAAGACGGTTATGCTCACGGGGGATGCCAAAGCAGTGGCCAATCAGGTAGCTTCGACTCTCGGCATTGACGAGGTCTACAGTGAGCTGCTGCCTGAAGGCAAAGTACAAAAAGTTGAAGATCTCATCAGTAGAAAGCCTGAAAAAGCCAAACTTGCTTTTGTCGGCGACGGAATCAACGACGCTCCGGTACTGTCCCGCGCTGATATCGGTATCGCTATGGGTGCAATGGGCTCCGACGCGGCAATCGAAGCTGCAGACGTCGTGCTCATGGATGACGATCCGAGCAAAATTGCCAAAGCAATTAAAATCTCCCGCAAATGCCTTAGCATCGTATATCAGAATATCGTATTTGCCATCGGAATTAAGGTTGCCTGCCTAATTTTAGGTGCTGTAGGTATCGCCAATATGTGGTTTGCCATCTTTGCCGATGTCGGTGTCATGATCCTTGCGGTGTTAAACGCAATAAGAGCCCTCTTTGTTAAAAAGCTCTAGTTATATGTGCAATAGTCGGCAGACCTGTTATACAGGTCTGCTTTATTATATAAAACTTTTTACATTCTCTTAAAAGACCTATTCGTTCTCTTCCACAACAAAAATGATTTTAAAGAGTCTAAAAAACATAAATATTTTCAAAAAACGAGATTTTTGAAAATATCCCTATCTTTTTATTTACCAATTTGACAAAAAAACACCCGACAGCCTAAACCGTCAGGTGCAAATAACGAAAACACTGGAGTTTTTTAGTTAAACTTTTTCTTGATTCTTACGAACATACGCTCAATGCAGTAGGCAACGATGAAAACAAGAGTAATTGCCACACCGGCAGTACCGTAATCGTAACCTTGCAAACTGGTAGAAATCACAAAACCTACACCGCCGGCGCCGACCATTCCTAAAATCGTGCACTCGGAGAAATTAACCTCAAGACGCATGCCGCACCATGCGACAATCTGTGACAAGGCTGCAGGCAATACCGCATTAAAGAACACATTTACGCGAGTCGTTCCCGTAGCTTCCAATGCCTCCAAGGTCTCCTCCGGGATGCTTTCAAAACTCTGGGCAAAAGACTTAGTAAAAAAAGCCGTAGTATGTACGCAAAGACCGGCAACACCGGCTTCTGGCCCCATACCTAAACATACGAGCATTAAAAGAACCCAAATAGGAGTAGGAACCGCTCTTAAAAAAGAGAAAAACGACTGCACGAAAACCGACAGAGCATTAATCTTAAACACGTTGCGTGCGGCAAACATGCCAAAAAAGATGCCTAACACCATGCTGTACAGCAATGAAAGGACCGCAATACAGATGGTATCAAGCAGTGAGGTTAAGATTAAATCGATTTTTGAAAAATCATAATGCCCTAAATTCCAGAAAATCGTTCCGATATCCGGGATCCTCGAGAAAATCTTAGGCCAATTGATATCAAGATAAAAAAGGCTGGCTAACGCAAGAAACAAAACCGACCATAAAAACACGGGAATAGCTTTGTTTCTGTCTTTACATTTTACCGGAATCTTTTGGGGCCTTTGCTGTTTTGCAAAAACGTCATTCATAACTATTTCACTCATTTTAAAAGCTCCCTGCGCAACTTGCCGGTTAACTGATCAACCAAAATCACCATCACTGCAATCATTAAAATAATGCTAAAGGCAATGTCATAATGGAAAGTCTTAATATAGGAAAACAAAGTAAGGCCGACTCCGCCGCCGCCCACCATACCGACAATGGTAGAGGCACGGATATTGACTTCAATGCAATATAAAAACCATGCGATAAAACCGCTTAAGCATGAAGGCAAAATCGCCTGACTTACACGCTGAAAGAAAGTAGCCCCGACTGCTTCAAGACTTTCTACACAGTCATTTGATACATCTTCCATAGTTTCGACAAATGCCCTGACCATAAACGCAAAGCTTGTAATGCATAAAGCGATAAAGCCTACGCCGGTACCGATGCCTAATGAAGAAAACAGAATAAAAGCCCATACTAAAGTAGGGATGTTTCTTAAAAAGGTTGCAAAACCGCGTACAAACTTAGCTGTTTTCGGGAAAGGCGAAATCTTTTCACTGCCGAATAATGCAGTGATAAAAGCAAGAACCGCGGCAATAGTCGTCGACGCCATTGCAAGAGCCAGAGTTACTAAGACGCTTTCCATAACATCAGGCAGACGATTCATTTTCGGCAGCTTAGGCGGGAAAAAATCTTCGCTTATAAACTTCCAAATCGAGTCGCCGTTTGCAAACAAGGTGAAAACATTAAACTTAGTAACAAACGTACTGATGCAAAATACTATTACCGTTGCAATTAAAAATCCCGTATAAAGTTTTTTGAGATCTTGCGGGATTAGCGGGATCTTATGATGCATTTTGGGTATTTCCTATCATTAGATTTTCACGGGAGGTTCCGTAAATCTTTTCAATCATGGCGGCATTTAAATTTTCAGGACTGTCGTTAAACATAATTTGACCTTTAGACAATCCGATAATGCGAGTTGAGTAATTAACCGCAACATCCAGTTGGTGAAGATTTACAAGACATGCTATATTGCGTTTTGCCGTCATGGATTTAAGCAAATCCATAATGGTTTTAGCGCTTGACGGATCAAGAGAGGCTATGGGTTCATCACACAAAAGGATCTTAGGATTTTGCATAATAGCCCTTGCAATACCGACACGCTGTTTTTGTCCTCCGGAAAGATCGGCTGCCCGGTTATAAGCAAAATCTTTAAGCCCTAGTTCATTTAAAAGATTTAAAGCCTCAATCTTATCTTCTTCCTTATAGCGACCTAAAATACCGTTTAAACCGCTCATATAGCCAAGTCGTCCGTGCAAAACATTCTGTAAAACCGATAAGCTGTAAACTAAATTGTAGTTTTGAAAAATCATTCCCACCTTACGGCGCTGATTACGCAGATCTTTACCTTTTTGCTTTGAGATCTCCTCGTCATCAAGAATGATTTTTCCTTCAGAAATCGTGATTAATTGATTGACGGCGCGCAGAAGAGTTGATTTACCGGAGCCCGACGGTCCGATAATTGAGACAAACTCTCCTTCTTTAATCTCAAATGACACGTTTTTAAGAGCATGTACGCCATTTGAGTAAATTTTGCTTACGCCGTCAAATTTCAATATTGTTTTCATTTTTACATGCCCGTTTTGTTATTAAAGTTCGTTGATAATCTTGTTAAGTTCAATGATCGGCGCGTAATCAGCCATACTGCAAGGAACAAAGCGGGAATGCGGCAGCTTAATAACGTCGGTAAAATACTGCTCGTTATCATATGAGGTTAAAAATTGCTGCAGCTTGGCACGTGTATCGGCATCAACATGCTCGGCTACAACCATGCACTCTGCCGGAATTGCCGCAGATTCGTGAACGATGCGCACGGCATCTTTGGGAGCATTTCCGTGCTCGATTTCAGAAGCCAAAATCTGATCGGAAATCGGTGCAATGTCGACATCACCCTTGACAATAGCCTGCAAACCGGCCTGATGAGATCCGGAGAAGCTTACGGCTTCAAAGAAATCACCGTTTGCGTGAAGTTCTTCTGAAGTAAGCTTTTCTGCAGGGAATGCCTTAATAATCTCGGCAGTAGGAACCAGATTACCGGAAGTCGACCCCGGATCAACAAATGCTATGGTCTTGCCCTTAAAATCCTGTATGGAGTTAATATCTTTGTTAGCGCTGTTAACAATAAAAACTGAATGGTAAATAGCTTTAGCTTTATCGCCGTCAGCAGCTTTCATCACGATAGGCTCCATCTTGCTGCGGGTAACGCCTAGAGCCAAAGCCTGCGACCCCATGTATGCCATATCAGCTTTTCCGGTACGTAATGCTTCAACAATGGCGTTATAGTCAGTTGACTGAATTTCTTCAACTTCACAGCCTAAAAAAGCACCCAAATCTTTAGCCAAACCGTTTCTGGCATCTGCACTTTGAGTAGTAGATTCATTCGGAGCGTAAGCAATGGTAAATACTCCGTCATCTTCACCTGCCGCTGCCTGACCGATACCGGCTAACATTGCCGCGCCGCAGATTGCAGCAGTGATTTTATTTAAAAATTTCATCTTTCTTTTCCTCTTATCAGTAGATGGATTCAAGTATTGAAGCTATATTTTCATTAGTTAATAAAACCGGATTGTTATCAGCTCGACCCTTGGTAATGCAAAGAGGGACCAAAGCCTCGATATCCGATTTGTCAGCGCCCCATTGGGACAAGGTGCTTTTAATCGATGCTCGCGTCAAAAGCCCGTTAATACGTGCTTTAAACTCATCGGCATCTTTAACTCCCAACGCTGCAAGCAAAGACTTGGGATCTTCAATTTGCGGCAAGTTAAGCGTAAACACGGGAGCCAGCAGCATGCTTACCGCCACCCCGTGCGGAATGTGATAATGCATGGTTAAAGGATAGGAAATTGAGTGGCAGGCGGTTGTCTTGGTATTGCTGAAGGCAAGCCCTGCAAGCATGCTGCCTTTTGACATTGCATCATGGGCTGCAAAATCTTCGCTGAACAAGCCGTCGATATGCAGCATAATTTCACGGATGGCGCTTAAGGCAAGTGCTTTTGAAACACAGTTTGACGCTTTTGCCCAATAACTTTCTACAGCGTGGGCTACGGCATCAAGTGCTGAAGAAACCGCAAGTGCTAAAGGTAAAGTTGAAGACAAATCAGGATCGATTAATGCCGCGTAAGCATAGTTCTCTTTGCTTTCAACCGAGCGCTTTACTTCTATTTCAGGATCCCAAATCGTTGCCCAGCAGGTAACCTCACTGCCGGTGCCTGCGGTTGTAGGTATGCCGATCCACGGCATTTTATTTTCCGTAAAGCGCTTATCAATGATTGCCGTACGCAGCTCATCAATGTTTGAAATATCAAGATCATGCAAACAACATAAAGATTTGGCCACATCCAGAACCGATCCGCCGCCGATACCCACCACGGCTCCCAAATTAAGCTTACGGGTATGATCATATACTCCGTATAAATCCTGAACGGAAGGATTTGAGGCGGTAAAAACCACAGGATGAACCTTATAACCGTCCTGCTTATTTAAAAGATCTTTAATTATTTCATGTTCAAGAACGCACTCGGACCAAACAATAAGCAGCACATCCGATCCTTTATCTGCAACAAGCGACTGCAGAAGGTCGGGTAATTTTGCAAGGCACCCTTTTCCCTGACAGATTTTCACCGGATTGAAATAATGATTCATTGCCTATCCTGCCTTTACTTAGTCTCGTTGAGCTTGTTGATAAGCTCTGGAAGATCGCTTATTGAATCAAGTACGTAATCAGCACCCGCCTCAAGATATTTTTTGGTAGCCAATTCTTTTTTAGCTTTAAGATCGGAATAAGACATCGATTCGTATTCGGCTTCGGACAATCCGAGCAGGTTTGAGCCCTTAAGCACGCCGACACTGACAGCTCCCGCATTGACGCCCTCTAAAATATCGACGACGGTATCCCCTACTTTTACGACCGAACGGGGAGGATATACATTTAATTGACGCATGCATTCAAAAAGCATGAAAGGAGAAGGACGACCGTATCCTCCGGTTTTATCCGGGGTAACGACGCAATCAGGGCTATAGCCTAACTGCTTTGCGGCGGGAATTACTTTTTCCATCATCTGGGAGTTGTACCCGGTGGTAGATCCGATTTTTATTCCCATAGTTCTTAAAGCGATAACTGTCTGTAACACTCCGTCAATAGGCTTGCTGTAATCTGCTACGATTTCATATAAGGTAGCCTCAAATTCTTCATATAACCTTTGAATGTCCTTCTCGTCGGACTCTCTGCCGTAATGCTTAAACCATTGCTGTTTTGCTGAATTTAAAGACAATAAAGATCTGATATGAGCTTTTTTCTCCATACCCATCGGACCGTTAATCTCATCTAAAGTAAGATTAATGCCGTTTTTTGAAAAAACGATATCAAAAACTTTACTGGGGGCGCTTGAACCGTAATCAACCGTAGTTCCGGCCCAATCAAAAACCACTGCAGATATTTTGTTTTGAGAAGACATGTTGTTTTCCTTTATATATTTTGCTTTATTTTGCTTTGTTGTGTGCAGTATATTAAAGAGAAAACAGCATAAACAATCATGAATTGGTTAAAAATTTATTAAATCCGTGTTAAGAGATTTATTTATTTGAAAAATAGATAAATTTATATATAAAAACAGTAAAAATATTTTTTGCATTAAGAAAATTACGAACATTATTTATATAAATAAACAGCAAATAATTAAATTTATATGCTGCATTTTGCAGTTTTGTGTACTAAAAACGAAAAATCAAACACGGGCAACAAAAACTTACCGCTGCTAAAATAAAAGAGAGAATCTAATGTTTGTCAATAAATTTTAATAAAACAGTCTCAACGATAATTTTATACGCTTATTTAACGTTTAACCCTTCTTTAATAAATGTTTCCAAATGTTTAGCCTGCGAGTCGGTAATAAGAATATCCACGTCATCAAGCGCCAGAACTTTTCGTTTTGAAATCTTGTTGAACTTGCTTGAATCCATTACCGCAATTACTCTTTTAGAGTTTTTAGCCAATAACTTGATAATCGGGATCTCGTTTAAACGAAAATCAGTAAAGCCGTCTAAAGCATTAACCGCGTTAATCGACAAAAAAGCAATATCAGGAATGTATTCGTCAAACTCTCGTACACATTGGGCTCCGTATGAAGAACGCTCAAGTCCGTCCACATCTCCGCCTATGGAAATAAGCTTAATCAAAGGGTTCTGCATCAAGATGGTAAGAGCCGCATAGTTGTTGGTGACAACGGTAAACCGCTTGTTTAAACCGGCAAGCTCTTGAGCCAGAACAGTATTCGTCGTCCCGGAATTTATTGCAACAATATCCCCTTCTTTTATATAGGCAAGAGCTTTTCTGCTTGCTTCACGCTTTAACTGGGCGTTGACGATTTCCCTACCGGTAAAATTGGAAAAAGAGAGCATTGAATCAGGAAGGCACGCCCCGCCTCTTACATATTTTATTAACCCTTCCTGCTCAAGCGCCTTCAAATCTCTTCTTATAGTATCAACCGAGACCTGCAGTGTCTTGCTTAAATCCGCAACCTTTACCGACTTGCCTAGCTGTAATTCCTGAAGAATAAACTCAACGCGCTTTGTGTATAACATTAAAAATTTCTCTTTTAACTAACTTTAGTTCATTGTATCCCATAGCTATTCCCGATCATAACAATATCGGTCAATCTAAGATCTTATAGTCTTAATCCACCGCACAATTTTACGTATCATCCCTTCTTTTTCATCTAAAGAGTTAATTTGTTGAACACCGCTTTACGGCAGTGTCGTACTAATGTACAAAAACAAAATCTTGAGTATATTTTCCACGTCCCCAACAATATTCACGACTTGCTCCTTAAACTTTTTTCAAATGTAATTCATTAATCTTTTTCGTTTTTTGTTACAAGAATATTTTTATCATGTAAAAAAAGGCTATTGAAAAGATAAAAATAATAACCACGTTCAACTTATCGGAAACGTTTTTACGCTGAATATTGCAGCATTGCATATTCAGTCTCTAACGCTCCTAAAATTACACTTATAATTAAAAAAGATAATAAGATAAAAATAAAAAGGAGATGCCAAGATGGGAATGCAATTACAAAACCGTAAAATAATTCTCGGAATCACCGGAGGAATTGCAGCCTATAAAAGCTGTGAACTTGCTCGCCTTCTAATCAAGCAAGGAGCTGATGTCCATGTTGTGATGACAGATGCGGCTTCAAAACTCGTCTCAAAAACCACTCTTGAAGCATTAACCGGACATGAAGTTGCCTCTGAAATTTTCTCAGATGCTAAAAACATTGATCATATTTCACTCGGTGCTGACGCAGATCTAATCTTAACCGCGCCCTGCACGGCAAACACTATCGCCAAATTCGCAGCCGGCATGGCTGACAACATGCTAACTGCCGTAACTCTTGCCGCTCCGTGCATTAAAATCATCGCACCGGCCATGAACTCGCGTATGTACTTAAATCAGGCGACCCAGGACAACATTGCGCTTTTAAGAAAACGCGGTTTTTATGTAATTGAACCTGCAACAGGAGAGCTTGCCTGCGGAGAAATCGCCACGGGAAGGATGCGTGAGCCGTCTGAAATCTGTGCTATCGTCTGCGCCATTCTAAACAATCAGATCCTTACTTTCTCCGAGGAAACGTTATTGCCTCCCCCTAACGCTCCTCTTGAACTTACCCAAACCAAGTTACTGCCAAAAGCCGTAGGCGCAGGTAAGAAGGTTCTTATCACCGCAGGTCCTACCGAAGAGCCAATCGATCCGGTACGCGTACTAACTAACAGAAGCTCAGGCAAAATGGGATATGCTTTAGCTGCCGCAGCAGCTGCCCGCGGAGCTGAGGTAACCTTGGTTTCAGGTCCGGTTTCACTTAAAGTCCCTGACGGCGTAAAAGCAATTAAGGTAAAAACCGCGCAGGATATGTTCCTTGCAGTAACCGAGCATGCCAAAGACAATGACATAGTCATAGGCTGTGCAGCCGTATCCGATTACCGTGTCGAAAAAGTATCGGATCAAAAAATTAAAAAGCAGGACGGCATTGATGAACTTACGTTAAAACTTGTCAAAAATCCTGACATTATCGCCACGGTAGGACATATGGAACATAAACGCCCATTTACCGTAGGATTTGCCGCAGAAACAAACAATATAGAACATTATGCCAAAGATAAAATCGTTAAAAAGAACCTTGATCTTATTGTTCTCAATGACGTTTCAAAGCAGGATATCGGTTTTAACAGCGATTTCAATGCAGTTACCGTTTTTGATAAAGAGGGTAAGGTTGCCGCATTCCCTAAGATGACAAAGGAGGTTTTATCCGGAGTTCTTATGGATCTTATTTTTGAAATGAACAAAAAAGCTTAAGGAAACAGCATGGATCTTGATATCGAGTTAAAGATTTTAGATAAACGCTTAGGTACAGATTTTCCGCTGCCTGACTATGCGACGAGCGGAGCTGCCGGAATGGATTTAAGAGCCATGGTAGAAAAAGATACCGTCTTAAATTCCGGGGAAACCCGCCTCATTCCGGCGGGATTTTCCATGCACATTGCGGATAAAAATGTCTGTGCGACTATTTTCCCGCGCTCAGGACTTGGCACCAAGCACGGCATTGTCCTTGGAAACCTTACCGGTCTTATCGACTCTGATTATCAAGGTCCGATTTTAGTACCGCTGTGGAATCGCTCTTCATCCCCTTTTGTCATTGAAGTCGGTATGCGTATTGCGCAAATGGTCTTTTTACCCGTGATTCACGCCAAATTCAAAGTTTGTCAGGAATTCAGCCAAACTGAAGAGCGGGGAGACAAAGGATTCGGTTCAACAGGTGTATAAAAAATCTTTTAGTAAAAGCACCGAAAATTATCCCAATATGAAGCCGTTTCTTACGTATTCTCAGCGTGAATTCGGCTTTGTCTCCAGCCTTTTGCTTTTAACAACAGCTCATCAATTATTTTCTTTTTTCCCTGCGTATATCTTTTACGATCATTTGAAAAGCGTAAAGCTAAAATGCGTTTGCTTTTATCATAAAAGTCGGCGGACTCTTTGCTGGAATTAAGAAAATCACGAAAATTAATGTAATCGTTCCATTCTTTTCCTTGCCACTTAACTACATGAATATGATGAGTTCTCGTATCTTGTAAAAAATCCCCGAGAACAAACAAAATCTGACCTTTTACATCCTCCCCGCGATAAATGATACCGTGCCGGGCAAGAGCTTCTCTTTGCAAAAGAATATCCGCAACATTCCCAACTCCCACAGCGATATCAATAATCGGTTTAGCGCAAATATTTAAAATCGCGGTACTGCCTACATGCTGAATATCAATCGCGCTATTTCCCAAAATTTCTTTTAGCTTTTTTATTACACCAGCAGCATCCTTATGCCAATCAGTCTGATGGGGCACAAGTTTTACCTGTCCTCTTTTTAACCCGAGTATATATGTGTTACTAACCTTTTCTTTCATTGTTAAAAAATACTTTTTCTTTCACTTGCAGGAGCAATTCTCAATTTTTCCCGGTATTTAGCAACCGTTCTTCTTGCAATACTTATTCCTTCTTTTTCAAGCAGCATTACAATCTTGCTGTCAGATAACGGCTTTCTTTTATCCTCATTTTTTATCAGATTTTCAATCAGAGCTAGAACCGCAGTTCCGGATTTTTCTTTTTCATCAGTTTTACCGCCGATATTTTTAATCTTTACGGCAAAAAAGGACTTTAAAGGAAAAGTCCCCAAAGGAGTCAAAACATATTTTTGAGAAATAGCCCTGGATACGGTAGATTCATGAACGCCAAGCGCTAAAGCGCATTCTTTTAAAGTAAGGGGGATTAAGGCGTTTTTTCCTGACAATAAAAAGTTTTCTTGTCTTTTAAAAATAAATTGTCCCAAATTTAAAAGCGTTTCATAACGCCTGCTTAATCCTGAAATGATAAATTTTGCTTCTTCAAAATTGTCTTTAAAAAATCTTATATCTTTAGGATCTTTTGCTTGCCTGCGAAGTTTTAGGCATTTCTTATTTATAAAAACTTTAGGCAATTTGTCGGTATTAAGCTCTACTTTAAAGCCTAAGTTTCCCCTTTGCACGATAAGATCGGGAATAACATCAAGCTCTTGCGATTTTGCTATCTGAATATAAGGACGCGGCTTTAAGGAAGCCAACTTTGTCAGAGCTTTTTTTAAAGTCTCATCATCACACTTAATATTATTTTTAAGCCCCTTAAAATCGTGTCTTATGACGAGATCTTCATACTGTTCAAGCATCATAATACATAAAGAATTTAAAGGAGAAGACGACTCATCTTTAAGCTGCAGCAACAAAAATTCCTTTACATTTCTTGATCCCACGCCGCGCGGATCAAAATGCTGAATAAGCTTTAAAACGCTTAAAACCTCATCTTCCGTACAAGACAGCTTAAAAGCGATATCTTCAGGTCTTGTTTGCAAAAAACCGTCATCGTCAATACCATCAATAAGCCATTCCCCTATTTCTTTATCTTTTACTGAAAGTGACGCTAAATTAAGCTCAAATAAAAGTGAATCATGAAGGCTTTGAGCTTTAGCGTCATTTTCAAAAAACGGATCTACTGCTGAGCTTTTTAAAATAAAATCGGATTGACTTAAACGACCGTTGCTTTCAAGCTTAGTGTTTTCATCCGGCGTTATTTCCACAGGATGGGAAGAAATATCATTGTCGTAAAGATCGTATGCATTATTTAAATCTTCAAATGAAGCCAAATTCTCATCGTTTTGCTTGACGTCTAAAAAAGGATTGCGTTCTGCTACTTCATTTAATGCTTGATTCAACTCCACGGCAGATAACTGTAAAAGCTTTAAGGATTGCTGTTGCCTCAAAGCTAAAACATGGCTTTGCTTTTGACTTAAAGAAAACTCAAGACTGTTATCTGTTTTTATCATAATTTACCGCTGCTACTTATTATCAGGATGAAGCAAGCATAATTTGTCTACTATGCTAAAATTTTTACATATTTAAAATAATTACAGCGTCATCAATCTCACAAAAGCGCAGATAAAAAACGAAGATCATGGATAACATTTTAATTGTCGCACCTTTTAAGCATTTAGCCCAATTGGCACAAAGAGTTCTTGCCGAGATACATATCGACATACCTATTGTCGTAGGCAACGATCTGGGAGGATTCGACACTTTAGCATTAAATTATCCTGACGCCAAAATTTTCATCAGCCGCGGCGGTTCGGCCAAAGCTTTACGGCAAAAATTTCCCGATCGCGTCGTAATTGATATCTACGCCTCCTTTTATGACGTTGCAATCGGCATTGAAGCGCTGATACGCAGAGGATGCCGCAATATCGGCGTTGTAACGCATGACAACATTATCGGTATGACGTCTGCCGACATTTCTTTCGGTATCGAAAAGGTTACGGTCATACCGTGTTCCAATGCCGACGAAATCGTGCTTGCCGTAGATCACTGCATCAAAAACGGTGCCGACGGAATAGTAGGCTGCGTTGCCGCGGTAAATGCCGCGCATAAACATCATATCCAGTGTGAATACATCGACTCGGATTTTTTCTCAATGCGCCGGGCAATCTTTGATGCCATCGCCGTTGAAAAAACTTTACATAATCAAGAGCTGATGATTCAGCAGCTAAACAGTCTTATTGACAATATCGAAGAAGGCATCGTCATCTTTGACAATAAACAGCTTCCGATATTTTTCAATGACGAAGCCGTCAAGATTTTTGAAAATATCCCCAAAGAACAATGGTGTACCAAGATTGCCAAGTATCTCGATAAAATTCATCCGCACCCGCACGTCATTACAATCAGTAACCGGCAAATCATCATTCACACTTTTGAGTTAAGACAAAATGCTGACGAAAGCCACTATCTTGCTATTATGCAGGAAGGGGCACTTATTGAACAATCGGAAAAAGCTATAAGACTTGCCTCTTATGCTCAAGGACTTTATGCCAAAATTCACTTTTCCGATTTACTCTTTGTTGATCCGATAATGATTGACGTCGTAGAGCTTGCCAAAAAATTTGCCAAATCCGATTCCACAGTTCTAATCACCGGAGCCACGGGAGTCGGTAAAGAAGGTTTTGCCCAAAGCATTCATAACGCAAGCTATCGATGCAACAAGCCCTTTGTGTCGGTAAACTGCGCCTCTCTTCCCCAGGGGCTTATAGGCAGTGAGCTTTTCGGCTACGTTGACGGAGCGTTCACCGGGGCAAGGCAAACCGGCAAAAAAGGACTATTTGAAATGGCGCAGGGAGGAACTATTTTCCTTGACGAAATAACCGAAATCCCGCTTGAATTTCAAGGTCAGTTTTTACGCGTACTGCAAGAACGTGAAGTTATGCGCATCGGCGATGATAAAGTTATTCCTCTTGATATTCGGGTTATCTGTGCTACCAATAAAAAGATTCTGCCTTTATGCGCTACAGGCAAATTCCGTTACGACCTATATTATCGCATCAATGTGTTGAAACTCCGTATTCCACCGCTTAAAGAGCGTATCGGAGATATCGTGCCTTTATTTATAAGATTCGTAGCTGCTGAATTAAACTGCTATGAAGAAGAAGTGGTTATCGACAAAGAAGGACGACAATTGCTTACGGATTATCCGTGGCCCGGAAACGTACGTGAGCTTAAAAATATCGCCGAAGCATGCTCTTTTAACGGGCCGCACATACGCACTTCCTACCTAAGAGACTGTTTTGACAATAACGAAAGCGAAAATGAAAGCAATGAAGATTACGAAACGCTGCGGATCCCTAAAGATGCAAGTCTTGATACCGTATCATCTATTTACATCAAAAAACTGCTGAGTATTCACAACATAAAAGAGGTCTGTCAAATATCAGGACTATCCCGATCTTCGCTCTGGCGTAAACAAAATAAACTGTTTACCGACAAAAATAGCTAAATGTGAAGTTTAACCACTTTTTCTGTTTCAGGATGAAACATTATGAAACAGAAAATATAATTGATTTGTTTCAAATTAAAACAAACGTTTTCAACAGTCCCTTTCTATCAACGTTTTTAAAAGTTGGCACGATTCTTGCTTATTACTTAGTATCAGCTCCACTGATATTTATACAAGTAATTTAATAAAAGAGAGGGACTACCCATGCTGAAATTTAAGTTTGCTCTGACTGCTACAGCCGCAGCTTTAATCGCATTATCAGGATGCGGCGGTGATGACTCCGCAAAAAGCAATTCCGAATCAACTGCTACTGCGGCCGCCGCACCTGAGCCCATCATCTTACGCGTAGGATATGAAAACCATCCCGGAGAACCTTTTGATCAGGGATGCCAAAAATGGAAAGAGTTGTTAGAGCAGCGTTCTAACGGCACAATGAAGATTGAACTTTATCCTTCAAGCCAGTTAGGTTCTAAAGATGACATCATGGATCAGATGGTAGCCGGAGAGCCGGTCTGCACCTTGACCGACGGCGCTTTCTACTATGACCGCGGAGTCCGTGACATGGGTATCGTATTCGGACCGTTCCTTTTTGATTCTTGGGATCAGGCTTTTAAATTAAATGCCAGCCCCTGGTATCAGGAACAGTCGAAACTGCTTGAAGAAAAAGCCCATATCCATATCGTTTCAACCGATTGGCGTTACGGCGCCCGCCACACTTTAACCACCAAGCCCGTTAACAAACTTGCCGACTTCCACGGCTTAAAGGTTCGCGTTCCTACCAACAATATTCAGGTTAAAGGCTTTGAAGTATTAGGGGCAACCCCGACTCCGATGGCTTTGGGCGAAGTTTATACCTCAATCCAACAGGGAACCATCGACGGTGTGGAGAACCCGCTTGCCGTACTTTATAACGGTAAATTCCACGAAGTTGCCAAATACCTGCTGCTTGACGGACATGTCTATAACGTAACCAACCTCGTTGTCGGCGTTGATTTCTGGAACAGCTTAACTGCCGATCAGCAAAAACTCTTAAAAGAAACCTGCGATGAAGCCGGTAAATACCAAAACGGCGTTCAGGAAAAAGCCGAACAGGAAATACTTAAGAAATTTGCCGATGAAGGCGTAACCATTACCGAGCCGTCAGAAGAATTCAAGAAAGAGCTTAAAGATGCTGCTATGAAGTTCTACTCTTTACCTGACTTCAAAGATTGGACTCCGGGCCTTTACGATACTGTCAAAAAAGAAATGCAGTAATGCCTTAAATCACCGTCTGCCGTTTTTGCAGACGGTTTAAAAACCTTTTTAATTTAGAGAAATTGACTATGGATAATAAAAAAATTCTAGCCAATCTGGACATGGTTTGCGCCGGAATTGCGCTTGTCGTGCTGATCGTAGTCACGTTCGGCGGCGTAATTTTCCGCTACCTGCTTGACAGCCCGATCATTTGGGCAGAAGAAGTTCAGTTATGGTGTTTCTTGTGGGTAACCTTCTTAGGCTCCGGTGCCGCATTCCGTTACGGCAGCCATGTAGCCATCGAAATCGTTTATGAACTGCTGCCTAAAGCTGCCAAAAAGATCCTTGACGTAATCATTTACGTCATCGTCATGGGTATTTTGATATACCTCTTAATCTTAGGCGGCGATCTGCTGGCCCTTATGGTCAAGATCGGCAAGACCACCAGTATCTTGCAGATCCCGATGTGGTTTATTAACGGCATCATTCCGGTAGGCTGCATTCTCATGATGGTTAGCTATACCTATAGTTTTTATCAGGGTTTCTTTGTAAAGAAAGACGAAGCCCCCGCAGTAAGTAAGGAGGCCTAATCATGGATTTTGCAGTAGGTTTCAGTTCCATTCTCATGCTGGTACTGCTCTTTATGAAAGTACCGGTATTCATCGCAATTTTAGGTGCCGCAGTATCTTACTTTGCGATGCATCCTGAATTAAGCCAGGCGATTTTGGTACAGCGCGTACTTGCAGGCTCACAATCAATTCCTTTGCTTGCCATTCCGTTCTTCGTCTGCGCCGGCGTATTCATGAATTACACAGGCGTAACCAAACGTATCGTCGCATTCTGTGAATCAATTGTCGGCAACATCATAGGCGGAGTCGGTCACGTTACCGTCTTGGTTGCAACTCTCATGGGCGGATTGTCAGGCTCAAACCTTGCCGATGCCGCAATGGAAGCAAAAATGCTGGTTCCTGAAATGCGCAAGCGCGGTTTCTCCAATGCTTTCGCTTCCGTTTTAGTCGCAACCTCAGCAATTATCACCCCGCTAATTCCGCCCGGAATCGCGATGATTATTTACGGCTCAATTGCCAACGTATCTATCGGTAAATTGTTTATCGCAGGCATCGGCCCGGGTCTTATCCTCTGCGTTGCTCTGATGATCTTGGTAGGATTCGTTTCCTACAAGCGCGGCTATCGTAATCCCGTTCGCGTTGACACCTCACCAAAGCGCATTTGGACTACCTTTAAAGGTGCTTTCCTGCCTTTATGCCTGCCTATCATCATTATCGGCGGTATCCGTATCGGCGCATTCACCCCGACAGAAGCCGGTGCCGTTGCCATCATTTACTCTTTGATGCTGGGTATTGTCTACCGTGAAATGCGCTTTAAAGACATTATCGTCGGCATTAAGGAAACCATTTTAACCTCCGCAAGCATTATGCTGATTATCGGTGCCGCATCCGCTTTTGCCTGGGTATTGACCCGTGAAAAAGTTCCTCAGTACTGCACTCAGCTCTTTATCGACCACTTGAACAACGCCGTTATCTTCCTGCTTATCGTGAACGTATTCCTCCTTATCGTCGGTATGTTCATTGAAGGCAACGCCGCTATGATCATCTTGGTTCCGCTGCTTGCTCCTTTAGCTCACCATTTCGGCATCAACGAAATCCAGTTTGCAATGGTTGTAATCTTCAACTTCGCAATCGGAGCCTTGTCGCCGCCGATGGGAACGCTGATGTTCGTAACTTGCTCCATCACCAAGTGCCCGATGGGTACCTTCATTAAAGAAGCAGTTCCGTTCTACATCCTGCTCGTCATTTGCTTGCTGCTTTTAACTTTCGTACCTGTATTCAGTACCGGTCTTGTTGACTTGATTTACTAACTAGAGGTTTTGCTTAAATGAAGACAATCATTATTCCTGAGCCGGGTAAAGTTGAAATTATTGACACCCCCAAACCTACTCCTAAAAAAGGTGAAGCACTGCTGCGCGTATTGCGCGGCGGAATCTGCGGATCCGATTTGGGAACCTATAAAGGAACTTTTGCCTACGCATCATATCCCCGTATTCCGGGACATGAGTTCTCTGCCGAAATCGTAGAGATAAACGGTGATGCTCCTAACCTTAAAGAAGGCATGGTCGTAACCTGCAATCCGTACTTTAACTGCACCAAGTGCTATTCCTGCCGCCGCGGTTTGGTTAACTGCTGCGAGCACAATGAAACTTTAGGTGCCCAGCGTGACGGCGCTTTCAGCGAATACGTTGCAATGCCGATTGAACGCATTTATGACGGCAAAGGCCTTGCCCCTGACGTTTTAGCCGCAATTGAGCCTTTCTGCATCAGCTATCACGGAACCGTTACCCGCGGTAAAGTCAAAGCCGGAGATAAAGTACTGGTTATAGGCGCCGGCACAATCGGTGCATTAGCCGCAGTAGCCGCTAAATCACAGGGTGCCGAAGTCTATATTTCCGACGTTGCCGAAAAGAAAATGCAGTATGCAGTTGAAAACTTTGGTCTTGACGGCGGCATTTTAAATGACGGTGAAGGCTTTATCGACAAGTGCTTTAAAGCAACTGACGGTAACGGCTTTGACGTTGCCATCGAAGCTGTCGGACTTCCTTCAACTTTCCAAAGCGCTGTTGACGCAGCCGCATTCGGCGGCCGTGTCGTACTAATCGGAGTCGGTAAAAAGAATCTTGATTTCAACTTCACCTTATTGCAAAAGAAAGAGCTTAACGTATTCGGCTCCCGCAATGCCTTGAAAGTTGATTTCTTAAACCTCATCGATTTGGTTGCAAGCGGTAAGGTTGACTTACGCAAAGCAATTACCAATACCTATGCCTTCAACGATGCTCCTAAAGCCTTTGCAGACTTTGCAGCTCACGGAGCAGATATGTTGAAAGTAGAAATCGATTTTACCAAGTAACAACTGCTTTAACGGGGGTCTTAGGCTCCCGTTATTTTTTAGGCATAAGGAATTTTTATGGAAACTTTAAATCTTCAAGTAAAACCGCAATATAAAAGCAATTTACCGATTAAGGTAATGCAATTTGGCGAAGGCAACTTCCTGCGCGGTTTTATTGATTGGATGGTTGAAAAGCTGAATGAGCAAAACTTATTCAACGGCCGCATTTTAGCTTTACAGCCGACTCCGCGCGGACGAGTCGTACCGAAATTACTTACCCAAGATTGCCTTTACACCACTGTTTTACACGGAGTTGTTAACGGTAAAGACACAGAACAAATCGAAATCGTAAATTCCATTGCTAAAGCCAAAAATCCCTACACCCAATGGGAAGAAATATTAGAAGACGCCTGCTCTGCAGATTTACAGTTTATTTTTTCAAACACAACGGAAGCCGGCATCACTTATATCAAAGAAGATTTTTTATCAAAAGAAGCCCCTTTATCCTTTCCTGCCAAATTAACCGCAGTTTTATATAAGCGTTTTATGCACTATAAAGGGCAAAAAGGTTCAGGCCTTGTCATCATGCCGTGTGAGCTTATTGACGACAACGGCACCAAGCTTAAAAATATCGTTTTACAGCACGCTAATGACGCTGATTTAGGTGCTGATTTTGTCAGCTATTTAAATAACGAATGCATTTTCCTGAATACTCTTGTCGACCGCGTGGTTTCAGGATATCCGACAAACGCCGAAAAGTACTTTGAAAAAATAGGTTATAAAGATGAACTTATGACTTGCGGCGAAATCTTCCACTTCATGGCTATTGAAGGTGATGACAAAGTAAAAGAATTACTGCCGTTTGCTCAGGCAGGTCTTAACGTTGTCGTAGATAAAGACATCACCAAATACCGTTTAAGAAAAGTACGTATTTTAAACGGCGGACACACCTCAAACGTACCGGCAGCTTTCCTTTCGGGTCTTGAAACCGTTGATGAAATGATGTTTGACGAAGTCACCGGCAAATTTGCTAATGAAGTTATCTATAATGACATCATTCCTGCAGTAAATCTTGATAAAGCAATGCTTACATCCTTTGCCGATGATGTGGTCAATCGCTTCAAAGACAAATCCATGCATCATAAGCTTGCTTCAATTTTGATGAACTGCACGTCAAAGATTAAAGCTCGCGTTCTTTCCACCGTAAAAGATGCAAGAGCAAAAGACATGCTGCCTAATCGTCTTTGCTTCTCACTTGCCGCATATCTGATGTTATACAAAGACACCGCAGGTGTTCCCGTACAGGTAAAACGTGCAAACGGCAAGACCGGAGAGTTTGTTGATGACGAGCATGCAGTTTCTGTCCTGGTAAAAGCCTGGTCTTTATACCAAGGAACTCAAGACAGCGCGGTAGCTGTTGCCGACGCGGTATTCTCCGACACTTCTTTGTGGGGTGAAAACATAGCCTCCGATACCCCATTAATGAATGAAGTCGGTAAATTGCTGCATCAGGCAATAAGTACCGGGGTAACAGCTACCATGCGCACTCTTATTTAATACCTAAGCAAAGGCACTTATTAAAGGCATCGCAAGATGCCTTTTTTATACAGCAAAATCCTCTTATAAACTGGTTTGTCTTTCAATTAACCGCGAACCACGAAAATTGCCTTGTCGCGGGCGTCTTTAATTGCCTTTGCTATAACCGAGTCAAACTCAAGAGCATCAACGTAAGCTGATTGTTCACCTGCTGTAGAGATATTAGAAGGCATAGTGGATTTGGCGGTATCGGCTTCCGTAATACTCAAATTTTCAAATTCAGCCGAGGATACACGCCTTAAATTATTAGGGATCTGAGTAATCTCCTCCTCAAAAATCCTTAACTCATTTTCAGCAAGACCAGTACGGCACAATGAAATTAAATTATTCGCTTCCCTAGTCTGCAAATAAAGTTTAGAAACAAGCGATACCGTCAATTCGCGCTCTTGAACGCTCATGCTTTCAAATGTCTCGTGCTCATTAAGCACAGGGGCATTACCTAAAATATTAACTTGGGCATCTTTTACAGCCGAACACAAAGGAACCAACTGTCCGCCGGCTACTGAACATGCCGCTTGATAAGCATCTGATTTGCTATCTTCGCTGGCAACTCCAAACAGCAGAGAACTGGCATTTTCAAGGCAATCGCTTAACCTGAACAATCTTTGCAAAGACTGAGCTCCTGCAGTAAAGCCTAAAAATACCATTGCACATTTAAGGGTAGTGGAATAATCCTGAGCCTCAGGTGAAGGAACATAATTAGGCTCATTAGGATGTGTAGCCTTTTTGGACTCTTTAGCGGACTCTCTTACCTTTTCTGCAAGCTCGGATATTTTTTCATTAATTTGTGAAGGTCCTGTTGTATTAATTTCTGCAAGCAATTCAGAAAGCTCGGCCACAGATTTCATGAAAAACTCAGGCATAACTCTCATTTTTTCGCAGAAATTTACAATCCTGGATGCAGTTTTATCGTCTATGGGTACTGAAACCTTAAAAGATTGAGCCAACTGCTTAATCTTGTTGATTGCAGTTTGTGCTGAAACCTCAGGCTGCAATGACGCCGTACGGACGGCTGCTCTAGTTTGCAGCTCATTGACATCATTTGGATTTTGACCGTCAGTAACAGCAGGTGGCGTTACCGCCATTGCCGCTTGAATATTTTGTACAAAATCCGCAGGGGACTGCGAGCGTCCGCAGATAGACAGCATGGTTGCCACACTCGTGGCCACATCCTTAGGATCGTCTCCTTGTTCAATACGCTGCTGCGCTACCTCAGCAACTTTTTGATAAAAGTTAACGGCAACCTTACCTAAAAGATTACTGTATTCCTCACCCTTGTCTCCTTTAAGTCCTTTAGGGTCAGCCAATAATTCACACATGCGGTCAATATCTTGTCGATCAAGGAAAAGTTCCACAGAATCGGGATTTGACATAATATAAGAATTAAGACCGGTAATGACGCTTTCCTCGCTCGTCAGTTGTTTTTCAGCCCACTGGAGCAGCTGCGCTCCATCTTTAACTGCGGGCTCCTGAGTTCCGGGTGCGGCATTTTGCGCTGCCTGCAATTCTCTTTGATGCTCAGCTTCCATCTTTTGCATTAAAACGAACTCGCGCGGCCCCATTGTCTTACCGTGAAAATAAATATTGTCAAAACCGACTTGACTCTTACATGAAGACAAAATCACGGCTCTGGATATTCGTGTGTCTGTCATCAGACGGCTGCTGTCTAAGGCTTTCTGTACATCCCCGGTTTTGATTTCTGACTCGGGCTGTACGATCCTTGACAAATTTCCCCAAACCACACGGCTATATTCAAACTTGCTGTTCATATCGCCAAGATTTGAGGATGCTATATTTTTCATCACATACTTAGCGACGACAGTTTGTAAAGCAGAACAAAATTCCGCGTTTTGTTTAAAGTCTTCCAATCTATCTAAAGCTCTTTGCTCTCTTTGATATGCTATTTTTGCATCATGACCTTTAAACAGTCCTACAAAAAATCGAACGAAACTGTTATGACGGCGAGCCTCGGGACGGATAACGAAAATTTTGCCTTCATCATCAAGGGAGACTTTTCCGCCCTTGTTATTGACATCGGTTAGTGCGGAAAACTCCTCTTGGGAAAGCTCTCTTGAAGATAAATTGTCAATTTGCTGCAGCAAACTGCTGTCGGAAAATACTCGTTCTGTCATATTACACCTCAAGAAAATTCTGTCTTAATACTGATAAAACACTATCCTGCATGCTTTCATCTACTGCAGAGTCAGTCGAAATTTCTTCACTTTTAATGCTTTGTTTGTAAACGGACACAGCATTTTTCGCATCTGATGCATGGTTTGCAAGAAATGATGAAAAATCCTCAGGAGCAAAATCAGGAGCACAAATAATGCTTTCAAAATAAAGCGCATTGCCGCGTACGACAAATCCCTTTAAAGCATTGAATGCAGCATTATTTGCGATACTTTGCACAAAACCCGTACCTTTGACATCAGAAGCGATAAGACTTACAAGATGCACGCTTTTATTTGACTCTATAAGATGAATTAACACCGAAACGTCGTTAAAAGCGATACAAAAACCGAGACTTGCAAGAACCTCCCTGGAAATTCCGGCGTTTTTGAGCCATTTCTCAAAATCAAACTCACGGTAGGCTTCAACTTTATCTAAATAGGCTTGCGAATCTTCGATCCCGCTCACTGCCGCACCGACACGCAACAGTGCCTGCATAAAATTAAAAAAGGATCCGACGTCGCAATCATTTAGACAAATAGCGGCATAAAAACCGATTGCGCCTGTTTTGTCGTCAATAATTATAAAACCGTACTCTCCTCCCCTATTTCTTAACTTATTGCGAGTATTTTTAATTAAGCTTAAAGTATCATCGCTGCTTTTATCAAAAGCCATGATCGCTTGGGCATATACCCTATCTTCCAAAGCTATTTCATTTAAAACACAGAATTTACCCGCAAGCGTTAAAACAAATTGCTTATCATCGCTTGCTGCCGCTTCTTTGATAAGTTCAGAAGGGAACGCCATCCTATCGGCATAAGCACGAATAAAATTTTCAAGCATTTAAAAACATCCGTAAAACACATAAACACCTTATTTGTTATCAGTATAGTGCATTAAAATAATTAATTTTTTAAACTACATCAAAAAAAAACAATAATCGGCAGATATTTTCATCACTATGCCCAAACAAATTCTTTTATCTCAAGCAGGCTATTTCAGTATTCACGAAAGTGACGGAGACGATCTTTATCTGCAAGTTCCCAATTTGGAAATTGACAGAGCATTATCCAAATTGATGTTAAAGTATGTTCTTAAAAGTGAGCAAAGTCCCAGTTCCAAACATGTTATTTCCACACTGAAAACTTTCAGCGCACAAAAAATTGCATCTTTGTTTACAAAAATTCTTCATGAATTTAGCTACACATCTAAAATTTTAGTTAATGAAAGTTTATGCAGAGACGCTATTTGGCAAGCACTTCTTTACAGTAAAGTAAATGTTTTACGTGAAAGTACCAATTTAAACGGCAGATCTGATTTGATTGCCATCATAGGAAACGATGCATTAATTTTTGAATTTAAATTAGCAAAAAGCCAAAAACAGCAAACAAATTTATTAAGAGAAGCAAAAAATCAAATAGAAAAACAAAAATACGGTCTAGAACTTCTTTCGGGAACAATGCTTCATTATTTTGCGTACATTATTGATGCCGAGAACCAAACTATCACTTAATAGGGTAGGGGATGGCGTTTAGCGCCTTGCCCCTCCCTCCGAACCGTGCATGCGGCTCTAACGCACACGGCTCCCCATTAGATTAGTACCACACTCTCTGTGTTTCTTTTGAGTGCGGCGATCGTTTGCCAGCCTTCCTTGTAGAGTATATTGTTTGTAAGAACGTGGTTTGACGTTTTGGCTCTTGCCCAGTATGTTTCGTGTGAGAACGCTATTTCTGCACACCTATACTCCATTTCGGGCTTATTATCGTGCATTCCCCATAGCTTTACAAAACGTGTCCAATTCCTTTTCCATTGCTTGAGATAAATTTGGCGTATTCTGCGTCGTATCCAGCCATCTTCACTTGCCCCGTAGGATTTACTAATGGCAGATCCGTAATAGTTTACCCAACCTCTCAGAATGGAATTGAACAGTTCTTTTGTAGCTTCGATGCCCCGGGGACACCTCCTGTCGAGCAACTCTCGCATTTTGTCGCGTAACTTTGCCCGACTCTTAGCGTGCACGATGGCTGTCCATGTGCCATTCCTGTTCTGATAAAAGCCAAATCCAAGGAATTTGACCTTAGGGCTCAGCCTGCTTACCTGCGTCTTTTCCTTATTTATTTGCAGGAAAAGCTTTTCTTCGATAAAGCGACTGATGCTTATCAGCACTCTTTCCGCCGCCCTTTGGCTTTTACACAAAATCAAAAGATCGTCAGCGTATCTGATGAAGTGCAGGCCTCTTCTATCCGGCTCTTGATCCAACTCGTTAAGCAGGATATTCGCTAATACGGGACTTAAGGCTGAGCCTTGCGGTAACCCGATTTGTGACTTGGTGCACTTCCCCTCTTCCATGATTTTAACTCTCAGCATTCTGCTGATTAGCCTCATCACTCTAGTGATCTTTGATTGTCTTGTAAAGCACCTGCAGCATTTTGCTATGGTTCACGGTGTCAAAGAATTTTCTCAGATCCAAATCTATAGCGTAAGTATATCCTTCGTTGGCATACTTTAGCGCTTGATTTATGGCTGTACGGCATCCCCTTTGTGGGCGGAAGCCGTGACTGCCGTCTGAGAATTGACTCTCATATTCATCCCGCAGGACGTTTGCCACTGCGGCCTGTACCGTCCTGTCCACCACTGTTGAAATGCCTAGAGGTCGCTTTTCACCGTTGGGCTTTGGTATGTATACTCTTTTGATTGGCTGCGGTTTGTATGTACCGCCTTTTGATGGACTCCGTCAGCTTGTACGGGTGGTCATAGAACCACTTGACGAGCTCTTTTGTTTTGATTCCGTCTATTCCTGCTGCCCCTTTGTTCCTGCGTACTGCAAGCGCGGCTTCTTTCAGGTTTCCGTACCCGAGTATAGCTTCTAAGGTTACCACCTTCTTGATCCTCGTGCTACTTGTTTGCTGTGTGCTCGTGTCTCCGCTCCTTTCCTCCTGCTGACGGGGTTTTCCCACCGCTTCCGCCGTTATACGTTCGGTTTGCAGGCAGATTAGGTTTCCTTTGTTTTCGGCGGTTTTCATCTTCACGTGCAGTTTTGCGCGCTTTTGCACATCTAATGTTTCGGCCCTTCGCTGATACTCACAGCTACTATGACCACATCTGACTTCTGCCGGTTCGGCTTTACCTATAGCGTTTTACGCTACCTGTCAGACCTCCGCGGGTAAGCGACACTAATCCTTAACTCGGCTCCGCCGCATTTACCGTTTCGTCTTACGTTACAGATTTGGGTTACGTCTTGTTTGGCAGACTCTCCCGACTTGGCGGCCTGATGCGATTTCTATTCGTCGGAGCGCTTGAGTCATGCCATCACACTGCTTTCAGCCAATGCCTCACGGCATCCACCTTGTGCTAGGCTTCGATCTTGCCCTGTACAGCCGATCCGAGGACTTTCACCTCCTGGATTGTGTGCATGCCGCGCACACCAAATAACAAACGGCGCTCAAAAGGCGCCGCTGTTAATTTGACTAAAATTTTACATGCGAGCTTTAACTTTTGCAGTTAGCGCTTCAATTTCAGCTGTGGTCTGATTGAAAGCGACACCGCCGATGACATCACGCTTCTTGATAATATTGCTAAGCTCTAAAGCCTCATAAACATCACCGCCGATGACATTATTAAACTGCTCAAACTCATCAACTGATAAATCTTCGAGAGCTTTACCTTTTTGAATTGCATACAAAACGGTACGTCCGACAATGGAATGAGCTTCACGGAAAGGAACGCCCTTACTTACAAGATAGTCAGCAAGCTCTGTTGCGTTTGAGTATCCGCCCTTAGCCGCTTTAATTGCATTGGTCTTGTTAAGCTTGAGATCTTCAAGTACCAGCGCTGCCATATAGAGGCAGTCATGCCAAGTATCAATCGCATCAAACAAACGTTCTTTGTCTTCCTGCAGATCTTTATCATAAGCAAGCGGCAAAGCTTTAACGGTTACCAGCATGCCGGACAATGCGCCGACGACGCGTCCGCATTTACCGCGAATAAGCTCTAAAGCATCGGGATTTTTCTTCTGCGGCATTAATGAAGATCCTGAGGTTACCTTGTCGGACAATTCAATAAAATTGGCCTCGCCGCTGTTGTAAATAATCAAATCTTCAGCAAAACGGGATAAATGAATCATGGAAATTGAAGCGCAGGATAACAATTCCAGAACATGATCGCGATCCGACACGGCATCAAGACTGTTGCGTGTAGGACCGCTAAACCCTAAAGATTTAGCTAATTCTTCTCGATCAATTTTATAAGCCGTTCCTGCTAAAGCCGCAGAGCCTAAAGGGCAAACATTCATTAACTCGCGAGCATTTTCCAATCTGGCATAATCGCGCTCAAACATCTGAGCATAAGCCATGAGAAAATGACTGAAAGTAACCGGCTGAGCACGCTGCAGGTGGGTATAGCCGGGGAAAATATCTCCCTCATGACGCTTGGCGCAATCCAAAAGAGTTAATTGCAAATGATTAATTGCCTTTAAAATCTCATCCACCGCCCCGCGGCACCAAAGTTTTAAATCTAAAGCTACCTGATCGTTGCGGCTTCTTCCGGTATGAAGCTTCTTACCTAAATCGCCGACCTTTTCAATAAGGCGTCTTTCAACATATGAATGAATATCTTCATCTCCGGCAACGGCAACCGCGTGCAGATCTTTACTGACTTCTTCTTTAAGATCTTTTAAAGCCTGCTGTAAATCAGCGCATTCTTTTTCCGTAAGAACACCGACCTCACATAAAGCTTTGGCCCAGCCTACCGATCCGTCAATATCTTCAATTGCCATACGATAATCAAATTTTAAAGAATCGTTGAAATCTTTAAATCTCTGATCAGGTCCTTGAGTAAATCTGCCGCCCCATAAAGCCATAACAAATAATCCTGTGTAAATAAAACGAAAAAAGCCCGACTCTCTTTTTTAGTCAGGCTCTATTTTGACATACCCTTCATTCTATTGCGAAGGGAAAATACGTCTTTTTAGGCGTATCATCTCCTAAATTACTGCTTACGCTGCTGCTCGTTTAAAGCGCGGATGCGTGAAGGCAAAGAGTACAAACGGATAAAGCCCTCAGCGTCTTTCTGATCGTAAACCTGGTCAGCACCGAAAGTTACGAAATCAAAGTTAAAGAGGCTGTTAGGTGAATCCTTCTGAATAACATCGATATTGCCCTTGTAAAGACGAACAACGACTTTACCGTTAACGTCTTTTGCAATCTCGTCAGCAGCTGCCATCATGATTTCGCGCAAACGGGTAAACCAGCGGCCGTCATAAACGAGCTGGGCAAAATCAATTGCCAAATGTTCACGATACAAGCGGGTATTCTTATCTAAAACCAGCTGTTCAATAGCGCGAAGAGCCTTGTAAATAATGGTTCCGCCCGGAGTTTCATAGCAGCCGCGGGACTTCATGCCGACAAGACGGTTCTCGGTAATATCAACACGACCGACACCGTGACGTGCACCGATTTCATTTAAGAAGCTGATAGACTCAAACGGAGTCATGTCTTTACCGTTAATCTTGGTAACGACGCCTTTTTCAACGGTAATTTCAACAGTTTCAGGAGTATCAGGAGCCTTTAAAGGATCGGTAGTCCAAACCCAAACATTCTCAGAGGCAGGATTCCAAGTGTTTTCAAGCTCACCGCCTTCGGTTGAAATATGAAGAACGTTGGCATCACGGCTGTAAATCTTCTTTAAAGTGGTCTTGCACGGGATATTACGCTCGTTTAAATAAGCAAGCAGCTCCTCACGAGACTGCATATCCCAAATACGCCACGGAGCGATAACATCAAGCTGCGGAGCCAAAGCGGCAACGGCACTTTCAAAACGCACCTGATCGTTACCTTTACCGGTAGCGCCGTGAGCAATCGCATCTGCACCTTCTTCAAGAGCACAAGCAACCATAGCCTTGGCAATAACCGGACGAGCGATTGCGGTACCTAACATGTAATCGCCTTCGTAGATAGCACCGGTCTTGAAGGTCTCGTAGACATAATCACGAACAAACTCTTCGCGTAAATCCTTAACAATGCACTTTGTTGCACCGGAGGCTTTGGCTTTATCTTCAATACCGTCCAAATCCTCACGCTCCTGACCTACGTCAGCAACGAAACATACGACCTCACAGCCGTAGTTCTCTTTAAGCCAAGGAACGATAGTTGAAGTATCAAGGCCGCCGGAATAAGCTAAGACAACCTTTTTATACTGTTTCTTCTCATGCTTTAACATCTTTTATTTCCTCAAAAAGTCTTAGCCGACAAGTTTTGCCAGCAAAGCCATATGAATATGCAGACGGTTTTCCGCTTCATCGAAAACTGCTGATTTCGGGCCGTCCATAACCGAGTCGGTAATTTCGTAACCGCGATGAGCCGGCAGACAATGCAAAACAATCTTAGCGCCTGATTTTTCTACCATTTCATCATTAATCTGGAACGGCATATAAAGCTTTCTCACGCTGTCAAGCGGAGTGTTATCACCCATAGATACCCAAGTATCGGTATAAATGACGTCAAATCCTGATATTTTAGAAGGATCGCTTAAAACTTCAAGTTTTGAACCGTTCTTACGGGCAATTTCAGCTGCCTTATTAAAAATCTGAACATCAGGTCCCTTGCCGAGAGGACAGAAACATGTAACGTTCACGCCTAAAATAGCACCGGCTACAAGCAAAGAATTAGTTACGTTATTACCGTCGCCTAAATACGCAAGCTTTGTACCCTTAATTGATCCCAAATGCTCCCCTACGGTCATATAATCGGCCATAGCCTGGGCCGGATGATATAAATCGGATAAAGCGTTAATCACGGGAACGGATCCGGTTGCCGCTAACTCTTCTAAAGTTCTTTGCAAAAATACACGGCCGATTAAGCAGTCGGTCCAGCGCGAAAGATTACGGGCATAGTCAGCGATAGTTTCACGTACGCCTAGTTCTCCGCTCTGCTCGTCAAGATAAACTCCGTGACCGCCTAAGCGGAACAAAGCAAGTTCAAAAGTGGTTCGGGTACGTAAAGAAGGTTTTTCAAATAACAAAGCTCCGGCTTTGCCTTTTAAGGTGTCAGCGTAAGCTTTAGGATCTTTTTTCATTGATGCGGCGGTATTGATAATATCAAGATACTCGTCTTGAGAAAATTCAAAACCGGTTAACAAGTGGCGCATACTGTACTCCTAAAGGAAAGTAGCAAAATGCAAGCTTTTAGGCTGCGTCCTAATTTTAAAGACGGCAATAGACCGTCATCTAATCTAAAAAATGTAAAAGAAAATTATAGGGCAAGAAACAGAACAAATAACTAGATTGCACCAATTTCATGCAAAGAAAGTGCCAATGCTCCTATAGATCGTGCTTCCATAAGCGGAGAATCAACGTCAAAAAGTAAATTTTTAGCTTCTTCTATCGATACCTTAATAATATCAATAGGCTCGGGCTCATCACCTGTAAGCTTGCACGGATACAGATCTCTGCACAAAAACACGTGCATCTTAAGCTCAAGCATGCCGGGAGCTACAGTCATAGTCCTGCGCAATCTGGTAAGACGCTTTGCCCCGAAACCTATCTCTTCTTCAAGTTCTCTTACGGCAGCCTCTTCCGGAGTCTCTCCCTTATCTATCTTTCCTTTGACAAAACCTAAAGAGTAACCTTCAAGCCCGCAGGCATACTCGGAACTTAATAAAAAGTGTGTTCCGTCAAAGGGAATGCACATCACGGCCCCCGATCCGCCGCAAATTTTTTCATAAACGGTTTTAGTACCGTTAGAAAACTGCAAATCCAGCTCTTCTACCGTAAAAATTCTTGAAACTTTGTGTTTGCGCCTTCCTAAAATCTGCGGAGGATTCTTTTTTAACGCGCTAAGATTCATAACGCTATCCCTTATTTTAGATTTCACTTATACTTCACATGTCAAATTAACACATTTTCAGGTTGAAGATTAAACTAAGTGAGCGAAGAAAAAGAAAAAACGGTTCGTATCGATAAATGGCTGTGGGCGGCGCGTTTTTATAAAACCCGTTCTATAGCAAGGCAAATGATCGAAGGCGGAAAAGTTGATTACAACGGGGCCCGCGCCAAACCAGCGCGACCTGTTGAAATAGGTGCAGTAATAAAGCTTCTGCAAGGTAATGCCCGCCGCGAAATCGTGGTATTAGGCATTTCCGACACCAGAGGTCCTGCAAAGGAAGCTCAGCTTCTTTATAAAGAGACGGAAGAAAGCATTAAGCGCCGCGAAGAAATTTCCCGAATGAATAAAGAACTTGCACTTATCAATCCGCGTCCTGACACCAAACCTAATAAAAAAGAACGCCGCGCTCTAATCAACCTTAAACAAAACGGTTTTTAAAAAGAGGATTAAAAATGACCGAAGTCTTAAATCAAGATACTCAAAATAAAATAATTCGTTTTCTTTTTGAAAAACACGGGGTTCGCGGTGAAATTATGCAGATGGATACCCCTTGTTTTAAACTTTTAGAACACCATAATTATCCCCTTTCAGTAAAACAGCTTTTAATTGAGCTTGCCTGCTCGGCAATTCTTATCGGTTCAACGCTTAAAGCCAACGGTCAAATCATGGTACAGATTTTAGGCGGTAAGGGAGATCACGCCATAAAATACGCCTTAATCAACATCGATAAAGATTTGTCGTTTTACGGCAGTGCCGCTTTAATTGAAGGCAACGATTATGAAGGGGAGCTGAGTTTTAAAGATATCTGCGGAGAAGATGCCGTCCTGGTTATTTCCGTTTTCCCTGAAGACGGCAATAAATGGCAAGGCATCGTAAGCCTTGATACCGTAAGCCTTGCCAAAGCCCTGGAAGGCTACTTTAAAAATTCGGAGCAGCTTGACACCACTTTCTTTATTTATGCAAATGCTAAAGAGCATAAAGCGGGTGCTATCATGCTGCAGATTATCCCTGAAATAAAGGATAACCATCTGTCGCTTGAACATTTGAGTACCCTTTGCTCAACCATGACATATGAAGAAATCACATCACTGTCTTTATATCAAAATCTTCATAATCTTTTTGTTCAAGAGGAAGTAAAGGTTTTTGATCCTAAGGAAATTCAATTTAAATGCGTTTGTTCGCGCGAACGCTGTGAAAGAGCATTAAAAGGTCTGCCTCGCACTGAACTTGAAAATCTTATTTCTGATAACGGTACTTCCATGACCTGTCAGCACTGCGGTAAAATTTATAATTTTACTAAAGAAGATTTGGAAAAAATGCTTTTAACCGTATCTCAGTAAAATTTAAGCTACTTTTTATGAAAGCAACTGTTACCGCCATCAGCCTTCCTGCAGCCTCATGGTCGAATGTTTCAATCATGAGCCTTTCTCACTTTACAAGTGACTTTTTCTGTAACGTCCTGCCAATCATGCTGCCGATTCTGGCTGCCCGTTACGGAATTTCCTACTCCCAAAGCGCGGCTTTGTTCATGGTATTCTCAGTTTCAACCAACTTCCTGCAGCCGCCTATCGGTATCTGGGCAGATAAAAAACCGGTAAATTATCTGATGCCTTTATCGATTTTAACCGGTGCTTTTTTTGCCAGTATCGTGGGATGGAGTCCCAATATTTACGTTCTTATTTTCATCATTCTGCTTTCCGGTATCTGCAGCTCGGCTTTCCATCCGATAAGTGCGGGGATTGTTCATGATATTTCGCCAAAACGCTATCAGACATTTGCAACCAGTATTTATATAGCAGGCGGCAATTTAGGCTTTGCCATCGCGCCGCTCATCATTGCCGCGTTTATCGAACAATTTACCGACAAGAGCCTGCCGGCTCTGTTCCTATTGGCGCTTATCGTTTCTCTGATGGTATATAAGCAAAGGCTCTATGTCACACCGCCGCGCAATGACAGCGGCAACGGTCCGCAGATAAACTTAAAAAGCATCATAAAATCTAAACAGTTTATCTTTTTAAATACGTCTATTGCCCTAAGATCATGGTGCTACTGCGCTTTAGTTGTGTTCTTGCCGCTTTTGCTTACTGATCACGGCTACTCAACCGTTGAAAGCGGCCTTGCTTTGATGTGCCTTCTTGTAGGTACTGTCTTCGGAGGATTAGCGACCGGCGGTTTGTCAGACAAGTTCGGACTCAGATCTTTAATTATTTCCACTTATATCGTTACCATAATAGCTTTAGGCTTTTTCTTATGGCGCCTTGATATCTCGTTCTTATCCATGGTTGCCTTGTTTTTAGCAGGTGCCGGCATGTACGGTTCCACTCCTGCAGCTATTGTCTGGGCACAGCGTCTCTTACCCCGCAATGCCGCTTTTGCCGCATCAATGATGCTCGGCTTTACTTTCGGCATGGGATACGTTGAATCGGTAATTACCGGATTTGTCGGAGATATTTTCGGTCTGAGAATCGGAATGATTGCTACTATTTTTCCTGCGTTAGTTTTAGCTATCTTCATTATTCTGGCTTTAAAAGAACCTCCCAAGCCTGCCGATATTGATTTAAGCAAAAGTTAATCTCGCACTAACGGTGTATGAGAATTAAACTCATGCACCGTGTCCTTTCTTTTTACAACTTTGTTCTATAATTGAAAAAAATTTCTTCAATTAAAAAAACAGGCTACAACTATGAAAGAAATTTATTTAGGCGTAAACATCGATCATGTCGCAACCGTCCGCAATGCTCGCGGCGGCACCTATCCTGATCCCGTAACTGCAGCTGCTGTTGCCGAAATGGCCGGTGCCGACGGAATCACTACGCACTTACGTGAAGATCGCCGTCATATCACTGACCGCGATGTCAGAATTATTCGTGAAACGGTACAAACTAAATTAAACCTGGAGATGGCAGTTACCGATGATATTTTAGGTATTGCCGCAGCGCTTGCTCCGCAGGCTGCCTGCTTTGTTCCTGAACGCCGTCAGGAAATCACCACAGAAGGCGGATTGGACGTAGTCGGAGAAATGAACAAAATCGACGCAGCCATTCGTAAACTTGAAAAAGTCGGAACCAAAGTTTCATTGTTTATTGATCCGGTAAAAGAACAAATCGATGCCGCTTTAAAAGTAGGTGCGCCTTATGTTGAATTTCATACCGGTGCTTATGCTAATGCAGTAACCGATGAAGCAAGGACTCTTGAACTTAATCGTCTAAAAGAAATGGCTGCATATGCACATTCTTTAGGGATTCACGTAAATTCAGGCCACGGCCTTAATTACAACAATGTTGCTGCGATCGCTGCAATTCCTGAAATGGAAGAACTCAATATCGGACACAGCATCATCGCCCGGGCAATATTCACGGGTCTTGGCGAGGCGGTGCGTGAAATGAAACGTATTATGCGTGAAGCTCGCCACAACGCTTAACTCTTATTTACACACTTTGCCGGCGCTCATGCGCCGGTTTATATATGCTCCCAACATCACCTCAATTAACAAAATCCTTCAACATAGACAGAATTTAAACACCCAGTCTGTACAGAATCTTTATAGTTGTCACAAATTTACAATACTTTACTATATTTTCCCTAAGTTTACCCTTATAGAGTAAGTAATAGGCAAACAGCAATAGGAGACTTCTATGAAATCTTTTATTATAGCCGGAAGTTGCTCTTTACTTATATGGTCAGGATGTGCTTTTTCCTTACCATTAAGCGACATAAGCGATCCTGCAGAAAACATGCAAATCGTAAACAGTGTCGACTCATCCTTTGTAAAACTTGCCTTTTTACAAGAAAAAGACAATTTATTTGCAGATAGAAACAAGCGCGGGCATAAACCTCCGCCTCCTCCCAAACATAAAAAGCTAAAGCCAAAAAAACATCCAGACCACGGACCTAACTTTAAACCTGATAGAAGACCAGATCGCGGTCCAGGTGATCACCCGAACTTTAGACCTGACAGACGTCCTGACCGTGACCCAGGCGATCGCCCGAA